>JAGWBN010000001.1:0-44119 GCA_021295875.1 Pseudomonadales bacterium
CCGTCTGAAGCGGAGCCTCGCTGGTCGATGGCTTCGCGCAGGAGTTCGTTGACCCGCCGGGGATTGGCTTGGCCGCCGCTGGCCTTCATCACCTGGCCGACGAGGAAGCCGAGGACGCGGGTCTTGCCGGCACGGACCTGCTCGACCTGCTCGGGGTGGTTCGCAAGCACGTCGTTGACGATCGTCGCCAGTTCCCCGGCGTCGCTCACCTGCTTGAGGCCCCGGCTCTCGATCGTCGCGTCCACGTCGACGGTGCGCCCGGCGCCGCCGTCATCCCACAGCGACCGGAAAAGGGACTTCGCGATCTTGCCGGAGATGGACCCGTCCTCGATGCGCGCGATGAGCCGGCCGAGCTGTTCCGCCGGTACCGGAATGTCGGACCATGCCGTGTCCTCGCGCCGCGCCGCCGCGGCGACATCGCCCATGATCCAGTTGGCCGCCTTCTTCGGTTCGCCGCAGGCTGCGGTGGCGGCGTCGAAGTAGGCTGCCGCGTCGGGTTCGTCGGCGAGCCAGGCGGCGTCGTAGTCGGGGAGTCCGAGGCCCGCCATGTAGCGCCGGCGCCTGGCGGCGGGCAATTCGGGCAGCGCCGCCCGTGCGGCATCCACCATGGCAGGCGTGACCACTACCGGAAGCAGGTCGGGATCGGGGAAATAGCGGTAGTCCTCGGACAGTTCCTTGCCCCGCATCGACCGCGTTTCATGCCGCTCGTGGTCGTACAGCAGAGTCTCCCGGACGACTTCCCGACCGGATTCCAGGACCTCGATCTGGCGGTCGATTTCGAAGCGGAGCGCCGCCTCGAGGAAACGGAACGAGTTGAGGTTCTTGATCTCGGTGCGCTGTCCGAGCGCCGTTTCGCCTCGGCGGCGTACCGAGACGTTGGCATCGCAGCGCATCGAACCCTCGTTCAGGTTGCCGTCGCAGATACCGAGCGTACGCACCAGGGTGTGCATGGTACGGAAGTAGCGTCCGGCCTCCTCCGGGGTTGCGAGCTCGGGCTCGCTGACCACCTCGAGCAGCGGTGTTCCGGCGCGGTTGAGGTCGATTCCGGTCTGCCCCGCGTAGTCTTCGTGCAGCGACTTCCCGGCATCCTCCTCGAGGTGGGCACGGGTCAGGCAGACACGCTTGGTGGTGCCGTTCGCCATGTCGATGTCCAGGTGCCCGCCGCTGACGATGGGCTCGTCGAGCTGGCTGATCTGGTAACCCTTCGGCAGATCGGGGTAGAAGTAGCTCTTGCGGTCGAAACGGCAGCGCTCGGCGATGCGGCCGTCGACGGCGAGGCCGAACACGACGGCCATGCGCACGGCTTGCGCGTTGAGCACCGGCAGCACGCCGGGCAGGGCGAGATCCACGGCGCACGCTTGGGTGTTGGGCGGGGCGCCGTACGCCGTGGTGGCCCCGGAGAAGATCTTCGAGCGCGTCTTGAGCTGAACGTGGACCTCGAGCCCGATGACGCTCTCCCAGGACGGTGCGCTCACGATTTCTCCGGAGTTCGGGCGTGCCAGTCGGTCTCGCGCTGGAAGGCTTCGGCGACGGCGAGCAGGCGGTCCTCGGCGAAATGCGGGGCGATAACCTGCATGCCCACGGGCAGGCCGTCGATGAAGCCGCAGGGAATGCTCACCGCCGGCAGGCCGGCGAGGCTTGCCGGGACCGTGTAGATGTCCTGCTGGTACATGGCGGTGGGATCGCCGGACTCGTCGACGGCTTGGAGTGCCTCCTTGCGGAACGCGGTCGTCGGGGTGGCCGGCGTCAGGATCAGGTCCACGGCGCCGAAGGCGTCGAGGAAATCCTGCCGGATCAGTCGGCGCAGGCGTTGCGCCTTGCGGTAGTAGGCATCGTAGTAGCCCACGGACAGCGCATAGGTGCCGACCAGGATCCGCCGCTTGACTTCGGCGCCGAAACCCTCGCTGCGCGACCGAAGGTACAGGTCGTCTAGATCGGCGGGGCTGTCGGCGCGGTGGCCGTAACGGACGCCGTCGTAGCGCGCCAGGTTGGTGGAGGCCTCCGCACTGGCGATGACGTAGTAGGCGGGCGTGGCGTAGGCCGTGTGGGGCAGCGAGACGTCGACGCGTCGGTGACCGAGTCCCTCGAGGACCGCGCCCGCTTCGTCGATGACGGCGGCGATTCGGTCGTCCAGTCCTCGCCAGTACTCGCGGGGAATGCCGATGCTGAGGCCGGCCAGGGAGGCGCTGCCTGTCGGTTCGACATCGGCTGACGTGGAGTCCAGGGGGTCGTGGCCCTCCATGTGGCGCAGCAGGAGGCGCAGATCGGCGGCTGAGCGCGCCAGGGGCCCGCCCTGGTCCAGGCTCGACGCGAACGCCACCATGCCGTGGCGGGAGACGCGGCCGTAGGTGGGTTTGAGTCCGCTGATGCCGCAGAACGCCGCAGGCTGGCGGATGGAGCCGCCGGTGTCGGTGCCCGTTGCCGCAGGCACCAGGCCGGCGGCCACGGCGGCTGCGGAACCCCCGGAGGATCCCCCGGGGACGCGCTCCGTGTCCCAGGGGTTGGACACCGGTCCGAAGTGGCTGTTCTCGTTGGAGGAGCCCATGGCGAACTCGTCCATGTTGGTCTTGCCGACCACCACCACGCCGGCGTCGGCGAGCCGGGTCACCACGGTGGCGTCGTAGGGTGCGATGAAGTTTGCGAGCATTCTCGATGCGCAGGTGGTCTTGACCCCCGCGGTGCAGAACACGTCCTTGTGGGCGATGGGCACACCGGCGAGCCCCGCATGGCCTTTGCGTGCGATCTGCGCGTCGGCCCGCTGGGCGGCCGCGAGGGCGTCTTCCTCGCACACCGTGACGAAGCTGTTGAGGTCGCTCGCGGCGATCCGCGCGAGCTGTGCCTGAGTGATCTCGACGGCGCTGGCGGCCTTGGCGGCCAGCGTGCGGCGAATTCCGTCGATGGTCGGGAACGGTTGCATCGAACGCTATCTTTGTTACACGGCGCCGTCAGGCACGCTTCCCGGGTCGCGCCCGGCGGGGAGCGTTCGCGGAGCGAATTCTCGGGGCGCCTGCGGACGCGACCGCGTCGACGACCCGAGGGACGAGATAGAGCCCGTCGCGCGCGGCGGGTGCCAGGCCCTGGAAGCGGTCCCGATCGATGTCTTCGGTGACCTGATCGGGACGTAGCGGCTGCACACCGTCCAGCGGATGGTCCAAGGGTTCGATCCCGTCGGTGTCGGCCGACCGCATGGCGTCGATGAGCGCGACGATCCTGTCCAGGTTGTCCTTGAGCATTTCCCGCTCGTCGGCTTCCAGCTTCAACGCGGCCAGGCGCATGAGTTTGTCGATCATGTCCGAGGCGGCGGCACGACGCTCGGTAGGGGTCGAATCGCTTTGCGGCATGGGAACTCCCGTCGGGCAGGCGCGCGGATATTACGCCACTTCCCATGCCGCCACAGACCCCGAGTTCCGTTTTCACTCCGGTTTTAGTGCGTTGTTTGTCCTGCGGTTGCGGCGGGCAGCGTGGTAGAGTTGTTCGATTGGAGGGGCGGTTCCTACGGTATCCATGTTCAGAGCATTCCGCGGGTTGTTCTCCCGCGACCTGTCCATCGATTTGGGCACGGCAAACACCCTAGTGTACGCCGAGGAACAGGGGATCATCCTCGATGAGCCATCGGTGGTCGCGATTCGCGACGACGGCAGGGACCGCAAGATCATCGCCGTGGGCACCGACGCGAAACGCATGCTCGGACGCACGCCGGTCAACATCAAGGCTATCCGGCCCCTCAAGGACGGTGTCATCGCCGACGACACCTACACCAAGGAGATGCTCAAGCGCTTCATCTCGAAGGTGCACGAAGGCGCGGTCGTGCGGCCGAGCCCGCGCGTGATCGTCAGCGTCCCGTGCCGCTCGACGCTGCTGGAGCGCAAGGCCATCCGCGACTCCGCGCTGTCGGCGGGCGCGCGCGACGTGCGCCTGATCGAGGAGCCCATGGCCGCCGCGATCGGCGCCGGCCTACCCGTACACGAGGCGGTGGGGACGATGGTCGTGGACATCGGCGGCGGCACCACCGAGATCGCAGTCGTGTCGTTGAGCGGCGTCGTCTACTCGGACACCGTCCGGGTGGGTGGCGACCGCTTCGACGAGAACATCATCAACTACGTACGCCGGGTCCAGTCAACCCTGATCGGCGAGACCATGGCCGAGAAGATCAAGTACGAGATCGGCGCCGCCTATCCGCAGCAGGAGGCCAAGGAGATCAGCATCCGCGGCCGCAACCTGTCACTGGGCGTGCCGCGCAGCGTCACGCTGGACAGCAACGACATTCTTGAAGCGCTGCAGGAACCGCTCGCGATGATCGTTCAGGAAGTCAAGAATGCCCTGGAGCAGACCCCGCCCGAGTTGGCCGCCGACATCGCGGACACCGGCATCGTGCTCACCGGGGGTGGGGCGTTGCTCAAGGATCTCGATGTCCTGCTCGCCGAGGAGACGGGGTTGCCGGTGGTCGTCGCCCAGGACCCGCTCACCTGCGTCGCCCGCGGCGGTGGCATGGCGGTGGAGGACTTCAGCGGCTACGCGGACCTCCTCTGGACCGAGTAGCGGGCGGCACAAGGATGTGATCCTGATCAAGCCCATGGACGGGTTTGATCAGAGGATGCCTTGTGTTCTCATCGGAAACGCTTGACCGAAGAAGAATTTGGGGCTAGACCGAGGCGATAGAACAACGGGTCACCATCGAAATTGGCTCAACCGGCAACGCCAAACGCCCGCCACCTGCTCGCCCTGGCGCTGGCGTCGTTTGTGCTGTTGGCGTTCGAACAGGCGGAGTTGAGCTTGGTGGTGCCGGTGCGTTCGGTGTTGACCACTGCGGTGAGCCCCATCCTGCACCTGACCGAGTCGCCGTACCGCGCCGGTGCGTATCTCGGTGAGTTCTTTTCGTCGCACGCCACCTTGAGGCGCCGCAATGCCGAACTCGAGCGCGAATCGCTCCGCCTGCAGGGACTGGCGACGCGCTACGAGGCGGTGCTCGAGGAAAACGACCGCTTGCGGCGCCTGTTCGACTCCCGGACCCGGCTGCGCAGCGATGTGCTCATCGCGGAGTTGATCGAGATCGTGCCGGATCCCGCACGCCACGAAGTTGTCATCGACAAGGGCGGCGCCAACGGCGTCGCCGTGGGCCAGGCGGTGGTCGACTCCACCGGCGTGGTCGGGCAGATCGTCGAGGCCTCGCTGGTGACGAGCCGCGTGCTGCTGATAACCGACGTGCGACACTCGTTGCCCGTCGAGGTGCTGCGCAACAACCTGCGCACCATCGCCGCCGGTACCGGTTCACCGGACAGGCTCGTCCTGAAGGACGTCCCGGTCACCGCCGGCATCCGCGAAGGCGACCGGCTGGTGACTTCCGGACTCGGACAACGTTTCCCCTTCGGCTATCCGGTGGGCGTGGTCGTATCGGTGGTCACCGATCAAATGCAGGGCTTCGCCGAGGTCGAGGCCGAGCCCGACGCACTGCTCGACCGATCCCGACACCTGCTGGTGGTGTTTCCGACCGAGGCCGAGGCGAATCCGCAGCAAGCGCCCATCGCCGCCCCGACCTCGGGCGCGCCGGAGGAGCCGACCTGAATCCCCTGCGCGGCGGTTGGCTGATCTTCCTCACGGTGCTGGTCGCCTTGGCCCTGGCGGCTGCGCGGCCACCCGCCGACGCCCCGGACTGGCTGGGATGGTGGCGGCCCGACTGGACGCTGGCGGTGTTCTTCTTCTGGGCGGTGGCGGCACCGGAACGCATCGGCACATTCTGCGCCTGGATCGCGGGTCTGTTTCTCGACGCGATTCTCGGGACGCCCTTGGGCTTGAACGGCATCTGCCTCGCGCTTGCGACCTACCTGGCGCGGCGCTTCAACAGCCGCCTGGTGATGTTCACGCTCCTGCAGCGTACGCTGGCCGTCCTCGTGCTGGCGGAAGCGGCGCAGGTGATGCATCGCTCGGTACTGACCATCGTCCACGATGTGGATTGGCTGACGCCCGCCCTCTACGCACCCGCCGTGGCCACTGCGGTCGTCTATCCCGCGATCTCCCTGGGACTGGAGGCGCTCAACGTCCGGTTCGTGGTCCGCTGACAGGGGCCACGTGGGCGGCGGCAGGGGTTACGGCAGGGGGCATCGGCGTTATATTGCGCGTCGGCACGGTGCGACGAATTTGATGCGCGATGGCGGAACAGATCCTCATCGACGTGAACGTCTTCGAGACGCGCGTCGCGGTCCTTGCCGACGGCGAGCTTCGCGAGCTGCATCTGGAACGCGGCGGCAACTACACCCTGACGGGCAATCTCTACCGCGGCAAGGTCGCCCGGGTGGTGCCCGGTGTGCAGGCCGCGTTCGTCGACATCGGCCTCGACCGCCCGGGCTTTCTGCACGTCCGGGATGTACACGGGTTCCGCCCCGACGCCAAGCCACGGGATATCGCCGAGTTGGTCGATGCCGGCCAGCATCTGCTCGTGCAGGTGGCGAAGGATCCGCTGCACGGCAAGGGTGCCCGGCTCACCACCAATCTCGCCGTCGCTGCGCGCCATGTCGTGCTGTTGCCCCTGGACAGCCACGTCGCGGTGTCGACGCGGATCGTCGACGAAGACGAACGCGAGCGCTTGAAGGGGCTGGCGGAGAGCGCGCGCGACGAGTTGGGACAATCCTACGGCTGCATCGTTCGAACCGCGGGGCGGGTGGCGACCCAAGACCAGCTTCGTGCCGACCTTGTGGTCCTCGACCGCCTGTGGCGGCGCATTGTCGAGCGCCGCGACAGCCAGGGCGACTGCGGCTTGGTGTTCGAGGAGTTGCCCGCGCCGATGCGCATCGTCCGCGACATGGCCGGGCCGTCGGTGGAGTCGGTGGTGGTTAACGACACCGACACGTTCGCACGGCTCGTCGACTACGTCGGACGTTACCTGCCGGAGTACACCGAGCGGATCGTCCACTACGATGGCCGCTCTCCGCTGTTCGACCTGCACGACCTCGAATCGGCCATCGCACGCGCCCTGGAACCCCGTGTGTCGCTGCCGTCGGGGGGGCACCTGGTGATCGAGCAGACCGAGGCGATGACCACCGTCGACGTCAACAGCGGAGCGTACGTGGACTCGGCGAACCTGGAGGACACGGCCTACCGCACCAACCTGGAGGCCGCCCGGGCGATCCCCGGTGAGTTGCGCTTGCGCAACATCGGCGGCATCGTCGTCGTTGATTTCATCGACATGGACCGGGAGGACCACGGCGACGACGTCGTCGGTTCCCTGCTCGATGCCGCCGCAGGGGATCCAGCGCGGTTCCACGCTTCCGGATTCTCGGAACTCGGCTTGGTCGAGATCAGCCGGCGCCGCACGCGGGCGAGCCTGTTGCAACAGATGTGCGAGCCCTGCGGTCGATGCGCGGGCCACGGTCATGCCCGTTCGCCGCAGAGCGCATGCTACGACATCTTCCGCACCGTGGAGCGGCACGACCGCAACGGCACGGACTTGGGCGCGTCCGAATACCTCGTCTGCGCGGGCCAGGAGGTCGTCGACCGACTGCTTGGTGAGGATGCGGACCACCTGTCGGTGTTGGCGCGTGCTGTGGGCCGGCCCATCCGGCTCCAGGTGGAGCCGGGCTACCACACCGATCAGTTCGACGTCGTACCGCGCGGGCGGCATTAGGGCCCGTGCGATTCCTGCGCACGATCTTTGTCCTTGCGACGGTGGTGGTCGCGACCGTGGCCGCCTTGGAGTGGACGGGGCGCGCGGTGTTCTCGCAGTTGCCGCGGCTCGAGGGTGTGATAAACGACCTGCTCGCCGACCAGGGAATCGTCGTGGAGGGTCTCGAAGGACGTTGGCGTGGCATCAACCCGGGGTTCTTCGCCGAGCGAGTGCGTTTCCCGGCCGGCGAATTGGCCGGCATTGACTTTCGCCTGGACCTCATCGAGAGCCTGGGCAGGAACCGGGTGGTGGCGCGCCGGATGACCGTCGTCGATGCGCGCCTTGTCGTCGAGAAGACACCGGCCGGATGGCGGCTCAAGGACACCGGCGGCGGTTCGGGATTATCTGCCGGGGCCTTCCTGAGGTACAGCGACGAGATCTGGGTCCGCGGGCGGCTTGTCGCGGAACGCGAGGGCCGGTCGGCCTCCCTGCACGTGGAATCGGTGTTGCTGAACAGCGACGGTCGGCATCAATTCTCGATTCGGGCACAATCCGAACCGACCTGCGCCGATTGTGCGCTCACGGTGGAGGGCGACGTCGCCACCGATGGCCCGGGGGCCATCCGCCTTGCCGCCCGATCCTTCACCCTGGGTGCGGAGCTGGCGGAAATTCTCGGTGTCCCGGGCTTCGAGGCGGCGCTCGACGGGGACTGGCGGCGTGACCCGGGCGGCACCGCCGAGGCACGCCTGGAAGTCGGCGTCACCGGACTGGTGACCCCGGGAGGGACCGCCGACATCAGTGCCCGGCTCACCGGCTGGAATGAGCGCGGTGGCTATCGCGGCAGCCTCGAACGACTGGAGATCGTCACCGGCGGTCGTGAGATCCAGCTCGCCGGGGGTGGCCTCCGGGTTCCCGATATCTGGACCGATGACGAACCGTTCGCGGAGTTCTGGGTCCGACCCATCGCGATTGCGGACCTCGCGTCGACGGCGGTCGCGCTCGCGGGCACCGACCACCTGGTGGGACGCTGGCTCGTCAATCTCGCGCCGGAAGGGCGCATCGAGCACCTCGGCGTGCGGGTCGACCGCGCCGGCGTGGCGTTCGTCTCAAGCGGGTCGGACGCGGCCGTGTTCGCGTACAACGGCGTGCCGGAGGTCGACAACGTGTCGTTCCGGGTGGTCGGCCACCCGCAGGCGCTACGGGCCGACCTGCAGGCGGCGAACCACCAGCTGGCGTTCCCGGACTTCGTCACCGCCACCGGCATTCGCGACCACAGCAGCGGTTCCCTCACCGTCGTGCGCGGCTCGGACCACTACGGCATGCGTGGCGATTGGCAGATCGAAAGCGAGGACACTCGAGGCCGCGTCGGTCTTGCCCTGGCCCGTTCCGCCGACGTGGACGACGTGAGGGTCACGGCCGACGCCGTGTTGGATCGAATCGCCATGGACTCCGCCAGCGACTACCTGCCGTTGGATCTGGCACCCCAACTGCGCCAATGGCTGCTGAAGGGGCTCGTCGACGGCCAACTCGCCCGCAGTCGTTTGCTCTATCACGGTGACGTCAAGACATCGCCGGGCCAGGCCGCGCGTCGCTTCGAAATGACCGCCGACATCGAGGGCGGCGTAATCGTCTACCACCCGGACTGGCCGCGCGCGAGCGGTGTGGAGGGTTCTCTGGTGGTGACCGGGAGCGAGACGCGCATGCAGGGCGGGGGGCGGGTTTTCGACACCGACGTGTCCGCCTTGACGGTGCGCGTGCCGGCGAGCGGTGAACGCGTCGAGGTGAATCTTCGGGCGGAGGCGACGGTCGACCGGCTGATCGACTTCGCCTGGCAGACCCCGGTGCACGAGGCCATGCCCTTTCTCTCCGAAGCCTGGGTAGGGTCTGGCCGGGCGGGCGTTGTCGCCGATCTGGTATTGCCACTGCGGGGACAGTCGCTTCGGCCAGCCGACATGCGGCTGGACCTCACGTTCCGGGATGCAAGCATCGACCTCGTTGATCTCGGCCTGCACATCGACGCCATGGACAACCGGGTGGGCTTCGAGTGGCCGGCCGCCGTGGCGAGCGATGCCTCCGAAGGCACCTTGTTCGGTTCACCGGTGCGCATCGCCATTGATTCCGACAACGACCGGGTGACCTTCGCCCTGGACGGATCGGCGACCGCGGCCGACGCCTACCGCCTGCTCGACCTCGTCGACCCGGGCATCGCCACGGGAAGCTTCGACTTCAACGCCCGGTTCACGGTGTTTCCGGGCTCCGGCCGGGCGTCCGAGTTGCGCGTCGAGAGCGACCTCGTCGGCGTTTCGGTGGCCCTGCCGTCGCCACTGGGAAAGACGGCGGATGACAGCCGCGAACTCGCCGCCACCTTGCAGTTTCTCGACGACTACACCGCGGTGTCGTTGCGCTACGGCGCGGCGAGCGGCTGGGTACATGCTTCGGAATCGAGCATCCGGGCCGCGTCGCTGGGCATCGGCGCGCCCATTCCGATGGCGGATGCGAGTGTCGGCCGGGTGGTCATCGGCGGGGGTCTCGACCACGTCGACGGCACCGACATCACCGCCTTCATCGGGGGTTTCAATGACGGTGGCGCCGGGGATGCCGGCAACGAGTCCGCGCCGGCCGATCAGCTCGCTTGGGAACTCCGGCGATTCCGAATCGGCAAGATTGTCCTGGATGCCGTCGAACTCGACGATCTGGTCCTCGATGGCTTCTCGGACCGGGGCGAGGTCAGCTTCTCCATCACCTCGGAGGCGGTCAAGGGTCGTGTCGCACGCTCGGGCAACGAGCCCTGGCAGGTGAGGCTGACCGACGTCTCGCTGGATGCCCCCGCCGCCGAGGGCGACCCGCTCGATCCCGCGTTGATCGACAGTCTGATCGCCGCCGACGTGGTTCTCGACCGCGTCCGGGTGGGCGACGCCGACTACGGCAGCTGGCGGTTCGGTCTGCGCCCGGTAGCGGACGGCGTACGCCTGGTGGAGGTTGCGGCGGACCTCCGCGGACTGCGCATCGAGAGCACGGCACCGGCACTCTGGTCGGCAACCGGCCGGACGTATTTCCAAGGTACGGTCACCGCCGCCGACCTCAGGGATGTGCTGCCATTGTGGAACTTCGCACCGAGCGTGGAGTCGGAGCAGTTCACCTCGGGCGGTAGTCTCAGTTGGCCGGGCTCGCCCATGAACTTCGAACTGGCGGGGCTGTCCGGCGAGGCCGAGTTGCGGTTGTTGAACGGCCGCTTCCTGGATGTCGAGCAGGGTGCCGGTGCGACCCGCATCATGAGCCTCATCAACTTTTCCACGATCGTCAAACGCATGAGTCTCGACTTCTCCGACGTGTTCGGACGTGGCGTGAGCTTCGACGAGGTGGTCGCGCCGTTGGCCCTGGTGGACGGTCGGGCGTGGTTCACCGAGCCGGCGAGAATCAAGGGTACGGGGTTGCGTTTCGAGATCAGCGGCGACGTCGACCTCGCCAACGGCACGCTCGACAACGAGATGGTGGTGACGCTGCCGGTGAACGCGAGCCTGCCTTGGTACGCGGCCGTTCTGGCGATGTCCAACCCGGCAGCGGCCGCAGGCGTCCTCGTCGGCCGACAGGTGTTCAAGGATCCCATCGAGCGGCTATCGAGCGGCATGTACCGGCTGGGCGGCACGATCGACGAACCGGACGTGCAGTTCGTGCGCATGTTCGACAATGCCGTGGATGCCATGCCCGATGAAGCACCGCTCGCGCCCCCCGATGGCGGGACGGGCTCAACGGACGTGGTGGAGGACGAGGGCGTGGAGGCGAATGACGACTGACAACCGAATCGAGAACGCAAGACGTGCCCTGTGGGATCCCGGGCAACTCAGCGAAGGTGATGTCTCCGGCCAGCTGGCCCGCTTGACGGGGACGGGCATCGACACCGGGGAGCTCTTCTTCCAGCTTTGCCGGGACGAGTCCTGGACCCTGGAGGACGGCACCGTCAAGGGCGGGTCCTTCAACGTCGACCGAGGTGTCGGCGTGCGCGCGATCAGCGGCGAGAAGACTGGTTTCGCCTACGCCGACGACATCGGCCCGCGTGCCCTCAGCCGTGCCACCGACGCGGCGCGCAGCATCGCCCGCACGCGCCACGGCGGCGCACCGGTCCTGACCCGGGCGCGCGCCACCGCCCGCTACGCCGACGTCGATCCGCTGACGTCGTCGGCCGAGGGAGACAAGGTCGCCCTGCTGCGTCGCATCGATGCCTATGCCCGCAGCCTGGATTCCAGGGTCAGCGAGGTCACGGTGCGGATTTCCATGAGCCGGGAGACCAACCTCGTGGTGGCCACGGACGGTACCCTGAGTGGCGATGCGCGACCGCTGTCGCGGTTCGACGTGTCGGTGATCGCGCAACAGGACGGCCGGCGGGAGCGCGGTTTCGACGGTGGGGGCGGCCGTTTCGACACGGCGTGGCTGTTCGACGGCGATGCCGCCGAGGGCTACGCGAGAGAGGCGGTGCGGGTGGCGCTGTTGAATCTCGAAGCCGTCGATGCACCTGCCGGCACCTTCCCCGTCGTGCTGGGTCCCGGCTGGCCCGGCGTACTGCTGCACGAAGCCGTGGGGCACGGTCTCGAGGGTGATTTCAACCGCCGGGGCACATCCGCGTTCGCCGGGCGGCTGGGCGAAAAGGTGGCCTCGGAGTTGTGCACGGTGGTCGACGACGCAACCCTGCCGGACCGCCGGGGATCGCTCAGCGTCGATGACGAGGGTACGCCTGGACAACGTACCGTGCTAATCGAAGACGGCATCCTGGTGGGCTACCTGCAGGACAAACACAACGCCCACCTGATGGGCGTCGAGAGCACCGGTAACGGTCGACGCCAGTCGTTCGCCCATCTGCCGATGCCGCGCATGACCAACACCTTCATGCTGGCGGGCAGCAGCGACCCCGGCGAGATCATCGCCAGCGTCGACAAGGGCGTCTACGCGGTGAGTTTCGGCGGTGGCCAAGTGGACATCACCTCGGGCAAGTTCGTGTTCTCCGCCACCGAGGCCTATGTCATCGACAAGGGCAAGGTGGGTCCGCCCATCCGCGGTGCCACGCTGATCGGCAACGGACCCGAGGTGATGGGCCGGGTCTCCATGGTGGGCAACGACCTCAAACTCGACGCCGGCGTCGGCGTTTGCGGCAAGGAGGGCCAGACCGTGCCGGTGGGCGTGGGTCAGCCGACCTTGCGCATCGACGGGATCACGGTCGGGGGAACGAGCGCGTGAGTGCGAATGGCGTCGTCGAGGCCGCCCCAGGCGAGCGGCACGGAGGCGACCTCGGCGCATCCCTCAAGGACCTGGTCGCGGGCATCCTGGACGAGGCCAGACGCCAGGGCGCAAGTGCCGCGGAGGTATCGGCCGGCGACTCCACCGGCGTCGTCGTATCGGTCCGCAAGGGCGACTTGGAGACCGTCGAGTTCACCAACGACCGGGGCTTCGGCATCACCGTCTACCTCGGCGCCAGGACGGGCTCGGCGAGCACCACCGACGCGGGATCCGACGCGATGCGCGAAACCGTGCGCGCCGCCATCAACATCGCGAAATTCACCGAGGAGGACCCCTGCAACGGTCTCGCCGACGCCGAACTGATGGCGCGCGCGCTGCCGGACCTCGATCTGGATCATCCCTGGGAACTCGACGTTCACGAAGCCACCGAACGCGCGCTGGAAGCCGAGGCCGAGGCGCTCGCCCACGACTCACGGATCGTCAACTCCGAAGGCGCCAACGTCGCCACCCATCGCGGCTTCCACGTCTACGGCAACTCCCACGGCTTCCTCGAGGTGTCGTCGGGTACGCGCCATTCGACGGCCTGCAGCGTGATCGCCGAAGACGCGGGGGGCATGCAGCGGGACCACTGGTACACGGTGAGCCGCGTCCCGGAGCATCTCGAGGACCCCGTCGACGTGGGTCGCGAAGCCGGGCGCCGTGCGGTGGCCCGACTCGGTCGGCGGCCGGTTGCCACGGGTTCCTACCCGGTGCTGTTTGCGCCACCGGAAGCCGGAGGGCTGATCGGCAACCTGCTGGCGGCGATCAGCGGCGGCGTGCTCTACCGCAACGCCTCCTACCTCGTGGGTGCCCTGGGACGGCGGGCTGCGGCCGCCGGCATCACCCTGGCCGAAGAACCGCACCGTCGGCAGGGTCTCGGCAGCGCCTCCCATGACGGCGACGGCGTGGCCACCCGTGCCAAGGCGTTCATCGACGACGGCGTGGTCGCGAACTACATCCTCGGCAGCTACTCCGCGAGGCGCCTGGGGATGACCACCACCGGTAACGCCGGCGGCGTCTTCAACCTCGACTTGAAGGCCGAGATGCGTTCGCCGGCGGCGTTGATGCGCGACATGGGAACCGGACTCCTGGTCAACGGCCTGATCGGCCAGGGCGTCAACCTGGTGACCGGCGACTACTCCCGCGGCGCGTCGGGAATCTGGATCGAGAACGGCGAGCCGCAGCATCCGGTGGACGAGATCACCATCGCGGCCAATCTCGACGACATGCTCAAGGGTATCGTCGGCTGCGGCGACGACATCGACCGGCGCGGCAACATCCACACCGGCTCGCTGCTGATCCGGGAGATGACGGTCGCCAACTGACGCGCCGCACAGGAAGTCTCGCGAATGGGCTGAATCTAGCCCTCGGACCCGTGCAACCTAAGAATCTCTCCGCGCTTGGGCACGCGCGACAGGGCTTCGGCGATGTCGACGCCGTCGAAGAGGTCGGCGAGGAGCCGGTCGATGGTGTCGTAGTCGAAGGCGTTGCAGGCGGACTCGAGGTTGGCCAGCGCCGGGCGAAGCTCGGACCACGGCATCCGGGACTCCACGGCGCGGAGGATCTTGCGGTGTTCGGTGCCCATGGCGCCCTCGCCGACGAGCAGTTCCTCGGTGAGCTTCTCGCCGGGCAGCAGCCCGGTGAAGTGGATCTCGATGTCGCCCTTGGGATTGTGCTCGTCGCGCACGTTGTAGCCCTTCAAGCGGATCATCTTGCGGGCCAGTTCGTGGATCTTCACCGGCGCGCCCATGTCCAGCACGAAGACGTCGCCGCCGGTGGCCAGGCTGCCGGCCTGCAGCACGAGAGCCACGGCTTCCGGAATGGTCATGAAATAGCGCGTCACCTTGGGGTGGGTGACGGTGACGGGCCCGCCCTTGTCTATCTGCTCGAGAAACAGCGGCACCACGGAGCCGGACGAGTCGAGGACGTTGCCGCAGCGGACCATGCAGAACCGGGTGGAGTCGTTCTCGTCGTCGAGCGCCTGCAGAATCATCTCCGCGAACCGCTTGCTGGCACCGAGGACGTTTCGCGCCCGCACCGCCTTATCGGTGGAGATCAGGATGAAGTTGGACACCCCGGCCGCGATCGCCGCCTGCGCGGTGTGCAGGGTTGCCAGGGTGTTGTTCTCGATGACCTGGATGATGTTCTGCTGCGCCAGGCTGACGTGCTTGTAGGCGGCGGCGTGGTAGACGGTCTCGACGCCGTCGCGTCGCATGGTGCGTTCCACCAGGGCACGGCTTACCAGCGATCCGAGGACCGTCACGATGGATGAACCGATGCCCTCGGCCACGGCGATGCCGCGCAGCTCACGCTCGATCTCGAACAGGGCGTACTCGGACTGGTCCAGGACGACGAGACGCGAGGGTCCGAGGCGCAGGATCTGGCGGCACAGCTCCGAACCGATGGAGCCTCCGGCGCCGGTCACGAGCACGCTGCGGTGGGTGACCGACTTGCGCAGCAGGTGGGGCAGGGGCGGTACCTCGTCGCGGCCGAGCAGATCGGCGATTTCGACGTCCCAGGAGGTGGCGGGCTCGGCACCGGCGACCACCGCCTGGATGTCGGGGATCAGGCGCACCCGCACCGGGTAGGGTTCGAGCTTCTCGATGATCCGTCTGCGGTCTTCGGCGGAGGCGGAGTCGACGGCGACGAGCACTTGGGCGATGCCGTGGCTCGCGACCAGCTCCGCCAGCGCGGTTACCGGAAACACCTCGAGCCCATGGACGATGCGGCCGATGGCCTGTTGGTTGTCGTCGATGAATGCCACCGGATGGTAGTTGCCGCTGCGCCGCATCTGCAGCACCAGGTGTGCACCGGCGTCGCCGGCGCCGTAGACGGCCACCGACTTGCGTACCAGGTTGGCCGGTGCCGCATCGGCGTAGGCGCGCACGAGGAAACGGGTGCCCGCCGTGCCGCAGAACGCCAGCAGCGCGAAGATCACGGGTACCGACCGGGGGAAGTCCTCCAGTTGGACCATGTAGGCCAGCGCGGTCAGCGCCACGGCCGTCAGCAAGATGCCCTTGACCAGGGTCCAGATCACCGCCGGACCCAGGTAGCGCATGACGTGGCGGTACAGACCCAGGTGGGCGAACACGGGTATGCACGCCAGGGTGACCGCGAAGCCGGGCCAGAAAGGCACGACATCGAAGCTCCAGTGGCCGTGACGCAGCACCAGGGCGACCCACAGGGCACCCGGGATGATCATGCAGTCGCTCGCGATGGCCAGGGCGAGCTTCTGCGGGCGGGTCAGCCAGCGGATCGCTTCACGGTTCATTGGCGGTTCCGCCCGGCTGTGGCCGTTTCGGCAAGGCCGGCCCGATACGCCACGCACGCGGCGGCCACGGGCAGGCAGGCGGCGGCGAGCGCGGCGAAGCGCCACGCCGGCCAGGCGATGGCAACGCCGGCCATCGGCCACAGCCACGCCACGGTGTAGAGCCAGAAAACGCCGGCGGTCGCGCCGTGGCCGCGGCGGGCGCCGATAATCTGGTAGAGATGTGTGCGATGCGCTCGCGCGAACGCTTGGCGGGTGGCGACTCTCATGAGCAGGGTGTAGCTGGCATCGAGCCAGAATGCTACCAACAGGATCAAACTCGCCACAAACGGCAATTCACCGCTCTGCCAGAGCCACAACGCGGTCACGCCGGTCGCGAGACCAAGGAACAGCGACCCCACGTCGCCCATGAAGACCCGGGCGGGGGCCCAGTTGAAGCACAGGAAGCCCGCCGTCGCGGCGAGCAGGATCCAGGCGAACGACGCCGAGTCCTGCAGGTCGCCGAATATCAACGCGCCGCCCGCGTAGGCGATGGCCTGGGAAGCCGCCAGGCCGTCGGTGCCGTCCATGAAGTTGTAGAGGTTGACCCACGCCGTCACCCCGACGATGGCGACGACGGCAAGGGCCAAAGGCAGATCGAAGAGCCAGAGCACGCTCGTCGCGCTTAAGGCCAGGTAGCAGCCGAGGCGGACGTCGCGCCGCAGGTCGCGGGCGTCGTCGGCGAGTCCGACAGCCGCGATCGCACCGCCACACGCGGCGAGTACCACGGCGGGCGGGTAGTCTCTTGCCACGACCGCGAGCCACACGACGACGGGTACGACGAAGCCGATGCCGCCCGAGGTGGTCGTTGGCCGGTCGTGGGAACTGCGTTGGTTGGGCAGCGCGACGAGTCCGAACCGTGGACCCTCGCGCCACACCAGGGCGGTGATCGCCGCCGCCGCCACGAAGGCGGCGGCGGCTTCCATCGGCGTCCCGATCAAGATGCGACCGCCTCCGGCTGCTGCCTCGGCTGCTGGCCCCGTGGTGCCATCGCTTCGCGCCGGAAAAACTCACGCAACGTCTCGGGGCGAAGGCTAAGCCGTCGCATCCCGGGCGCCGCGGTCATCCGCGGCGCCGAGTCGGAACCGGGTTCATGCAACCAACGCGTCCAAGAAGAGCACGCCGGATTATTCGCTCGCGGCTGGAGGCTTTTCAATCGGCGATTTACCGGGCGAGCCGCTGACGACGATCTTCGCCTCGTTCTTCTCAACGATTGATGGGCCGATTCCCTTGACGCGGGTCAGGTCCGAAGGCGAGTCGAAGCGGCCGTGGGTCTCGCGGTAGCGCACGATCGCCTCGGCCTTCTTCAGTCCGACGCCGTTCAGCACCTGCGCGATGGTCTCCGCATCCGCAGTGTTGATGTTGACCTGTTCGACGCTCTCGGCGGCGGCGATTCCGGTCCAGGCCAGCGCCAGGATGGCGAGTAGGGTTCGTAGTGAGGGCATGGCTAGTCTCCAGCTGGTTTTGGTTTGAGGACTGCGGAACATACCCCTTGGAACACGCCGGCCCTGTGCGACATCGCCCATGCTTGATGTACGAAATCCCATGAATTTCGCAATCTCCATCTCGCCGCGCGGGACCAGGGTCTCAGTCGGCCATCAGAGGAGCCGTTCGACAAGCCGCTGAAGAACTGTTCGACCGTCTCGTCGATGAGCGGATCCGGCGTCGCGCCGCCACGACGATGTACCTTCACCTCAGCCGGACGGATCCGGAACGAGCGAGTCGGCCGACGCCAACCGTGCCCAGAAGTCGGCTTCGTTCGAGCAGCCCGCGGCCGCGGCCAGTAGCGCCTCTCGCGTGGCCGTCGTCGCGGCCAATCGCTCCTCGGCATCGCCCGACAGCGCAATGCCGCGTAGACGCAGCACTTCCACCGCTGCGGACGCCACAGCTTCACGGCGACCGGCGGCCATTCCCTCGGCATGACCTTGTTCCCGCCCCTGGGCGAATCCCGTTCGTTGGCCGACGTCGTGCGCGCGTCGCATATAACCCGCGATCTGCGTGTCGTTCATCGGGCCGGTGCCATCGAGGTCGCCCAGTTGCCGACCGGCGCGCACGAGATGTCCGATCGTCTCTGGCGACGACGACGGTTCGTTCAGCGCGAGGTGGATTTCGTGAGCCTGCCAGGTGGGCAAAGCCGCGCTCACGGGCTGTTCGCGGTAGTCGTCGTCTTCGAGAACATAGATCGACACTCCGGGGACGACGCGACGCGGACGGCTCGGCGACGAGGCGTCCGGCGTCTCCACCCAGACCTCGGGAAACCGCCACCGCCGATAGATGCCGAGCTTCTTAACGCGCACATCCGTGGTGTGGTCGACTTCCAGAACGACGTCGGGTCGCGGATCTCGACAGATCACCGTTTCGCGACCACCCGGCGTCCAGACGTCGGGACGCAGGTAGACGGACTGGTCCGGGTGCATCGCCTCGCTTGCCCGTCCGGCGCGGTCGACGACGACCATCCGCAATGCGCCCCAGCAGCGGATCGGCGAACCGCGTTCCAACGCGATCCGCATCAGCAATGCCGGCAGGTGGCCGCCTGGGTTCTCGTGGTCCGGGCCGCCCTCGCGCAGCACCCAGGCCACTGCTTGTTCGCGGCTCCAGTACTCGACGCCCCCGTCGTAGTCCAGGAACTGCTCGGCGGTCATGGGAATCGGCACGCAGCCGGGAAAGTCGGCATCCTCCGGACCGTCGTAGCGCATGACGTAGTCCAACACCGCATCCCTTTCCAACGGCCCGGAATAGACCGCATGACACCGGCGCTTCGAACCTGGCGTCAGTTGAACCTCGGCCACGGTTGCCTACCCGTTGCTGCATTGCCGAAGGGAAAAAGCATAACATGTACAAGGGCTTAGGGGATTTCGTACACGAGTGTACGCTCGTGTCCGAGTCAGGGGGCGTACCGGCGTGTGCGTCGACAGCGGTCCTCGCCGTGTTCGGCGAACGAGCTTCGAGTCAGTCGGCGCGGGTCACCACCTGGCGGTGTATTTCCGGCTGCGGCACGGGAACAGAGCCCTCGGCTACCTGCGGCCCCGCCGTAGGGCACGGTGACCGAGACAGGCGACGAGTCCGGCGACCGCGCCGCTTGCGAAGGCGAGTGCCATCCACCAGGACACGGGCCAGGGAGGGCTGACGAGGTGCAGGAACCGCAGGCTGACGGGCGTCTGGTTGTCGATGGTGAGCAGGATGCTGGCGGCGACCGTGACGATGAGAACCATGGCGAAGGTTAGCCGTCGTGCGGTCCGCCGGTAGCGCCCGCCCGAACGCGTGGCGGTTGGGGATGACGACGTCGGCGTTGATGCCACTAGTGTGTCGCGTCTGCAGCCTCGCGACCTTGACCCGTCTCCGCTTCTCGGCCTGCGTTGACGCGGTCGCGCAGCTGCTTGCCGGGCTTGAAGTGGGGTGCGTACTTGCCGCCGACGCCAACCGCCTCACCGGTCTTCGGATTGCGGCCGACGCGCGCAGGACGGTAGTGTAGCGAGAAGCTTCCGAAGCCGCGTATCTCGATGCGCTGGCCACTCGCCAAGGCATCGGACATCCGGTCGATCATGACTTTCACTGCGAGTTCGACGTCCTTCGCCGTCAAGTGCCGCTGGCCCATCGCAATCCGGTCGATGAGTTCGGACCTGGTCATGAAATCCCCGTCCGGCGACCCACCGGACTACTCCTTCCCCTCCATCTGCGCCTTGATGAGGTCGCCGAGGGTGGTTGGTCCCGGGCGCTCGGGTTGGGACTTCTGGTATTCGCGATGCGCCTGACGTTCGTCGTCCTTGTCACGCGCCTTGATGGACAGCCCGATGGTTCGGTTCTTGCGGTCGATGCTGACGATCTTGGCGGTTACCTCATCGCCGGCGGACATGGCGGAGCGCGCATCCTCCACGCGGTCTGCGTAGATATCCGACGCCTTCAAGGTGCCGTGGACATCCTCGGCGAGCCTGATGACCGCCTCCTTGGCTTCGACGCTGACCACGACGCCGCCGACCACGCTGTTGCGGTCGTTGGCGGTGATGTAGTCGTTGAAGGGATCGTTGTCCAGCTGCTTGATGCCGAGCGCGATGCGTTCGCGGTCGGGGTCGACCGAGAGGATGACGGTGTCGATCTCCTCGCCCTTGCTGTATCGGCGTACCGCCGTCTCACCGGCTTCCTTCCACGAGATGTCCGACAGGTACACCAGGCCGTCGATGCCGCCGTCGAGGCCGATGAAGATGCCGAAATCGGTAATGGACTTGATGCGGCCGCGTATCCGGTCGCCGGCCGAGTTGGCCGCCGCGAACTCGTCCCAGGGATTCATCCGGCACTGCTTGATGCCGAGCGAAATGCGCCGCCGGTCCTCGTCGATGGACAGCACCATGACTTCCACCACGTCGCCGACGGCGACCATCTTGGAGGGATGCACGTTGCGATTGGTCCAATCCATTTCGGAGACGTGAACCAGGCCTTCGACGCCTTCCTCGATCTCGGCGAAGCAGCCGTAGTCGGTGAGGTTGGTAACCGTCGCCTGCACCCGCGTGCCTTGCGGATAGCGGCGGCCGATGTCCACCCACGGATCGTCCCCGAGCTGCTTCATGCCGAGGGACACCTTCTTGCTCTCGCGGTCGAAACGCAGGATCTTGATCGCCACTTCGTCGCCGACGTTGACGATCTCGCTCGGATGGCGGACCCGGCGCCAGGCCATGTCGGTGATGTGCAGCAGGCCGTCGACGCCGCCGAGGTCGACGAACGCGCCGTAGTCGGTCAGGTTCTTGACGATGCCTTTGGTCTCCTGGCCCTCGTGCAGTGAGGCGAGCAACGCTTCCCGTTCGGCACTGTTCTCCTCCTCGAGCACCGCGCGACGCGACACCACGACGTTGTTGCGCCGCTGGTCGAGCTTGATCACCTTGAACTCCAGGGCCCGGCCTTCGAGGTGCGCGGTCTCGCGCAACGGCCGGATGTCCACCAGGGAGCCGGGTAGGAAGGCGCGGATGTCGTTGATGTCGACAGTGAAACCGCCCTTGACCTTGCCGTTCAGCACACCCTTGACGACATCGCCGGAGCCGAACGCCGTTTCGAGCATCTGCCACGACTCGGCCCTCTTGGCCTTTTCGCGGGACAGCCGGGTCTCTCCCCAGCCGTCGTCGACGGTCTCCATGGCGACCTGCACCTGGTCGCCGATGGACAGTGCGAATTCACCGTTCTCGTCGTTGAACTGATGTCGCGGAATGACGCCTTCCGACTTCAGTCCGGCGTGGACGATGACGAAGTCCTTGTCGATCTCGACGACCGTGCCGGTGATGATCGAGCCCGGCTCCATCTCGACCGTGGCGAGGCTTTCCTCGAAGAGTTGGGCGAAGTTCTCGTCCATCTCGCCGGACGCGAACAATGCCTCGGTGGCGACGTCCGTCGCCGCTGTTTCCACTTCCAGTTCTTCCGCCATATCGTCCCAGTCGCCGCCTCTTCGCGCGGTCGCCCGCGCCGCGTGCACCGCATCCTCTACCGGTCCAGCCCTCGCTTGCGCACCAGCGCCATGACCTCGGTCATCACGCTGTCGATCGACAGGGCCGTGGAATCGATCGTCACCGCGTCGGTCGCGGGCACCAGGGGGGACACGTCGCGTGTCCGGTCCCGCTGATCCCGCGCCTCGGTTCTGGCTCGCACGGCGGTCAACGCCGCCGCGCTATCCCCGCGAGGGGCGCGCAGACTATCACCGGCGTGTTGATCCTTCAACCGCCGGCGGTCTGCCGCCAGCTGCCGCATGCGGCGTTCGGCGCGGACCCCGACGCTCGCCGTGAGGAAGATCTTGAGCCGCGCATCGGGGAACACCACCGTGCCCATGTCGCGGCCGTCGGCGACCAGCCCGGGGGGCCGGCGGAAGCTCCGCTGGACGTCGCCCAGCACGGTCCGCACATCGGTGACGGCGGCCACCCGGGAGGCGGGATCTTCCGCCTCGGCCGCGCGAATCGCCGACGTCTCGTCGGTGCCGTCGACGACAACCGCCACGGACACCGCGTCGTCGGTGACCGACTCCGTGAAGGCGATGTCGAGACCTCGGGCCATGTCGGCCAGGGCGTCGGCGTCGGCCAGGTCGACGCCCCGTCGCTCGGCGACCACGCCGACCACCCGGTAGAGCGCGCCGCTGTCCAGCAGATGCCAACCGAGGCGAGCGGCGAGAAGCCCCGCCACGGTGCCCTTGCCCGCACCGCTCGGACCGTCGATGGTGACGACATCGGCAAGCCCAGGGTTCGGAGAATCGGCATTGCCCATCAGTGGTCCTTGGCGTCGAACGACCGCTTGTTTTCGACGACCTTGGCGAGCCGTTCGCGCAATTTGTCCGGGTCGTCCGCCATCATGGCTGCATAGGAACGCAACGTGTCCACCAGTTCGTCGAGATGGGCTCTCACTTCCCCGACGTTGGCCTGCAGGATGTCGGTCCAAACGTCCGGGTCGGCTCCGGCGGTGCGCACGAAGTCGCGAAAGCCGTTGCCGACGATGTCGAGGGGCGCGCCCGAGGCCGTCTCCATGAACGCGAACGCGACGAGATGCGGCAGATGGCTGACCAGGGCGAAGCGCCGGTCGTGGTCGGCGGGATCCTCGGTGACCACGCGGGCACCGACGGCCTCCCAGTAGCCCGCGACCGCGGCGACGGCGTGCGGATCGGTGGCCGCCACGGGAGTCAGTACGACCGCTCGGTCCTCGAACAGGTCGGCACGCGCCTCGGCTGGCCCTCGGCGTTCGGAGCCGGCGATGGGGTGGCACGGAACGAAGTTCGGCGGCACCGGCCGGAGGGCCTCCACGATGGGAGCCTTGACGCTGCCGACATCGAACACCGGCGCGCCGTCGTCCACCGCGTCATGCACGCACGCGGCGATGCCGGCCACCGGGACCGCGATGCAGACGGCAGCGTGGCCTGTGAAGGAATCCGCCGGCGCATCGACCACCCCGAGACGCACCGCCTCGGCGAGGACCGCCGGGTCGCGGTCCATGCCGACGACTTGCTGGAACACCCCCCGGGCCCTGGCCGCGCGGGCGAAGGAGCCGCCGACGAGACCCGTGCCCACCAGCAACAGGCTGCCGCTCATAGGGCGTGCGACAGCGCCTTCAGGAAACGCTCGTTCTCGTCGGCCAGTCCGACCGTGACGCGCAGATGTTCCGGCATGCCGTAGTTGGCCACCGGGCGGACGATGACCCCTTGGTCGAGCATGGCTTCGTAGACGGCCATCGCGTCGCGGTCCGGGCCCACGCGAAAGGTCACGAAGTTGCCTACCGATGGTATCCACTCCACCGACAGGGCCTCGAAACCTCGCGTCAGCCGATCCATGCCCTCGTCGTTGAGACGCCGGCTCTCGGCGGCATAGTCGGTGTCCCCGAGCGCCCCTTCGGCGGCGGCCAGCGCCAGGCTGTTGGCGTTGAACGGCTGGCGGACGCGGTTCAGCAGGTCGGCGAACGCCGGCGAACTCACCGCGTAGCCGATGCGCAGCGCGGCCAGCGCATGGATCTTCGAGAACGTCCGCGTGACGATCAGGTTCGGATGTTCGTCGAGCAGCCGGATGCCGTCCGGGTACCGTCCGCCGTTCCCCACCGGGCCGCCGACGTACTCGGCGTAGGCCTCGTCGAGCACCACCCAGACCCGTCGTGGCACCGCCTCGAGGAAGCGCCGCAACGCGGTCTCGTCGAAACAGGTGCCGGTGGGGTTGTTGGGGTTGGCCAGGAAGACGATGCGGGTCGCGTCGTCCACGGCCGTCGCCATGGCGTCGAGATCGTGGCCCCAATCGACCGACGGCACGGTGACGATCTCGCCGCCGGCGGCGGTGATCGCCATCGGATACACGACGAAACAGTGGGCGTCGACGACGCCGCGGGTGGCGGGCGAGATGGCCACCCGGGCGGCGAGGTCGAGGACATCGTTGGAACCGTTGCCCAGGGTGATCCATGTAGGTTCGACCCCGAGATGCTCGGCCAAGGCCGCCTTCAGGCGGAAGCCGTTGCCGTCCGGATACCGGGACAGCTCGGCCGTCGCCACCGCCAGTGCCTTACGGGCCCTAGGTCCCGGGCCTCGCGGGTTCTCGTTGCTGGCGAGTTTGACGATGTCCGCGATGCCGCGTTCCCGGCTCAACTCCTCGATGGGCTTGCCGCCCTGGTACGGCACCAGTCCGGTGACGCTCTGATTGATGTTCGCGGGCGTGTCGTCCCGCCGCAGTGCCGTCACGGTGTGGCCCGCGGATACGACCCGAGGTGCTTCACGTCCGTGGCGACCGTCTCAAGTTCGGCCAGGACCTTGGTGATGGTGCGATCGCTGCGGTGACCTTCGAAGTCGATGAAGAACACGTAGTTCCAGGACGAGGTCTGCGACGGCCGCGACTCGATGCGCGACAGGCTGATGTCGTTTCGTTTGAAGGGCGCGAGCAGCTTGTAGAGCGCGCCCGGTTCGTTGCGCGTGGACACCAGGATGGACGTGCGGTCCCTGCCCGAGGCCTCCACCTGCTGCTTGCCGACGACGAAGAAGCGTGTCTTGTTGCCGGGCTGGTCCTCGATGTTGGCGTGAACGAGGTCCAGACCGTAGCGGTCGGCCGCGGACTCGCCGGCGATGGCGGCGACGCGGTCCGCTTCGGCCGCGAGCCGGGCCGCCTCCGCGTTGCTCGACACCGGTCGTCGCGACACCGTGGGGTAGTGCAGGTCCAGCCAGTGGCGGCACTGGGCCAGCGACTGCTCGTGCGAACAGATCTCGCTGACCGTCTGCGGATCGATACCGCGTTTGACCAGCAACGCGTGGTGGATCGGCAACTCCACCTCGGCGCAGATGCTGAGATCGGAACCGACGAAGCAGTCGAGCGTGTGCTTGACCATGCCGTCGGTGCTGTTCTCGACCGCGACCACGCCGTAGTGCGCGGCGCCGGACTCCACCTCGCGGAACACCTCGGCCACCGACGCCAGGGCGCGGATCTTCGCGAAGTGGCCGAACTGCTTGATCGCCGCGGCCTCGGTATAGGTCCCGGCGGGCCCGAGGCAGGCGACGGTCAGCGGCTGCTCCAGCGACAGGCAGCAGGAGATGATCTCCTTGAACAGGCGTTCGATGTGCTCGTCCGGCAGCGGGCCTTCGTTGTCCGCGCGCAGCTGGGCGAGGATCTGCGCTTCGCGTTCCGGGCGGTAGTACACCGGCGGCTCGTCCTCGTCGCTGAGGCCCTTCACGCGTGCCACCTCCTGGGCGAGCGCGGCGCGCTCGTTCAACAGCGCGCGGAGCTTGCGGTCGATGCCGTCGATGCGCTCCCGCAGCGCGGCGAGATCCTCTTTGGTCTGTCGTTCAGCCATAGGGTTGGTCCATCAGCCGTGGTCGGCCTCGAATGCCGCCAGGTACTCGATCAGGGTGTCGACCGCCTCTTCGCTGACCGCATTGTAGAGACTCGCACGCATACCCCCAACGCTACGATGGCCCTTCAGGTTCAGCAGCCGCCGTTCCTCGGCACCGTCCAGGAAGGCCTGGTCCAAGGCCGGGTCGGCCAGGGTGAACGGCACGTTCATGATCGACCGGTCGGGCGTCTTCACGGGCGAGTGGTAGAAGTCGCTGGCGTCGATGGCCGCGTAGAGCTTGGCCGCCTTGCGGCGGTTGACGCGGTCCATCTCGGCGACGCCGCCGGCGTGCTTCAGCCACTTCAACACCAGCCCGGCGAGATACCAACTGTAGGTCGGCGGAGTGTTGAACATCGAGCCGTTCTCGCCCTGCACGGCGTAGTCGAGGATGCGCGGCGTGCCGGGACGGGCGCGGCCGGCGAGATCCCGGCGCACGATCACCACGCAGAGCCCGGCCGGGCCGACGTTCTTCTGCGCGCCCGCGTAGATGACGCCGAACCGGGTCACGTCCACGGGCCGGGACAGCAGCTCCGAGGACATGTCCGCGACCAACGGTGCGTCCGTCTCCGGAAACTCGTGGAACTGCACGCCGCCGATGGTCTCGTTGGCGACGATGTGGCAGTACGCGGCGTTCGCCGACAGCCGCCAGGTCTCCCTTGCCGGTACGCGGTCGAAGTTCGTCTCCTCCGAGGACGCCGCGACGTTCACCATGGCGAGGCGCTGGGCTTCGGCAATGGCCTTGGTGCCCCAGGAACCGGTGTGCACGTAGTCCACGGTGTCCTCGGCGCGGCACAGGTTGAACGGCACCATGGCGAACTGCATGGATGCGCCGCCCTGCACGAACAGCACGTGATAGTCGTCGCCGATGGCGAGAAGCTCGCGCAGATCTGCCTCGGCGCTCTGGGCGATGTCGACGAACTCCTTGGAACGATGGCTCATCTCCATGACCGAGAGACCCCGGCCCCGGTAGTCGAGGAGCTCGTCGCGCGCCTGTTCGAGGACGGCGTCGGGCAGCGCGGCCGGGCCCGGCGAGAAGTTGAAGGCGCGCATGTCTTTTCGTCGATTGCGTTGAGTGGCTTGCGAGTCGCCCGGTGGTCGTCAGGCGTCCACGTCCGGTTGCCCGTCGTCGACCGGGACGTCGCCGTCCGGGGTCTGGTCGTCGGTTGAGCCGCCGTTCTCCGTCTCGACGATGCGCTCGACGCCGACGAGCTTGGCGTCCTCGGACAGCCTGATGAGGCGTACGCCTTGGGTATTGCGGCCGGTCTCGGAGACGTCGGCGGCGTGGGTGCGCACCAGGGTGCCCTGGTCGCTGATGAGCATGATCTCGTCGTCTTCGAAGACCTGCACGGCGCCGATGAGATCGCCGTTGCGCTCGCCGGTGCGCATGGCGATGACGCCCTGAATGCCGCGGCCTTTGACGGGAAACTCGTCGAGGGCCGTGCGTTTGCCGTAGCCGCGTTCGCTGGCGGTGAGCAGGAAACCGTCGCTCTCGGGCACGATCAGGGCGATCAACCGCTGCTCGCCGCTCAGGCGAATGCCGCGGACACCCCGAGCGGTTCGTCCGGTGGCGCGTACCGCCGCCGCCTTGAAGCGTGCGGCCTTGCCAGAATTGGCCACCAGCATGATGTCGCTGGCGCCGTCGATGATGGCCGCGCTCACCAACGTGTTGCCGGGTTCGAGCCCCAGCGCGATCAGTCCGCTGGGCCGCGGCCGGGAGAATCGTTCGAGCGGCGTCTTCTTGACCGTGCCGTTTGCGGTCGCCATGAACACGAAACTGCCCTCGTCCGTCGCCCCGTCGTCGATCTCCGCCTCGTCCGCCTCGTCGACATCGGCCGATTCGTCGAGACTCTCCAGGGCGTCCTCCACTTCGTCGTCCGTGGACTCCCTCGGCAGCGGCAGGATGGCGGTGATGCGCTCGCCCTCGTCGAGCGACAGCATGTTGACCAGCGGCCGGCCCTGAGCGCTGCGCGAGCCCTGGGGGATCCGGAACACGCGCAGCCAGTAGACCTTGCCGGCGTCGGAGAAGCACAGCAGCGTGTCGTGGCTGTTCGCGGTCAGCAGGTGTTCGACGAAGTCCTCGTCGCGCAGCCCCGTGGCCGCCCGGCCGGTGCCGCCCCGGCGTTGCGCCTGGTATACGGTGAGCGGCTGGGTCTTGGCGTAGCCCCGGTGCGAGACGGTGACCACGACGTCCTCCTCGGCGATGAGATCCTCGTCGGAGAGGTCGAGTTGGGAACTCAGGATCTCGGTCCTGCGCCCGTCGCCGTAGCGTTCGCGGATGTCCTCGAGTTCTTCGCGGATGATCCCCTTCTGCCGTTCCTCCGAGCCGAGGATGTCCATCAGGGCCTGGATCTCCGTCAAGACCTCCTCGTAGTCCGCGATGAGCTTGTCCTTCTCCAACGCGGTCAGGCGGTTCAGGGTCATCGCGAGAATCGCCTGGGCCTGTTCCTGGGACAGATGGTAGAGGCCTTCCTCGTCGAGTCCGAACTCCGGTCCCAGATCCTCCGGGCGGCAGGCATCGACGTCGGTGCGCTCGAGCAACGGCTTGATGGTCTCCGCTTGCCAGCCCTTGGCCATCAGCCCCGCACGGGCCTCGGCCGGAGACGGCGACGAACGGATCAGCGCCACCACCTCGTCGATGCTTTCCAGGGCGACGGTCTGGCCTTCCAGCAGGTGGCCCTGGCGACGCGCCCGGGCGAGCAGGTAGGTGGTCCGCCGGACCACGACCTCGCGGCGGTGGCGGAGGAACGCCGCCAGCATCTCGCGCAGGTTGACGGTGCGCGGCTGGCCGTCCACCAGGGCGACGCAGTTGATGCCGAACACGGTCTGCAGCTTCGACAGGGCATAGAGGTTGTTGAGCACCACCTCGCCCGGCTCGCCGCGGCGCAGTTCGATGACCACGCGCACGCCGTCCTTGTCGGACTCGTCGCGCAATTCGGAGATGCCCTCGATGCGCTTTTCCTTGACCAGTTCGGCGATCTTCTCGACTAGCCGCGCCTTGTTCACCTCGTAGGGCAGTTCGGTGACGACGATGGTTTCCTTGCCGCTGCCGGCACCCTCCACGTGGGCCCGGGCGCGGACGTAGATGAGCCCGCGGCCGGAGCGGTAGGCGCGCACGATGCCGGCGCGGCCGTTGATGATCGCGCCGGTGGGAAAGTCGGGACCCTGGATGTACGCCATCAGGTCTTCGACCGACAGACCGGGCTCGTCGAGCAGGGCCAGACAGCCGTTGATCACCTCGGTCAGGTTGTGCGGCGGAATGTTGGTCGCCATGCCGACGGCGATGCCGGACGAACCGTTGACCAGCAGGTTGGGCACCCGGGTCGGCAGCACCACCGGGATGTCCAGCGTCTCGTCGTAGTTGGCAACGGAGTCGACGGTCTCCTTGTCGAGATCGACGAGCAACTCGGCGGTGATCCGCTCCATGCGGACCTCGGTGTAGCGCTGCGCCGCCGGCGGGTCGCCGTCCATGGAACCGAAGTTCCCATGGCCGTCGACGAGGGGATAGCGCATGGCCCAGGGCTTCGCCATGCGCACCATGGTTTCGTAGATGGCGCTGTCGCCGTGGGGGTGGTACTTGCCCATCACCTCGCCGACGACGTACGCGGACTTGCGGTGCGGCCGGTTGAAGGTGATGCCGAGTTCGCTCATCGCGAACAGCACGCGTCGATGCACGGGTTTGAGACCGTCGCGAATGTCCGGCAGCGCACGGCTGACGATGACGCTCATCGCGTAGGCGAGGTAGGACTGGCGGAGTTCGTCCTCGATGCTGCGCGAGAGGATTCCCCGCGGTGCCGGCGGCGGCGAATACCCACCGGAATCGACGTCGGACATGGATCGAAGAACGCTTCGGAGTAAACCGCGCATTCTAGCACGGACGTATAATCCACCCATGTCCGATTCGCCGTCCGAGTCCACGTCCCGAGCCGTTTCCCAAGGCGTCGAACTGGTGCTCTCGCCGCGTTGTCTGCTGCCCGTCGCGCCGGTCAACGAGGTGCTCGAGGGATTCAGCGTCGCGCTTACGAATGGACGGATCGTGGCCGTCGGTCCCCATGCGGAAGTCGCCGCGAACCACCCGCGCGCAGACCGGATCGTTCTCGACCGACACCTCCTGATGCCGGGACTGGTGAACGCCCACGGCCACTTGGCGATGGCCCTGCTGCGCGGTCTCGGGGAGTCGCAGTCCCTCGAGACCTGGCTCGCCGAGACCATCTGGCCACTGGAAGCGCGCTGGATGGACGCCGGGTTCGTGGCCGACGGCACGCGACTCGCCGTCGCCGAGATGGTCGCCTCCGGCACCACCACGGCATCGGACATGTACTACTTTCCGGAGACGGCGGCGCTGGTCTGCCGGGAGGCGGGGTTCCGGTTCCAGGCGGCCTTCCCGCTGATCGGCAATCCGAATGCCTATTCCTCGGGCTTCGACGACTGCCTCACCAAGGGCCTTGCGCTCCTCGACCGCTTCCGCGACGACGACCTGGTCACGACCTGTTTCGGCCCCCACGCCCCGTACACGGTGGAAGACGCCCAACTCGCCAAGGTGGCCATGCTCGCCGACGAGGTCGATGCGGACGTGCACATCCATCTGCACGAGACCCAGGCCGAAGTCGACGACGCGCGGCGCACCCACGGCGGCACCTGGATCAAGGTGCTCGAGACGCTCGGCCTGTTGACCGAGAAGCTCCAGGCGGTGCACATGACCGTACTCACCGACGCCGAGATCGAGTTGGTGGCGGAACGCGGCGTGCGCGTCATCCACTGTCCCCACTCCAACATGAAGCTCGGCAGCGGCGTCTGCCCCGTGACGAAGCTCCTCGACGCCGGTGTCGCCGTGGGCCTCGGCACCGACGGCGCGGCCTCCAACAACGGCCTCGACCTGTTCGCCGAAGCGCGTCTGGCTTCACTCCTGGCGAAGAGCACGGCCGCCGACCCGACCCGGCTCCCGGCACCCGACATGGTCGAGATGGCGACCCTCGGCGGCGCGCGCGCCCTCGGGCTCTCAGACCGCATCGGCTCCATCGAGGTCGGCAAGTGCGCGGATCTCGTCGCCGTCGACCTGGATCACCCGTCCATGCAGCCCCTGCACGACCCCCACGCCCAACTGGTCCACGCCGGCGCCGGCGGCCGCGTCACCCACACCTTCGTCAACGGCCGCTGCGTCTACGACAACGGCGCCTGGCCCACCCTCGACATCGACGAGACCCTCTCCCGCGCCGCGTCTTGGCGCGCCCGTCTCGCGTAGGGGCGTGGCACATCGCCGCCCGGCTGCAACGCGACCGTGCGTTGTCCTGCGGCGCAACGCTCTCGCTGGTCAGCCAGATCCGCGCCGACGTGGCGGCGGGAATCCGCTCGTGAGCCCATCGATGTGCTCGTTCAGGTCGGGCGGGACATTCTGCCAAAGCGGGTCGAGGACAAACCTCACACCCTCCCGGCGCGCCAACTTCGCCGCAGACACGAAATCGGTGTAGTTCAAAAAGCAAGCCCTCGGGCTCGGCCTCGCTTTCGATCACCGACCCCGGTTAGAGGGACGGAAGCGAGACGTACTGCCGAGGGGCGTATATCCGTACTCTAAGTCCACCCTCCCAACGCGGTCAAGGGGGACTGGAGTCTTGGGGGAGTCGGGGTGCCGCGTTGGCCGCGTTGGGGATACCCACGGGGTGGTAGGCTTGCGCACGACATGACGGACTCACGCCCAACCATGATCAACGTCGATGCCGACGAGGTCGCCAAATTCGAGTCCCTGGCGCACCGCTGGTGGGATGCCGACGGCGACTTCAAGGCGCTGCACGACATCAACGGACCCCGCGTGGACTACATCGTCCGCCGATGCACCGTGCCCATGAAAGACGTTCGCGCACTCGACGCCGGTTGCGGCGGTGGCCTGCTCACCGAGCCGCTCGCCGATCTCGGTGCCGACGTAACCGGGATCGATGCGGGGGATGCGCCGTTGGCGGTCGCCCGCCTGCATGCGGCGGAACGCGGCGTCGAGGGGATCGACTACGTCAAGGCCACGCCGGAGAGCTTTCTCGAAACCGGGCCCGGCGAATTCGCCCTGGTGACCTGCCTCGAAACCTTGGAGCATGTGCCCGACGTGGCGTCCACGGTGGAAGCCCTGGCGGCGCTGACCGCTCCCGGCGGCGACGTCTTCCTCGCCACCATCAACCGCACCCCGAAGGCCTTCGCCCTCGCCATCGTCGGTGCCGAGTACGTCCTCAACATCCTGCCCAAGGGCACCCACACCTACGAGAAGCTGATCCGCCCTGCGGAACTCTCGCGCGCCTGCCGGGACGCCGGCTTGACGGTGGAGGACATCGTCGGCGTCGCCTACAACCCCTTTACCCGGAGTTGCCGCTTCGGCGCCGACGTGGGCGTCAACTACATGCTGCATGCCCGCAAACCCTGAGCGCGACTACCAGCCCCGCCCCGGTCTGCTCGACGGCCGCGTGATCCTGGTCACCGGCGCCGGCGACGGCATCGGCCGGGCTGCGGCGCTGGCCTACGCGGAGCACGGTGCGGATGTCGTCCTGCTTGGCCGCACGGAGGAGAAGCTGGAGGCGGTCTTCGACGACATCGAGTCACGCACCAAGACCCGACCGGTGGTAGTCCCGGCGGATCTCCTCCACGCCAGCGAGGATGCCGTAACGACCCTCTATCACGCCATCCGCCGCGAATACGCGCGCCTCGACGGCATACTCCACAACGCCGGCCTGCTGGGACCGCGGGTGCCCATCGCCGACTACCCGATGCAGGACTGGCTGGACGTGATGCAGGTCAACGTCAACGCCGCCTTCCTGCTCACCCGGGGCATGATGCCGCTCCTCGAAGAGGCGCCGGACGCCTCAATCGTGTTCACCTCTTCCGGCGTCGGTCGCCGCGGTCGCGCCGACTGGGGCGCCTACGCGGTCTCCAAGTTCGCCGTCGAAGGCCTCGTCGACGTCCTCGCCGACGAACTGGCCGCGGCCGGCCGCATCCGCGTGAACTCGTTGAACCCGGGCGCGACCCGAACAGCAATGCGCGCCGCCGCCTACCCGGACGAAGACCTGGCCACGCTGCCGTGTGCCGAGGACCACATGCCGCTGTACCTCTACCTCATGGGCCCGGACTCCAAGGGTGTGACCGGCCAACGGTTCGATACCTCCTGACCTGTCCGCCGACGCGCCCGCAGGGCGGACCGTCACCCATGAGACACGTACGCCATCAGCTGTCGCTGCGCGATACATCGAATACGCAAACGGACACCTGACGCGACCCCGCCGTCGAGCCCGGTGAGCAAGGCCAACACCCGTCCGACGGGCAGTCCGTCGTCGATTAGTTAGGCGAGCCAGATGGCGGCCGTGCTACGGGGCCAGGCTGGGGTAGGGGATCAGGACGGAGCGGGAAGTGCCGCGCTGGTTGCGACGCCGTTCGTGGCGCGGCCTCCCGGGCATGCCGAGAATCTTCCGCAACTGCACGATGTCCTGGGTGCCGACTTCCTCCCACGCGCCCCGTGGCAGCCACGGGGGCAGGATCACCGGTCCGTAGCGGACACGCTTCAAGCGCGAGACGGTGACCCCCTGGGTCGCGAACAGTTCGCGCACCTCGCGGTTGCGGCCCTCCATCAGCACGACGTGGTACCAGTGGTTCGCGCCGCTGCCGTCGTAGTAGCGGATGTCGGTGAACGCCTCCACCCGGCCGTCGACGACCACGCCGGCTTTGAGCGTCTCGAGCGCCGCGTCTTCGAGCCTGCCGAATACGCGAACCGCGTATTCGCGGTCGATCCCGGTGCTCGGATGCGCCAGCTTGTTGGCCAGTTCGCCGTCGTTGGTGAACAGCAACAACCCCGTCGTCTGCAGGTCCAGGCGACCGACCGAGATCCACCGTCCGCTGCGCAGGCGGGGCAGGTCGTCGAACACCGAAGGCCGACCTTCGGGATCCCGGCGGGACACGATGACGCCGGCCCGCTTGTTGGCGATCAACATTCGCGTGTGCGTCACCACGGCCTTGCCGAGGGGTCGCCCGTCGACCGCGACATCGTCGGTGGGGTCGACGCGCAGGCCGATGCCGGCCACCTCGCCGTTGACCACCACCCGCCCGGCGGCGATCCACCGCTCCATCTCCCGCCGAGAGCCCAAGCCCCGATCGGCGAGGATCTTGTGCAGCTTCTCAGTCATGGTGGCGTTGGCCGCAAGGAAGGAGTGGTGACAGGTTCCGCTGAACCGTGTCGATGACCGCGGCGAACCGGTGTTCGGCCTCGGACGCAGACACGTAGCGCATAGCTTACCCGCGCCCGTTAGGGCGTGCGATCTGCCGTCGGCAACCTGTCCGTCGGCAACGGAATCACCTCGGCGACGGGCCTTGGATCCGCATCTTCCTGCCCATCGGCCGGTGCTTCCGGCGACGGCTCATCCGAGTCGCCCGCCAGGGTGCGTTCCGCCAGCGACACGAGTTCGGCCATTGGCGGCAATTCGTCGAGGCTCGCCAGGTTGAAGTAGTCGAGGAACGCCCGCGTGGTGCCGTAGAGCAGCGGTCGTCCCGGCGTCTGGCGCTGACCCACGGTGCGTATCCAGCCCCGCTCCAGCAGCGTGCGCATGATCGACGGACTCAGGGAGACGCCGCGGACCTCCTCGATGTCGCCACGGGTCATCGGCTGCCGGTAGACGATCAACGCCAGCGTCTCCAGGAGCGCGCGCGAGTATCGCGGCGGCCGTTCCTCGAACAGCCGGCTCACCCACGGGCTCATCTCCTGGTTCACCTGGAAACGGAATCCGCTGGCCACCCGGACAAGTTCGAAACCGCGTCCCGCGACGCGTTTGCCGATCTCGTCGAGGGCTGCCCGCACCATCGCGCGCGGATTGTCGGCCGGCAGTTCCCCGGGAGCGAAGACGCCGGCGAGGCGGTCGATGCTCAACGGCTCGTGGGCCGCCAGCAGGGTCGCCTCGACGATGCGTTCTATCTGCTCAGCGTCCATCCACCTAGTCCGCGTTGGGCTCGTCGGCTTGTGCACGGGGTGCGCAGACGTGGATCGGCGCGAACGGCCGACTCTGGACCAGGTCGATCAGGCCCTCGCGAACCAGTTCCATCAGTGCCAGGAAGGTCACCACGACACCTTCGCGTCCTTCGGACGGATCGAACAGCGCGTCGAACGGCACGAACCCGGTGTCGGCGCCTACACGGGCCAGCACGCGGGACATCCGCTCGCGCACCGAAAGACCTTCGAACTCGACGGCGTGGTGTTGCTTGAACTCGGCCCGGCGCAGCACGTCGCCGAGGGCCAGGAGGACCTCCTTGAGGTCCACGGACGGCTCGGCGTGTCGCCGCACCAGTTCCGGCTTGGCGGCGTGCACGGTGTGCAGGTCGCGTTCCAGCCGCGGCAGTTCGTCGAGCCGCTCGGCGGCCAGCTTGACCCGTTCGTAGTCCTGCAGGCGGCGAATGAGCTCGGCCCGGGGATCGTCGGCCTCCTCGTCTTCGCCGGCCGGTTGCCGCAGCAGCAGGCGCGACTTGATCTGCGCCAGAGTCGCCGCCATCAGCAGGTACTCGCCGGCGAGTTCGAGCTTCAGCGTCTGCATCAGCTCGACGTATTGCATGTACTGGTCGGTGATCTCGGCAACCCGGATCTGCTCGATGTCGATGTTCTGGCGTCGCGTCAGGTACAGCAGCAGGTCCATGGGACCCTCGAAGGCGTCGAGGAAGACCTCGAGCGCGTCCGGGGGAATGTAGAGGTCGCGGGGCGGCTCGCTGACCACCTTGCCACCGACCACGGCGACGACGTTGTCGTCCCGGCGGCGGGCATCGCTGAGACGGCCCGTCGGTTGTTGGTACGGCGGGGCACCGTCGGCTGGCGGCGTTTCGGTCATCGTGACAGGCCCACGGCCGCCTTCACCTCGTCCAGCGTTTCGCGGGCCTCGGCGCGGGCCGCCTCGGCACCGTCGAGGATGATCGAACGCACCAGGTTCGGGTCGTTGTCGAACTGTTCGGCGCGTTCGATGAACGGTGCCTGCTCGCGGTTGATGGCATCGATCAACGGCCGCTTGCAGTCGACGCAGCCGATGCTCGCCCCCCGGCAGCCGTCGGCGGCCCAGGTCTTGACGTCGTCGTCGGAGTAGAGCCGGTGCAGGTCGAACACCGGACACTTGCTCGGATCGCCCGGGTCGGACCGGCGGACGCGTGCCGGGTCGGTGACCATGGTCTTGACCTTCTGCTCGACCGAGTCGGGGCTCTCGCGCATGCGGATGGTGTTGTTGTAGGACTTCGACATCTTGCGGCCGTCGATGCCGGGCACGACCGGGGCCCCGGTCAACAGGGCCTTGGGCTCCGGCAGGATGATGCGGCCGCTGCCTTCCAGGTAGCCGAAAAGCCGCTCGCGGTTGCCGATGGACAGGTTCTGCTGTTCACCGAGCAGCGCCTGGGCGCGGGCCAGTGCGTCCGTGTCGCCCTGTTCCAGGTAGTCGCGGCGCGCCTGCCGGTAGAGCCGGGCGGGCCGCTTGCCCATCTGGTCGATGGCCTGTTCGGCGGTGGTCTCGAACTGCGGCTCGCGACCGAAGATGTGGTTGAAGCGGCGGGCGATCTCCCGGGCGAGCTCCAGGTGCGCGACTTGGTCGGCGCCCACGGGTACGTGGCCCGCGCGGTACATCAGCACGTCGGCCGCCTGCAGCACGGGATAGCCGAGAAAGCCGTAGGTGCCGAGATTCCGGTCGGCGATGTTGGCCTGCTGGTCCTTGTAGCTCGGCACGCGCTCGAGCCAGGGCACCGGCGTGATCATCGACAGCAGCAGGTGGAGTTCCGCGTGTTCGGGCACCTTGCTCTGCACGAAGATCGTCGCGGCGCCCGGACTCAAACCCGCAGCGAGCCAGTCGACCACGGTGTCGAACGTGTACTGCTCGAGGTCCGCGGTGTCCTGGTAGTGAGTCGTCAGGGCGTGGAAGTCGGCGACGAAGAAGTAGCAATCGTACTGATGCTGGAGCCGAATCCAGTTCTTCAAGGCACCGTGGTAGTGGCCAATGTGCAGGCGGCCGGTGGGCCGCATTCCTGACAGAACCCGTTGATCGGAGTCGCTGCTGCTCACCTCAGGGATTCGCTGTTCCCGACGCGACGAAGTATACCCTCAATCACCGAGCACGGTCCCGCGCATGCGGCGATGCGCCCGTGGCTCGATCAGTCGTCGATGACGCCGAGGCCCGCGCGGGTAACCGCCAACGCGCCGCCGGTCAGGTCCACGACGGTGGTCGGCTGCACGCCGCCGCTGCCGCCGTCGACGATGACGTCCACCGCGTGTTCGAGTTCGGGGCGCCTGGCATCCACGTCGGTCACCGGCAGATCCTCTTCCGGCAGCTTGAGGGTCGTCGACATCATCGGTTCGCCCAGCGCCGCGAGGATCGCCTGGGCGATGGGGTTGTCGGGGACGCGCAGACCGATGGTGCGGCGTCGCCGGTGGACCAGCCGGCGGGGAACCTCGCGGGTGGCCGACAGCACGAAAGTGAACGGTCCCGGCAGGTAGCGCTTGATCACCCGGTAGCTTTGGTTGTCGACCCGCGCGTACGCCGCGAGCTCGGAGAGATCCCGGCACACCAGGGTCAGGTAGTGGTCGCGCCCCAGGCGCCGGATCGCGCGGATCCGATCCGCCGCGTCCTTGTCGCCCAGGTGGCAGCCGAGGGCGTAGGTGGAGTCCGTGGGATAGACGATGACCCCGCCTTCGTGAACCATCTCCGCCGCGCGGCTGACCAGCCGCGGCTGCGGGTGCGTGGGGTGGACGACGAGATACTGGCTCACGGCTTCGCCTTCAGCGGACGCGGACGCGGTCGAAGTGCCCCGGGGCCGGTGCCCCGGTATGATGCGCGCGCCATGATACGCCATGCGGTCCGGCCGCCCATGCGGTCGCGCCCGGCCGCCGCCTGGCGGACGCGCCAGCCTGGCGGGACGCGACGGCGCGGATTCTATGCTCCAACTCATCGACATCACGCTGCACCGCGGTGACCGACTGCTGTTCGACGGCCTGAACCTGACGATGCACGCTGGCCACAAGACGGGCGTGGTCGGCCGCAACGGCATCGGCAAGTCGACGTTGTTCGAACTGGTTCGCCGCCGCCTGGCCCCGGAGGAGGGACAGGTCGTGCGTCCGGACGCCTGGCGGCTCGCCAGCCTGGAGCAGAACGTCGCGCCGTCGAACCGCCCGGCGCTGGAGTTCGTCCTCGACGGCGATACCCGGTTGCGCGGCGTCGAACGCGCCATCGCGACCGCGGAGCGGGACGGCGACGACCATGCGCTCGGCACGCTCTACGCAGACTACGAGGATGCGGGCGGCTACGAGGCCCGCGCCCGCGCCGGCGAGGTCCTGGGTGGCCTGGGTTTCGCCACGGCGGATTTCGACAAGCCGCACAAAGCCTTTTCGGGAGGTTGGCGGATCACGCTCAATCTGGCGAGGGCGTTGTTCGCGCCGTCCGACCTGCTGCTCCTCGACGAGCCCACCAACCACCTGGATCTCGATGCCACGCTGTGGCTGGAGACGTGGGTGCGGCGCTACCAGGGGACGCTGCTGGCGATCGCCCACGACCGCGACTTCCTCGACCGCACCATGGGCGGGATCGTCCACCTCGAAGATGCCCAGGCAAAGGTCTACACGGGCAACTACAGTGCGTTCGAACGTCAGCGCGCCGAAGCGCTGGAACGGCGGGCGGCGCAGTACAAGAAGCAGCAGCGTCGGGTTCGCGAGATCCACGCCTTCGTCGACCGGTTCCGCGCCAAGTCGAGCAAGGCGCGCCAGGTGCAGAGCCGCCTCAAGGCCCTGGAACGAATGGACCGCGCCGCGCCTGTGCACGCCGAGCTGCCGTATCGTTTCTCGTTCGCGGATCCGAAAAAGATCTCCAACCCGACGTTGTCGTTGGATGACGCCGCCATCGGCTATGACGGCCAGGCGGTGCTGGAGGACGTGACGCTGCGCGTCTACCCCGACGACCGCATCGGTGTCCTCGGCGCCAACGGCGCGGGCAAGACGACGCTGTTGCGTTGCCTGGCCGGCGAATTGACGCCGCTGGACGGCTCGATGACCCCCGGACGGCACGTGTCCGTGGGCTACTTCGCCCAGCATCAGTTGGAGTCTCTCGACCTCTCCCGCACGCCTCTTGAGCACCTCGCCGACCTCGGTTTCGCGGAGCAGGATGCGCGCGACACCCTCGGCCGCTGGGGATTCGGCGGCGGCGATGTGCAGCGGCGCGCGCAGACGTTCTCCGGCGGCGAGAAGGCACGCCTCGTGCTGCTCCTGATCGCCTGCCGGCAGCCTGCGGTGCTGGTTCTCGACGAGCCTACCAACCACCTCGACCTGGACATGCGCCAGGCGCTCGCCTTCGCCCTGCAGGAATACCGCGGCGCCGTGCTGCTGGTGTCCCACGACCGTCACCTCCTGCGGCAGTGCGCGGATCGGTTCTGGCTGGTGGGCGACGGTATGGTGAACCGCTTCGACGACGATCTGGACGCCTACACCGCCTTGCGCCAGCCCCGTGCAACGCGTGCCGTCAAGCCCAAGAGCACCCGCCGTGCGGGCCCGTCCGGCACGGAACGACGGCTCCGCCAGCAGCAACGCCGACTCGAAGGCCGGATCGAGGAACTGACCCGCCAGGTCGACGAGGTCGACCGTTGCCTCGGCGAGCCCGGCGTCCATGAACAGCCCGACGAGATGTCCCGCCTGGTGGCGGCGCGGCGCGGCGCCATCGCCGACCTCGAGCGTCTTGAGCAGGCATGGCTCGCCGCCGAGGAGGAACTGGCCCGTCTCCCGTAGCGCCCCAGGGCTCTGGGCCGGAGGCGAATCCGGCGCACAGCGAAGCGCAGGGTCGCCGCTACGAGATGAGCTTGCGGAGTTCGTCCGCCACGAGGTCCGGCCGCTGCATGGGGATGAAGTGGGAGAGCTCGGGGTGGTGGATGTCGCGCCCGTTCGGGAACGCCGCCGCCAGCCCCGGCCAGGTCGGCGATCGGGCGAAGTCCATGGTGCCGGTGTTGCGGGTGTCTGGATCCCGCCCTTGGGCGCGGAGCACGACCGCCGGGTGGGGAAGGGTGCGGATGGCATCGCCGATGTCGCGGCCAGCGCTGCCCTGGTAGATCGACGCTTCGACCAGCGGCGGGCAGGCGAGTACCAAGCCGTCGCCGTCGGGGAGAAGGCCGAAGCGGCAGTAGTCGCGAAGCACCGCCGGATCCCACAGGTTGAACGGGTGGCGGTCGGCGAAGCGGTCGTACATCTCCTCGGTCGACCGCCAGTGGTTGCGCCGCCGGGCCACCGGATGCGCCTCCGGCGAGGCGAACATCGCGTGATCCGCATAGGCGGAGGGGTCGAGGATCACGGGGTCGACGAGCAGCAGCGCGCGGAAACGATGGGCACGCTGCGCGGCGGCCTGGGTCACCGCATGACCGCCCATGGAGTGGCCGAGCCCGATCACGGCGTCGAGGTCGAGTTCGTCGACGAGAGCGGCGGCGTCGGCACCGAATTCGCTCCATTCGTAGGGTCCCCGCTTGGCCGATCTGCCGTGGCCCCGCTGGTCCACGGCGACCAGTCGGCAGCCCTCGCCGACGTCGCCGAGCGATCGTACGACGCCATCCCAGCAACGCGCATGGAAACCGGTCGCGTGCAGCATCAGGATCGTCTGCCCCGACGGGTTGCCCCATTCGAAGTAGGCGAGATCGACGCCGCGAACGGTTACGCGCTGTTCGCGCACCGGTCAGGCGGGTCGTAACGCCATGGGTTGGCGTCTGCCGTAGGTGAGCGACCGCCACAACCATTCCAGCGGGCCGAATCGGTACCGGTCGAGCCACCACAGGCTGAAGGCGATCATGACGAACCATTGTCCGGCCACCACGTAGTAAAGCTCGTGACGGTCGAGGTCGTTCCACAGCCCGAGCCCGAGGTCGCGAAAGATCAGAAAGCCGAACACGCTTTGCAGGATGTAGTTGCTGAGCGCCATGCGGCCGACCGCCGCCAGGCCGTGGCGCAGCCGGGCGAGCCAGCCCCGTCGGTAGGCGATCATGGTGAGCGACAGGAAGCCGATGGCCATGGCTACCCGGCCGATGTCGTAGGTGATGACCGTCCCGCCCGTCACCCATTGCGGGGCGTAGCCGCTACCGATTTTCATGGCCAGTTCGAAGGCGTTGGTGGCGACCCCGATGGCCAACGCGAGGATCGCCGTGACGGTGTAGAAACGCACGCTGCGCTGCCCCGTGAGAACGCCGGTCCGGTAGAGCGCCATGCCGAGGAGCATGCACGCCATGGCATCCCAGATGAACAGCACCGGCAGGCCGTAGACGAGGAGTCCGCGGAGTTCCTGGGCGTTGGCGACGAAGGCCTCCGCGTAGGTTCCCTGGAACTTCCTCGCCTCACGTTCGAGGAGGTACGTCGGCGGCTGCAACTGCACGTCGACCTGGCCCCAGGCGTCGACGACGGCCTGGTCCTGTGGCGATGGCGCCTCGGCTGCGGCGATTCGCGCCGCGGCCGCGGCAGCCTGGTCGGGCATGAAGTTGACCGTGGCGAAGGTCGCCGTGTAGAGCACGATCAGGTAGGCGAACATGCACCCGGCGGCGGTCAAGAGGCTCCGCGCCCGCCAGTTGCGGCAGAAATACAGCACCATGCCGGCCATCGCGTAGATGGTCAGGATGTCGCCGGTCCACAGCAGCAGGAAGCCGTCGACCAGCCCGAAGGCGAACAGCAGCAGTTGTCGGCGGTAGTGGAACGCGCCACCTTTGCCGCTGGCCGCGAACATGGCGATGCCGACCCCGAACAGCATGGAGAACAGCGCCCGCATGGAACCTTCGAAGAGCAACTCGATGGTGAAGAAGACGCCGAAGTCGACGCCTTCAACCGCGCCGTCCACGGTGGGGTTGGTGTATGCCCGGAACGGCAGTCCGAAGGCCAGGATGTTCAGTAGCAGGATGCCCAGCAGGGCGAAGCCGCGGATGGTGTCGATCGCCTCGATTCGTTCGCGCGGTTCGGCCGGGGCGAGTTCGATCATGACCGGCACTATAGCACCCGGCTAAACTGTCGCCGTTGACCCCTCTCGGTTCCTTGAGCGGCGCTGATGTTCACACGCAGGTTGCCTTTCGAACAACGCTTGGGATCGCTCTTGGACGGCTCCCGAAGGGAGGCGCGCTAGGCGTTCCATGGCCACGGATCTCGCGACCAAGTCAGACATCGTCTCCAGCGAGGACGAACGGCTGATCCTCGTGGACTCCGAGGACCGGGTGGTCGGGTCTCTCGGCAAGGCCGTCTGTCACGACGGCCAGGGCATCCTGCACCGCGCCTTCTCGCTGTTCGTGTTCAACGGCGCCGGCGAGACCCTGCTGCAGCGTCGCCACCCGGACAAGCGCCTGTGGCCGGGCTACTGGTCCAACAGCTGCTGTTCGCATCCGCGCCGGGGCGAGGCCGTGGGGGATGCGGTCCTGCGCCGCGCCGGGGACGAGCTGGGCCTCGCGTTGACCGGCGTCGAGATGCTCTACAAGTTCGAATACCGGGCGGCGTATGCCGATGTCGGTTCGGAATTCGAGCTGTGTTCGGTGTTCGTCGGCCACACGGATACCGAGCCCCGCATCAACACCACCGAGATCGCCGAGTGGCGCTGGATCCGCCCGGACGACCTCGACCACGACCTCGAGTCCAACGCGCAGGACTTCACGCCGTGGTTGAAGCTCGAGTGGTCACGGCTGCGGTCCGAGTTCGCCCACCGATTCCCGTAGCGACGCGATCGCCCGTGTTCGACCACTAGGCTCGTCAGAAAGGCAACGTCGGCAACGGCTTCACCCGCCTTCAACGACCCGAGGTCTGACCCGTGGCCCCGACGCGAGGTTCGTCACCCGGTCGAACCAGGCGTCCGCCGGCTCGTCGTTGTACGCGCGCAGCAGCCGCTTGATGCGCACGGCCGCGCCGTCGGGAAAGCCGGCCAGTTCTTCGACGAGGCGTCGTGCCGCGAGGACGACCTGGTCATCCGCGACCACCTCGTGGGCGACGCCCATGGCGTCGAGTTCGGCACCGGCGAAACGCCGGCCGGTGATGGCGAGGCGGGCGGCGACGGACTCGCTGTGGCGCAGGCGTAGCCAAGCCATGTTGTACGGCGCCGCCATGCCTTGGCGGACCTCGCCGACCTGCACGAACGCGGTCTCGCCGACGACCAGCAGGTCCGCCGCCAGTGCCAGTGCCGCGCCGCCGTTGATGGCGAACCGTTCCAAGGCCGCGACGATGGGCTTGCGGCATTCGTAGACCGACTTGTGCGCGGCCCGCCAGATGCCGCCGAACCGGGGCATCCAGTCGGGTGGCGGTTCGGCATTGAACGCCTTCAGATCCAGTCCCGAGCAGAACGCCCCGTCGGCACCGCGGAGCAGCACGGCCTGGACCCCGTCGTCCCCGTCGGCACGGCGGATCACCGCGGCGAGTTGCTCCCCCAAGGGCCCGTCGATGGCGTTGCGACGCTTCGGGCGGTTCAGCACGACCTCCGCCCAGTGCCCGTGCTCGACGAACTCCACTTCCGCCATGGTGCACCCCGTTTTGTCCGGCCAGCAGCGCAGCATAGCGCCAGACGCTCGCGTTATACTCGCTCATCCTTCAGTCACCACAGCGAAAAGGGAGCGCAAGACGTGGATCTGACCGACAGCAAAACTCTGCAGAACCTCAAGGACGCATTCGCCGGCGAGTCGCAGGCCAATCGCAGGTATCTCTACTTTGCCGCCAAGGCGGACGTCGAGGGGGAAAACGACGTCGCGGCCGTGTTCCGCTCCACGGCGGAAGGCGAGACCGGCCACGCCCACGGGCACCTGGAACACATGGAAGGGGTCGGCGACCCGGCCACCGGACTGCCGATCGGCACGACCAGCGACAACCTCAAGGCCGCCATCGCCGGTGAGACCTACGAATACACGGACATGTACCCGGGCATGGCGAAGACCGCGCGCGACGAAGGCTTCGACGAGATCTCCGACTGGTTCGAGACGCTCGCCAAGGCCGAGCGGTCCCACGCCAACCGGTTCCAGAAAGCGCTCGACGCAATGGAATAGGCCGGCGCGGCCAAGGCGAGCGATCGCCCGGCGAAGGGCCTTGCTTGAGCGAGGCCCTTTTCGTTCTAGCCCGTACGCGACCGCTTTCGCGGTCGCCCGAGAATTCGCTCCGCGAATTCTCCCGGTGATTGGCGTCGATGATGCTGCCGAAGCAAGACCCAGCAACAGCGCCGAGCGACAAGGGAGGTTGGTTCAATCAGAGAAGGTAGTCTCGAAGCGCCGAGGCGCGAACCCATCGACTGGCAGAGCGCCGACTTCCACGACCGCGACGCCGTGGATGCCGAGCTCGCCCGGGTGTTCGACGTCTGCCACGGGTGCCGCCGGTGCGTGAACCTCTGCGAGGCGTTTCCGACCCTGTTCGATCTCATCGACGAGTCGGACACGATGGAGGTGGACGGCGTTGACCCGGCGGCCTACGGCAAGGTCGTCGAACACTGCTTCCTGTGCGATCTCTGCGCCGAGACCAAGTGCCCCTACCTGCCGCCCCACGAGTGGCGCATCGACTTTCCCCACCTCATGCTCCGCGCCAAGGCCGCCCGCTTCAAGGAGCAGCGGCCGCGTTGGCGCGACCGCCTGATCACCAGCACCGACTCCGTATTCAGGACGCTGTCCGCGCCGGGTGTGCGCCAGCTCGCCAACGG
>JAGWBN010000001.1:44235-46702 GCA_021295875.1 Pseudomonadales bacterium
GATCGCACCACCGGCCGCGTCGCGGTGTACGTGACCTGCTACGGGGAACACAACGAACCGGACGTGGTCGAGGACCTCTTATGCGTGCTTCGTCACAACGGCATCGAAGCCAAGCGGCTTACCGACGCGGCGTGCTGCGCCATGCCGAAGCTGGAACTCGGCGATCTCGACGCCGTGGCGGCCAACAAGGACGCCAACCTGCCGGTGTTCCTCGCCGCCATCGCCGACGGCTACGACCTCATGTCCATCGTCCCCTCGTGCGTGCTGATGTACCGCCAGGAGATCCCCCTGCTGTTCCCCGACGACGACGACGTGGGGCGGGTCAAGGCGGCGTTCTTCGATCCGTTCGAGTACCTCGTCTCGCGGCGCCGCGACGGCCTCGCCAACCTCGACTTCAAGCAACCGCTGGGCAAGGTGGCCTATCACGCCGCCTGCCACCAGCGGGTCCAGGCCATCGGTCAGCGGACGCGCGAGTTCCTGGCGCTGGTGCCGGATTCGGAGGTGACGATGATCGAACGGTGCTCGGGTCACGACGGCACCTACGCGGTCAAGGCCGAGACCTACGCCTCGGCGATGAAGATCGCGCGCCCGGTGGTGCGTCGGGTGCGCGAGGCGGAGGCGGACAGCTACGGGTCCGACTGTCCCATGGCGGGGCGCATGATCGAGCACGGCCTCGACGACGGCAGCAAGGCGACCCATCCGATTTCGATGCTGCGCCGGGCGTACGGCATCTGACGGTCGGCGCCATGCACAAGCTGAGTCGCGCCGAACTCTGGAGCCTCGAGGACTACGCCGTCGAACGAGACGCCTTCCGCCGGACCGTCATGGCCCACAAGAAGCCGCGGCGGGTCGCCCTGGGGCCCCATGCGACATTGCTGTTCGAGGACTTTCTGACCATGAAGTACCAGGTCCAGGAGATGCTCCGCGTCGAACGCATCTTCGAGCGGGCCGCCATCGAGGACGAGATCGCCACCTACAACCCGCTGATCCCCGACGGCGCGAACTGGAAGGCGACGTTCCTCATCGAATACGAGGACGTCTCGGAACGCGACGCGGCGCTGAGGCGCATGCCGGGCGTCGAACACCGGGTGTGGGCCGGTGTCGGCGACCTGGCACGCGTTTTTGCCTACGCCAACGACGACCTTGACCGGATCGACGACGACAGAACCGCGGCCGTCCACTTCCTGCGCTTCGAGTTCGACGAGGAAAGAATCGCTGCCATCCGCGCCGATGCCCCCGTGACCATGGGCATCGACCACGACGAACTGCGTTGCGAGACGACCCTCACCCCGGGGACCGTCGCTTCGCTTGCCCGGGACCTGGGCGATGTAGCGGGCCGACGAGGATCCCGGTGACTGACTCTCCCCCAACTCCCCCGAAGGGCGTGCCCGGGGGCGATCAGGTTGCCGCCGACATCGCGGCGTGGGACGCCATCGGCGAGCATCGCACGGGCACGGCGGGGGATCGGCTAGCGGCCGACTGGCTCGCGGACAACGTCCGCGATGCCGGGGTCACACCCCGACGCGACGACTTTCGCCTTTCGCGCTGGGTGCTCCGGCGTTGCGAGATCGAGGTCGACGGGACGACCATCGAGGGGGTCCCGCTGTTCGATGGCGGCACGACCGGACCGGAAGGTCTCGTCGGTCGACTACGGCCTTTGGCCAACGGTCGGGCGATGGTGGACGGGGGCGGATCGCCGGTGATCGGTCTCGGCGCACTCGGCCCGGGTGCGGGGGTCGACGCCAACCGCGCGTTCGCCGACGCCCGCAGGGAGGACAAACTTGCCGCGCTCGTTGCCGTGGCGAGCATCAGCCCCGAGGTCCCGGGGCTCGCGCTGCAGAATGCCGACCACTTCCGGGTGCCGTTCGGACCCCCGGCACTGCAGGTGGCAACCGGGCACGAAGCCCGCCTGCAAGCCGCCGCGGAAAAGGCCGAGGAGATCCGACTGACCGCCGACGTGGCCTTCGAGCCGGCACTCGGATGCAATGTCCACGCCCGGATTGCCGGCAACCGCTCGACTCTCGCGCCGTTCGTGGTCGTGACGCCGAAGAGTTCGTGGTGGGTCAGCACGGCGGAACGCGGCGGCGGCATCGCCGTCTTTCGCGGCGCACCGACCCGCGCGGGACGTGATCTTCATCGCCACGAGTGGCCACGAACTGGGACACCTGGGCCTGGAACACTACCTGGCGACCAACCCGGCACCGGACGCCCACGCGTGGCTGCACCTGGGTGCCAATTTCGCCGCCACGGGGTCCGGCGTCCGGATCCAGGCTTCGGATGCCGACTCGCTGGAGGCGATCCGCACGGCGCTGGTCGACGTCGGCTGCGAACCCGCCGGCGCCAACCCCGTCGGCGTCCGCCCGGGCGGGGAAGCCCGCAACGTCCACGACCTGGGCGAACCCTACCTCTCCATCCTCGGCAGCAACCCCTGGTTCCACCACCCGGACGACCGCTGGCCCGATACGGT
>JAGWBN010000001.1:47059-50303 GCA_021295875.1 Pseudomonadales bacterium
CGGCGGGGTTGGGACGCCGTCCGGGCAAGGACTCTCGGCAGCTACTCGGCCTTCAACACGATGTAGTCCAAGGCCGCAGCCAGTGCCTCGTCGGTACACGACGGGCAACCGCCGCGGGGAGGCATTCCGGGGGTCATGCCACGCTCGATGTTTTCCAGCAGTTCCTCACGCGGCTTGGCTAGGCGGGGTGCCCAGGCTTCGCGGTCGCCGAGTTTCGGGGCGTCCGCGATGCCTGCCTGGTGGCACGCGTAGCAGTACCGCTCATAGACTCCCTTGCCGGGGTGTTCCGGTTCATCCGACTGGCTGCATCCGAGCAGGCAGCCAAGGAACGAGACCGCAAAGGCGGCAAGGGCGCCGAAGCACCGGACGTGAATAGTCTCGGGACTGGTCAACTTGCGTCTCCTCGAAGCCGAGTCGCTGGAAACAGGACGGGCGACGGTGGGAGGAACCTGCGCTCGCCGCTCATGGCGATACCTCGAACTCGTCGGCGTCGCGCCATGCGGGAAACCGTTCGCGATAGGTGTTGAGCTCATCCAGATTGAGCGTCTCGTGCAGCACGAGTTCGTCGTCGAAGGCTTCCACCAAGGCGTTTCCGTCGGAGTCGTAGACCGCGCTGCCGCCACGGTAGTCGACTTCGTTTCCGTCCGTGCCAACCCGGTTGACGCCAACGGCGTAGCACTGGTTCTCGATGGCCCTTGCCCGCAGAAGCACATTCCAGGCGGACTGCCGTGCCGCAGGCCAGTTCGCCACGCATAACAACACGTCGTAGTCGTTGCACGACCGCAGCCACACCGGAAAGCGCAGGTCGTAGCAGACGCAAAGGCACACGCGCCAAGGGCCGATCGTCACCACCACACGCTCGGCACCAGCGGCGTAGTGTTCGTGTTCGCCCGCCATGCGGAAAAGATGCCGCTTGTCATAAACCGTCTCGCGACCGTTCGGAGGCATCCAGACCAGCCGATTGAAACAGCCCCCGTCGCGAACGACGAGGCTGCCCGCGATCGTCGTACCGAGGTCCGCAGCCTGCTCGCGTAGCCACGAGACGGTCTCGCCCGCCATGGTCTCGGCCACTTCCCCGGAACTCATCGTGAAGCCCGTACTGAACATCTCGGGCAGGACGACGAGATCCAATCCTTCGCCGACGCCCTGCAGCATCCCCTCGAACGTCCTTCGGTTGGCTGCCGGCTGATGCCACCGTGGCGACGCCTGGATCAACGCGATGCGCAGTTCGGAGTTCACAGCGCGCATAGGATCTCGGCGGCGCGTTCCAGGGTGGCGTCGTCCTTGGCGAAACAGAACCGCAGAAACCGCTGATCCGGCGGATCTTCGTAGAACACCGACACCGGGATCGAAGCCACCTTCGCTTCCACTGTCCATCTCCTTGCCAGATCGGCGTCGTGCTCGTTGCTGATACGGCCGTAGTCGACGAGCTGGAAGAACGTGCCCGGCGAAGGTGTTAGCGCGAATCTCGAGTCGCGCAGCAGATCGCAGAAGAGGTCGCGTTTCGCCTGGTAGAACGCGGCGAGGTCGCGGTGGTGCTCGGGACACTCGCGCAGGAAGTCGGCGAGGCCGTACTGCAACGGCGTCGCGGTGGTGAACGTCACGAACTGATGGACGCACCGGAATTCTGCCGACAGCGGTCGAGGCGCGACGCAGTAGCCCACCTTCCAGCCGGTGGTGTGGTAGGTCTTGCCGAACGACGAGACCACGAAGCTGCGGGCGAACAGGTCCGGATAGCGGACGAGACTTAGGTGGTCGCGACCGTCGAAGACGATGTGCTCGTAGACTTCGTCGGCGACGATGTAGATGTCGCGGTCGGCGACAACGCGGCGCAGGTTCTCGATGTCGGCGGCGTCCCACACCGCGCCCGTGGGGTTGTGCGGCGTATTGATGAGGATGAGCCGAGTCTTCGGCCCGAGGGCGTCCTCGACGCGATTCCAGTCCACCTTGAAGTGCGGGGGCGTCAACGGCACGTGGCGACAAACGCCGCCGGAGAGGGTGACCGCAGGTTCGTAGGAGTCGTAGCAGGGGTCGAACGCAATGGCCTCGTCACCGGGGCGGATCACCGATGTGATGGCACAGAACAGCGCTTCCGTGGCGCCCGACGTGACCGTCACTTCGGTCTCCGCATCGACCTTGGCGCCATACAGGTCCTCGACCTTGTCGGCGATCCCCTGCCGCAACGGCTCGATGCCCGCCATGGGCGGGTACTGGTTGTAGCCGTTGGTCAGGTAGTGACCGACGCGTTCGAGCAGACGCTGCGGTCCGTCGAAATCGGGATAGCCCTGCGACAGGTTGATTGCATCTTCGTCGGCGGCGAGCTTGGACATGACCGTGAAGATCGTGGTCCCGACACTGGGCAGCTTGCTGTCGAGGGGACGAGTCTGAGACACACGCGGCTCGCGTTGCGCAAAGCCGTCGAGTTTACGAGTTTCGGACACGCGAATCTCGAGTCGCGGACGGACGCGCTGCAAGCGTCAAGAGCTCGCAAATGTGGCGTCGGACGGACGGCGGAGCCCGCCTCACCGACACCCGATGGCCGTCCTTGGATGGCCTGGAGGGCATCGGGCGGCTCGTCGCGATGGAATTCCTGGTCGCGAAACCGAGGTGTTCGACTCGACGAACGGGGGAGAGCGGGTCGCCCGGTCGTTGTGGCCGGCTTGCGCCTAAACGGGCAGGGGCGAGTCTCGGGGTCGGATGTCCCGATCGGCCGCCCACTGTCGGAGCGCGGCTGGCGTTCCGTAGGCGCGTTGTCGCTTGTTCAGCGACTGCAGCCGCGCCATCCACTCCCCGACGCGGTTGGTCGGTCGCGCGGCCTCCGTGAGTTCCGCCTCGGCGATCCCTTGCAGTATCCCGATGTATTCCCCCACGGCGACGCCGGGTTGGGGAAGCCTCTCGGGGATGGATGTGGTTTTGTTGTCGTCCAGCGGGACCTCGTCGGCCTCGGTTTGCGACGGTTCGCCTGCGGATGGCGGCGTGTCCTGGGCGGTCTCGCCGACCTCGGGTTCGTCTGCCACATGCGGTGCCGACGTCGAGGCGGATAGGGTCTCGACCTCCTGCGCCAATACGCGACCCTCCCGACTCTCGGCAGCGACCGTCGCGGCACTTGCGGAGATCGCAGGGGCAACTGGGGCTTCGGGGAAAGGATCTAGGCCGGACATCACCGGGCGCAGGTACCCCTCGAGGGCCTCGGCGCTGTTCTCCTGCAGGCGGTCGTAGATGGAGCTGTCGCGGATGTCCTCGA
>JAGWBN010000210.1 GCA_021295875.1 Pseudomonadales bacterium
CGGCGAACGGTCGGCGAAGATGTAGCCGTGAACTCCGGCGAGCGTCGACGCCACCTCGCACGCATACGCCTGCAGGCGATCCGTGTAGTCGAGCTCCGGGTTCTCCGCCGCCACCGCGCGCGGCGCCGACGCCTTGCCCACGAGCTGGATCGGATCCCGCGGCACGCCCATGCCGATGCCCACTTCCGGGCACAGTCCGACCAGCGTGAACAGCTGCTCGACGCGATGCCGGGGCCAAACGTCGCCGTTGTGCTCGCCGTTCCAGCGCACGGACCGGCCGAGCAGACACTCGCTCGCCGCGACGCGAATCGAGCGCCCGGCAAGGACCCGCTGCAGTTCAGCCGGCGTCAACGACGAAGTCCCACACGGAGTCCGCCCCACCCGTGGCGATCCGCAGACCCAGCATTTCCTGCCAGAGACTCTCCCGAGCGTATTCGTCGCGCCAAGCCCAGAGTCGGCGGGTGAAGTGGTGCAGGCTGTGTTCGTGGGTGAAACCCATGGCGCCGTGCACCTGGTGGGCGATTTCGGCCGCGATGCCGGCGGCTTCACCAACGCGCGCCTTGGCCGCGGCAACGTGGTGGACGAATCCAGGTGAGTCCACCGACGCCACGGCGGCGTCGTAGGCGCAACGGGCGGCGGCCGCCTCGCCGGCCAGCACGGCCAGGTTGTGCTGCACCGCCTGGAACCGGGAGATCGGCCGCCCGAACTGCTCGCGTTCGGTGGCGTAGTCGATGGCCATGGCGAGGATGCGTTCGAGGCAGCCCGACATCAGCGCAACGCGGCAAAGGGCCATGCGCTCACGCAAATCCGTCGGCAGGTCCACGCGCTCGGTGTCGAACAGGACCACCCGATCACGGCTCTCGCCGGCCAGGTTGCTGCCGGGCTCGGCATCGAAACGGCGGCTGAGCTCGCCATCCACGGTCAGTACGCGGTCCGCGATCCGTGCCCAAGGGGCGACGCCGTCAACGGCGATGGTGGTGAAACCGGCCTCGTCGAGCAGCGAGTTGGCGATGAGCACTTCGGCCAGCGGCAGCGGCACGGCGTGTCGACCCGCGACTCTCAGCACCCCGTAGAGATCAGCCAACTCGCTACCGGACTGTGGGCTGCCGACAAGGTGCAGACCCGAGTCCCGCACGACCTGCCAAAGCGCGTTCGGAAACTCGCCGGACTCGGCGGCATCGAGCGCGGCCTTGTCCACATGATCCGCGAAGATGCGTTCGGCGGTGTCCTCGATCAGCCGGTCCATCAGCGCAGTCCCAAGCCCCGGGCGATGACGCCGCGCAGAATCTCCCGGGTACCGCCCCGGAGCGTGAACGACGGCGCGTGCAACAGCGTCTGGCGCAGGCACCGTTCGAGCCCTGGATGACCCGGGGGCGCCTGCAGCCGAACGAGTTCGCCGACGAGTTTCTCGAAGTCGTTGCCGAGGGATTTGACCAATGCCGACTCCACCGCCGGGTTGCCGCCCTGCTGCAGCATGCCGGCAACCGAGATGGACATCCGCCGCAGCGTCATCAGGTGGCTCGCAAGGCGCCCGATCAGCGCGGCCTCGTCGCGGCGCGGGTCGTTCCCGACGGCGCGAACGAACTCGACGAGAACGCGGAACGCCGACAGGAAGCGCTCGGGACCGCTGCGCTCGTAGCCCAATTCACTGGTCACCTGGATCCAGCCGTTGCCCGGTTCCCCCACCACGCCGTCGTCCGGAACCAGGCAGTCCTCGAACACCACCTCGTTGAAATCCTCGCCGCCCGCCAGGTTGCGGATGGGTCGCACGGTGACGCCGTCGGCATACAGGTCGATGAGCAACTGGGACAGCCCCGCGTGACGGTCGTCCGACGGCGGCGACGTGCGCACCAGCGCGATGATGTAGTGGTTGCGCTGCGCGTCCGTGGTCCAGATCTTCGTCCCGTTGACGATCCAACCGTCACGGACGCGCTCGGCGCGGGTGCGCACCGACGCCAGATCGGACCCCGAGTTCGGCTCGCTCATGCCGATGGAGAAGTAGCACTCGCCCCGCGCGATACGGGGCAGGTAGCGGCGGCACTGCGCTTCGGTGCCGTAGTTGAGCAGCAGCGGACCGCTTTGCCGATCGGCGATCCAGTGGGCGCTCACCGGCGCACCGGCGGCCAGGAGTTCCTCGGTGACGACATAGCGCTCGAAGAACGTCCGCTCGCCGCCGCCGAAGCGCTTGGGCCAGGTCATCCCGATCCAGCCGCGTTCGCCCAGCTTGCGCGAAAAGTCCGGGCTGTGGCCCTCGTTGAAGTCGGCGTTCGGCCAGTAGTCCGCCGGCAGTTCCTTCGAGGTGAACTCACGAACCTCGCCGCGCAACGCTTCGGCCTCCGGCGGCAAGCCGACCGCTTCGAATTCAAGCCCTGTGAACACGAAAATCCTTCGGCCTTCCTTGGAGGGGTCAAGTTTGACGGCGCATGCCGGGTGCCGCAATGAGCGCCAGGGTCCGAGTTCCGCATCCGGGCATCGAGGACGCCGAGCAGTGGTCTTCCGTCGGCATCGTCCGTTACCGCAGCCGCCGCGACATCCTCGCCATCGCCCTCGACCCCGCGTTCGGCACCGAGCACGACTTCAAGCTCGCCGCGCTCGCCAAGACCATCGCCGTGCCCATCGAGCCGGATCTCCAACTCGGTGACCTACGTCTGCTTCTGCTGCTCGTCTAACTGTCGGTGGTTGGAGTCGTCAACGCGGCCTGGCGCAAACCGTAACGCAGTCATCGCACCGCCAAGGTGCGCGGACGCTATGTCAGAGCCTGCTGGATGGCGCGGGACACGAGCCACAAGCGGTCCTGGCCCCAGGCGCGCAGGAGCGTCTCGCC
>JAGWBN010000025.1:0-14283 GCA_021295875.1 Pseudomonadales bacterium
CGGGATTCCGATACAAGCAACTGATTTCCTAAGCATTCGTCATTCGCACAAGCGACCTGGTGAGATATGCGGGCTAGCTTCGCCCCCGAGAGACCGGTCTGATGACGTTCGACATGCGCCGTCATCAGGTCCCGGCCGAAGTCCGAGCCGGGACGGTGCCAAACGGCGTGCAGGTGATCGCCGTCTTCCGTGTTGTCGATTTCGATCAGTAGGCCGGGGCCGGAAACGCGCACGTAGAACGGGTCATGGGGCGGCTGGTCGAGGGTCGCAAAGGCGAAGTGCAAGCCGTCGCGCGCCGCCGCGACCTCGGCTTCACGCGCCGCCGCGATCTCGACGTTCCAAAGACCCGTGAAGAGCGCCAGGAATTCGTCGAGCAACGCCTGCTGCCTGGCCGTCATCGCCGATCGCGGCAAGCCTTTGGGCGGCGGGTCGGCGAGGGTCGCGACCTGACCCAGCATGTGGCCGCGCTCCGCCTTGTAGGGCAGCGTCGCGGCTTCCAGCTGGTCTCCGGCGAGACTTCGATACAGCTCCCGAACCAAACGCTCCTCCACGCCGAGCGCGGCGACGCCCGCCGACGGCATGCCACGAGACGCGAGGCGCGGCCTGGCGCCGAGAAACAGGGGCAGGGTCGCCGCGACCCGCCCCGGGGCGGCGGTGACGTTGATGGACAGGTGGTGCCCCTCGAACCGAAAGCCCCAGTTCGAATCCGCCTCCGGTTCGCCGAAGAACGCCCAGTGGTACCGCTCGGGATCCCTGAAATCGTTGACCTGTTCCCAACCGGACTCCAGCACCCGCAGGTCCCGCTCCAACAGGCGGATCGCCTTGGACTTCTCGTACCCCCTGGGGGACATCAGCCTGGCAAGAAGATCCTCGCCCTCGGCCTTGGCGCGGGGTTCCAGATGGCCGTGCCGCGCCCCTTCGAGACGTACCGGCGCGAAACGGATTGCCTCGCGCTCCGGGTGATCGAAGGCCCACGAGGCGACATCCCGCTGATCCTCGGCAAGGGCAGCCAGAAAACTCCGTGCCGCGGCAGCCAAGCTCGGCGGTTCAGCCAACGCATCGCGCATCGGCAAGAGGGTCGCAAGAACGATTGGTAACACCTTGATAATTCGCATCGTGGCTCTCCGGATGCACTTCGCCATCACGTTCAACATTAGCACCATCGCGCCCGCATCACGCCGTGAGTTGGCGTTAGAATCAAGCACCTGAGGATCTAAGGACCCCAAACCATGGCAGCAGCCACCGCCGAGATCGTCGCGGGCGTCCTCCTGGGCGACGCCACGCTGTTCCGCGAACAGTGCTACGTCGGTGGCGACTGGATGGACGCCGATTCGGGCGACAGCTTCGAGGTGACCGACCCGGCGACGGGCCGGGCCATCGGGTCCGTTCCGGCGTTCGGGGCCGCCGAGACACGGCGCGCCATCGAAACGGCGAACGAAGCGTACCCTGGCTGGCGCGCGCTGACCGCCAAGGAGCGGGCGAACGTCCTGCGCCGCTGGTACGAGTTGATGCTCGAGCACCAGGAGGACCTGGCGGTCATCATGACCGCGGAGCAGGGCAAGCCGCTCGCCGAGTCGCGTGGCGAGATTCTGTACGGTGCCTCGTTCATCGAGTGGTTCGCGGAGGAGGCCAAGCGCGCCTACGGGGACGTGATCCCCGCAGCCCAGAACGACCGGCGCATCGTCGTCATCAAGGAGCCGGTGGGCGTCGTCGCCTGCATCACGCCGTGGAACTTCCCCAACGCCATGATCACCCGCAAGGCCGGACCCGCGCTGGCTGCGGGTTGCACCGTTGTCGCCCGACCGGCATCGGCCACGCCCTACTCCGCCCTGGCCCTCGGCGAACTCGCCACCCGGGCGGGTATTCCGCCGGGGGTGTTCAACGTCATCACGGGTCCGTCACGGGCGACGGGCGGCGAACTCACCGCCAACCCCATCGTGCGCAAGCTGTCCTTCACCGGTTCCACCGAAGTCGGCAAGCTGCTGCTCGAGCAGTGCGCCGGAACCGTCAAGAAGGTGTCCATGGAACTCGGCGGCAACGCCCCGTTCATCGTATTCGACGATGCCGACGTGGATGCCGCCGTGGAAGGCGCCATCGCCTCGAAATACCGCAACACCGGCCAGACCTGTGTGTGCGCGAACAGGTTTCTCGTCCAGGACGGTGTGTACGACGAGTTCGCGTCCAAGCTCGCCGCCGCAAGCGCGGCCCTGCGGGTGGGCCCCGGGTTCTCGGGCGAGGTCGAACAGGGTCCGTTGATCGACATGGCCGCGGTCGAGAAGGTGGAGGAGCATATCCGCGACGCCGTGGACGGCGGGGCCAGCGTCGTCGCCGGCGGCGGACGCCACGCGCTCGGCGGCACGTTCTTCGAACCGACGGTCATCACCGGCGTGACGCCCGAGATGAAGGTCGCCCGCGAGGAGACCTTCGGCCCCCTTGCGCCGCTGTTCCGTTTCCAAACAGAGCAACAGGCCATCGGTCTCGCCAACGCCACGGAGTTCGGTCTCGCGGCGTATTTCTACAGCCGCGACATCGGTCGCATCTGGCGCGTCGGCGAAGCCTTGGAGTACGGAATCGTCGGCGTCAACGTCGGCGTCATCTCCACGGAAGTCGCCCCCTTCGGCGGGATGAAGGAATCCGGGATCGGTCGAGAAGGATCCCACTACGGCCTGGAAGAATATCTGGAGGTCAAGTACCTATGCATGGGCGGCATCGTGTAGACGCCGTCTACCAATCAGCCACCGGGAGTAGTCGACGTGGCTGATCGAACCCAGATTGAAGACCTATGAAAGCGTCCGACCTGTTCGTCAAGTGCCTCGAGGCCGAAGGCATCGAGTACGTATTCGGTGTCCCCGGCGAAGAGAACGCCGACTTCATGATGTCGCTGGAAGGCTCGGACAGCATCCGTTTCGTCTTGACCCGGCACGAACAGGGCGCGGCGTTCATGGCGGAAGTCCATGGCCGCCTGACGGGCAATCCGGCCGCCTGTCTCGGCACCCTCGGCCCCGGCGCCACCAATCTCATCACCGGGGTCGCCGACTCGAACATGGATCGCGCGCCGCTGCTGGTCCTCACCGGCCAGGGAACGACGCATCGCCTGCACAAGGAGTCGCACCAGGTCATGGACGTGGTGGCGATGTTCGAACCCGTCACCAAGTGGGCGGAGACCGTTCGCACGCCGGAGGCGATTCCCGAGATCGTCCGCAAGTCCGTGAGCATCGCCACCACCGAGAAGCCCGGCGCGGTGCACATCGAGTTGCCCGAGGACATCGCCAAGCTCGACACCCAAGCGTCACCCATCCCGCCCCGTCGCCGGCGGCGTCCCGTGACCGACGACAAGATCGTCAACCAGGCATTCGAACTCCTCGAGAGCGCCGAGAAGCCGGTCATCCTGGCGGGCAACGGCTGCATCCGGCGACGCGCCAGCCACCAACTCAAGCTCTTCTGCGAGAAAACGGGCATCGGCGTGGTCAGCACGTTCATGGCCAAGGGCTGTGTCGACCTGGATGCCGACTACTGCCTCTACACGGCGGGCCTCGGCACCCACGACCGCGTCAACCTGGCCATCGACGAGGCCGATCTCGTCATCTCGCTGGGTTTCGACATGGTCGAATACCATCCGCGCCTCTGGAACCCCGACGCCGACAAACGCATCATCCATGCGGACTTCCTGCCCGCCGAGGTCGACGCCCACTACGTCCCCGAGGTCGAACTGGTCGGCGACCTCGCCCACCTGCTGTGGATGTTTAACGAACGCGTCGACCGCGCCGGCGGGCTGACCTTCGATCTGGACAGCCAACGCGCGCTGCGCCGGGACATGGGCGCGGACATCGCCGAGCACGGCGACGACGACACCGAGGGCACCATACGTCCCCAGAAGGCGTTGATCGACGCCCGCTCGGTCCTCGGCCGAGACGACATCCTGCTGTCCGACGTGGGTGCCCACAAGATGTGGATCGCCCGCCACTACCACTGCCACGAGCCCAATACCTGTCTGATTCCCAATGGGTTCTGCTCCATGGGGTTCGCCCTGCCCGGTGCCATCGCTGCCAATCTGGTGTTCCCGGAACGCCGCGTGCTGGCCGTGTCGGGGGATGCCGGCTTCCTCATGAACGTGCAGGAGATGGAAACGGCGAAACGCCTCGGCAGCGAGATCACCGTTCTGGTTTGGGAGGACAACGAGTACGGCCTGATCGCCTGGAAGCAGGAGAACCAGTTCGGGCGCCACACGGATCTATCCTTCGGCAACCCGGACTGGCTGGAACTCGCGAGTGCCTTCGGCTGGAACGGCTACTACTGCGCGGCGAGCCGCGACTTGGAGACTGTCCTCGAGACCTCGTTCCGAGAGCCCGGGCCGAGCCTCGTGGTGATCCCCATCGACTACCGCGAGAACCGCATCCTGACCCGCAAGCTCGGCGAGATCACCGCGACCCTATAGCACGGGCGTCGCCCTACGCCGGCTTGCCTCGCCGACGGCGTCGGCGATCGCGCCGCCGAGGATCTCGGTGGTCGCCTTACCGCCCATGTCGGGGGTCAATACCGACGGCTCGACCAGGGCCGCCTCGATCGCCGTCTCCACCGCTGCGGCCGCCTCCGGATGTCCCAAGTGCTCGAGCATCATCGCGCCGGACCAGATCTGGCCGATGGGATTGCAGATGCCCTGACCCGCGATGTCGGGTGCCGAACCATGCACGGGTTCGAACATCGACGGGAACTCCCGCTCCGGGTTGATGTTGGCCGACGGCGCGATGCCGATGGTCCCCGCCACCGCCGGCCCCAGATCCGAGAGGATGTCGCCGAACAGGTTGCTGCCCACGACGACATCGAACCAGTCCGGGTGCAGGACGAACTGCGCGGCGAGAATGTCGACGTGGAACTTGGTCGTGGCGATGTCCGGGTAGTCCCGGGCGAGGGCCTCGAAACGTTCGTCCCAGAAAGGCATGGTGTGCATGATGCCGTTGGACTTCGTCGCCGAGGTGACCTGGCGGCGCGGTCGTCGCCGGGCCAGTTCGAAGGCGTAGCGGATGATGCGGTCGGTGCCGCGCCGGGTGAAGACGCTCTCCTGCATCGCCATCTCGTCGTCGGTGCCGGCGAACAGCCGACCGCCGATCTCCGAGTATTCGCCCTCGTTGTTCTCTCGGACCACCCAGAAGTCGATGTCCGCCGCCGTCCGATTCCGCAACGGCGACTCGACGCCGCGCAGCAGGCGCACGGGGCGCAGGTTGACGTACTGCTCGAAACGCCGCCGGATGGGAATCAACAAGCCCCACAGCGAGACATGGTCGGGCACCCCGGGGAATCCCACCGCGCCGAGGAAGATGGCGTCGTGGTGGCGGATCGCGTCGAGACCGTCCCCCGGCATCATCGTCCCGGTATGGGCGTACCGCTCGCAGCCCCAGTCCAAGTGGTCCCACTCGAAGTCGATGCCGCACTTGGCACCGACGGCTTCCAGGACCCGAATGCCCTGCGGCACGGTCTCCTTGCCAATGCCGTCACCCGGAATGACGGCAACCCGATACCGGACCACGCCGATCGCTCCTCAGGGAGTGCCGAGCAACTGCAGGAATTCCGCGCGCGTCGGTGGGTTGTCGCGAAAGCTGCCGAGCATGACCGAGGTCTTCATGGTCGAGTGCTGCTTCTCCACGCCCCGCATCGCCATGCACAGGTGCTGCGCCTCGACGACGACGCCGACACCCGCCGCGTCGGTCACGGACATGATGGTGTTGGCGATCTGCTGGGTGAGGGTCTCCTGGATCTGCAGCCGACGCGCGTACATGTCGACAACGCGCGCCACCTTGGACAGCCCGAGAACGCGGCCCCGGGGCAGGTAGCCGACGTGGCACTTGCCGATGAACGGCAGCACGTGGTGCTCGCACAGGGAATACAACTCGATGTCCTTGACCAGCACGATCTCGTCGAGATCGGTTTCGAACAGGGCGTTGTTGACCACCTGCTCGAGGTTCTGGTTGTAGCCCCGGGTCAGGAACGCCAACGCCTTCGCGGCACGCTCCGGCGTGTATCTCAAGCCTTCCCGATCCGGCTTCTCGCCGATCCCCGCGAGCAGTTCGCGGTACGGCCCGACCAGTTCCTCCCAGGATTCACCAACGCCCATCGTGACGTGTCCGAGCAACGCAACAGGCGGACGAGACTGGCACGGCGAGGCGGTTCATTGCAAAAGAACGCGACGGAACGTTCAGCGGTTGCCCGTGAGGGGAACGAATCGAACCGGAAACAGGGGCCTCGTTTCTCCCGTTCGCTTGGCGTACACGACCAGCTCCTGGAAGCCGTGTTCGGCGCCCAGGGGCATCACCAGGAGGCCATCGTCGGCGAGTTGCGCCACGAGTGCCGGCGGGATCTCGTCGCTGACCGCGGTGATCATGATGCTGTCGAACGGTGCCTGCTCCGGCCAGCCGTACCAGCCGTCGCCCGCGCGGACGCGAACGTTCTCGTAGCCCAGCCGCGCCAAGCGGTCACGCGCGCTCGCGGCGAGCTCGGGAACGATCTCGATGGTGTAGACCTCCGCCGCCAGGCGCGACAGGATCGCCGCCTGATACCCGGATCCCGTGCCGATCTCGAGCACGCGATGATCCGGGGCGAGCTTCAGGACTTCGGTCATGATGGCCACGATGAACGGCTGCGAGATGGTCTGCCCGTGGCCGATCGGCAACGGGTGGTTGGCGTAGGCGAGGGAACGGCTGCGCGGCGGCACGAACTCCTCGCGCGCCGTGGCGCGCAGGGCGCCGATCACCGCGGTGCCTATGCGGTCGACACCCGTGTACGAAGCCGTATGCCCGGCGTCCCGCTGGATCTCCGCAATCATCCGATCCATGGGCGTCTCCTCACCCGGTTCGCCGCCCACCGTGCCGTGCTCGGAGCACGCCGCCGACACGGCGGCGCCGACCAGTACCCAGCTGAGCGCTGCTGCGCCCACCCGGCGGCCAGGGCGGAACAACCGACACGTCTGCCGCATCCAAGTATCCCAGATCATCGGATCGCCCTCACGAACTGCACGACAGCATGGAACACCCCGCACGGTGACGCGCCCATTCGGGGCGTTTCTCGGCGAAGTGCTCCTTGCCGGGTTGTTCGTCGTAGGGGCGGCGCAGTACGTCCATCAACTCCGCGAGAACCGAATAGTCGCCCGCCTCGGCCTGGTCGATGGCCGTCTGTGCCAGGTAGTTCCGCGGCACGAACAGCGGGTTGGCGGCGTTCATTCGCTGGAGCCGGTGGGCCTCCGACCCGTCCTGCCCGCGAACGCGCCCGGCGTACGCGGACAACCAGGCTTCGAGGCGCTCGCGAATGGCCGGCGTGATGGCGGCCGGCTCGTAGTAGGCCTCGATCAGGGGATCGATCGCGATATGGTCGATATCCACCGCCGCCAGGTTGCGGAAGAACAGCGTCATGTCCGTCTCCACGGCACCGAGCAGGGCGAAGAGTTCTAAGCAAAGCGCCTCGTCGCTGGACAGGTACTCGGACAACCCGAGCTTCCGAGCCACCATTGCCTCGGAGAGCTCCGTGTAGCGTCCCTCGAAGCCGTTCAAGACCTCGTTCAAGGGTTCCGCCTCCCCGATGATCGGAAAGAGGGCCCTGGCGAACTGCAGCAGGTTCCACTGCGCCACCGCGGGCTGTGCGCCGAACCGGTAGCGGCGTGTGGCTGAGTCCGTGGTATTGGGCGTCCAGGTCGGGTCGTATCCCTCCAACCAGCCGTAGGGGCCGTAGTCGATGGTCAGGCCGAGCACGGACATGTTGTCGGTGTTCATGACACCGTGGACGAAGCCGACGCGCATCCACTCGACGATCATCACCGCCGTGCGTTCGCTGACCCCGGCGAACCAGGCGAGCGTGCGCTTCTTGGGGTCCGGTTCCCCGGCCAGATCCGGGAAGTCGGTGGCGATGGTGAAGTCCACCAGGCGTTGAAGGAGATCCGCGTCGCGTCTCGCCGCCGCGATCTCGAAGTGGCCGAAACGCGTGAACGAAGGTGCCACGCGGCACACCACGGCGCCCGGTTCCGCCGCCGGATGGCCGTCGTAGAGGATGTCGCGAACCACCTCCTCGCCGGTCAGCACCAGCGACAGGGCGCGCGTGGTCGGCACGCCCAGATGGAACATGGCCTCGCTGCAAAGGAACTCCCGCAGCGACGAGCGCAGCACCGCCAGACCGTCCGCGGTGCGCGAGTAGGGCGTCGGCCCGGCACCCTTGAGCTGCAGCGTCCAGCGCTCGCCCTCGGGGTTCACGATCTCGCCGAGGTTGATCGCCCGACCGTCTCCCAGTTGGCCCGCCCAGTTGCCGAATTGGTGTCCTCCGTAGCAGGTGGCGATGGGATCCATGCCTTCCAGCAGGCGATTGCCTGCGAACACCTCGGCGAAGAACCCGGTCTCGCCGACTTCCGCGGGCATCCCCACCAAGGCGGCGGTCTCGGGCGACCAGGCGATCAGCCGCGGCTCACGCACGGGGGTCGGCGCGACGCGGGAATAGCAGGCGGCCACCTGGCGGCGGAAGTTTTGGGCTTCCGGATCACCCGGCAGCTCCGTGGCGAAACGGTTGTCGAACCGGAGTTCGCGCAGTTGGGCCGGTATCGATTCAGCCAGCATGCCCCGATGTTACCAGTCGCGCCGGATCGGCGGACGCCGCTTCAGCACACGACGGCAACGCGACCGCGCCCATCGGACTTCACAGCAGGTCGGCCGACGCCGCGTATCCCCGGTCGACGGCCAGGTCCCGGGGTGTCCGCCCGCGGGCGTCGCGCGCGCCGGGATCGCCTCCGGCGGCCAGCAGCATGGCGACGAATTCAGCGCTCTCGTTCCACCATGCACCCGCCGCCGCATGCAATGGCGTGCCGCCGGCGGCGTCGCGGGCTTTGACATCCGCACCGTGGTCCAGCAGCCACCGCCCCGCGACCACCGCACCTTCGTGCGCGGCGACCATCAACGGCGTTTGCCGCGTCGAGCGCTCGGCCGAGTCGGGCGACGACATGCGCCACACCGTATCGGCGACGGCGACGGTGCGCGCGTCCACGGCCGCCCCGCGGACGAGCAGCGTCTCGAGCACCCCGCGCCAGCCGTAGATCGACGCGAGATGAATGGGCAGCGCGCCGAGCGGGCTCGGGGCGTCCAGCCGGGCACCCGCATCGATCAGGCAGGCCGCGATCCGCGGCGCATCGTCGGCGTAGCCATGGGTGCAAGGCGCGTGAAGGGGCAGCCAACGGCCATGTCCCGCAGCCAACGCCTCCGTCTCCCAGACGAAGAAGCCGATGCGCCGCAGGGGACGGTTCGGATCATCCCCCGCCCGCAGCAGCGCCGCGACCGACGCACGCCGGCTTCGCACCAGGGCGAATCCCATGGGCGTCAGCCCCTCGGCGACGGTGCCAAGCTCGTCCTCGGTCGCGGCGGCGATGCGGTCGATCACGCCCAAAGCGCAGGCGCTGTGAAGATCGCAGTCAGTCCCCCTCGCCAGCATCCGCCGGGCCGCCTTCTCGTCATGGATCGCCGCGAGCTGCAGCGCCGTGAGATCCGAGGTTCTGCCGAGGCCGATCTGCATCCGCGTCTCGGCCGCCGCATCGACGATCAGCTCCCGGCAGCGCTGCCAGCGGCCCTTGTCGATCGCCTGCCGGAGTTCGTCATCCATCGCTTGGACCGATCCCGACACAGGCCGCGTCGGCACCGGAAGCGGTCCTTCGCCGGCGCATCGCGGAAAGGTTCAGCAGCACCACCGGCAGTACGCCCACCAAGACGATGACCAGGGCCGCGGTCGACGCCTCGGCCAGACGCTCGTCGGAGGCCAGCCGATAGACCCGCGTGGCGAGCGTCTCGAAATCGAACGGCCGAAGGATCAGGGTCGCCGGCAGCTCCTTCATCACGTCGATGAACACCAGAAGCAGGGCGCTGGCGATGGCACCGCGCATCAAGGGCACGTGCACCCGCCGGAGCACACGCCGCGGCCCGGCGCCCAACGTACGCGCGGCGTCGTCGAGGAGCAGGTGGACCTTCTCCAGGCCCCCATGGCAGGTGTTGTACGCCACCGTCAGGAAGCGGACCACGCATGCGAACACGAGAGCGGCCACGGTACCGGTGAGCACCAGCCCCAGGTCGAGGTCGAGATGCGTCACGGCGAAACGTGCGACCGCCCGGTCAACCACCGCCAGCGGCACCAGAACGCCGACCGCCACCACCGTTCCGGGCAGGGCGTAGCCGAGGGTCGCGCCGCGGATCGCGATGCCCGTGAAACGCTCTCGACCCACCCGTTGGCTGTGCGCCAGCCACAGCGCCAACGCCAGTGCGACCACCGCCGTCGCCCCGGCGACGCCGAAACTGTTGACGATGAAGCGACCGAAGCCACGTCCCAGGAGCGGGTCGCCCACGTCGACCGCATGGCCGACGAGCACGGCTACCGGCACGACGAAGCCCAGGATCACGGGCAACGCACAACCGATGCTGGCCATGGCTGCTCGAATGCCACGGATGGGTATCAGCGGCGCTGCGACATCCCGCGCCACCGGGTTGCTGAATCGGCCACGACGGGCAGCATGCTCGGCGAACACCAGCAACGCGGCGACGACGAACAGGCAAGCCGCGAGTTGGAGTGCGGCGATCCGGTCGCCGAGCGCGAACCATGTTCGAAAGATTCCCGTGGTGAAGGTCGATACGCCAAAGTAGTCGACGACGCCGTAGTCGGCCACCGCCTCCATCATGGTCAGCGCCACGCCCCCCGCGACCACCGGCCGCGCCGCCGGCAAGGCCACGCGGGCGAAAGCCCGTCGGCGGGACGCGCCAAGAACCCGTGCCGCTTCGAACAACGACGACGCCTGTGTCATGAACGCCGTCCTGGCAAGGACGTACACGTAGGGGTAGAGGACGAGACCCAGCACGATGGCCGCGCCGGGCAGGGAACGGATGGCCGGGAACGGGTAGTCGCCCGCTGCCCAACCCGTCAACGAACGCAGCGCCCGCTGCACGGGGCCGGCGAACTCCAGCAGGTCCGTGTACACGTAGGCGACGACGTAGGCCGGTGCCGCGAGGGGCAACACCAGCGCCCACGACAGAATCCGACGACCCGGAAAGTCGCGCGTGGCCACGGTCCATGCGGCGGCGACCCCGATGATCGCCGTGATGCAGCCGACCGAGAGCGCGAGAAGCACGGTGTTCGCGGTGTAGTCGGCAAGCACGGTGTCGCGCAGATGCGGCCACGACTCGCCGCCGCCCCCCGTGAGCGACCACAGCACGGCGATGATGGGCAACCCCACCAGGCCCGCGATGACCCAGGAGCCGACCGCCCAGACACGGTTCATGGGCCGTATTGTCCCACGCCCGTCCGAAGGCGCGTATGCTCCCGCCGCCATGGGCCTCGAATTCCACGACGTCAGCCACCGCTACGGCGCGGAGCCGGTCCTCGACGACGTCTCGCTGGTCGCGAGTGCCGGCGAGATCACCTGCCTGTTGGGACCGTCCGGCAGCGGCAAGAGCACCCTGCTGCGCCTCGCCGCCGGGCTGGAACGGCTGCAGTCGGGATCCATCCGGCTCGACGCCGAGGTGCTGTGCGAACCGGGTTGCGATCCGCCGCCCGAGAACCGGCCCGTCGGGCTCGTCTTCCAGGAGCACGTCCTGTTCCCCCACCTCACGGTGCGCCAGAACGTGGAATTCGGCTTGGACCGGCTGGCTTCGACCGAACGCCGTCGGATCGCCGACGAGTGCATGGACTCGGTGGGTCTCACCACCTTCGCGGACCGCTTTCCGGACACCATGTCCGGGGGTCAACAGCAGCGCATCGCGCTGGCCCGCGCACTCGCGCCTGCGCCGCGGGCGGTACTTCTCGACGAGCCTTTCACGAACGTCGACTCCACCCTCCGACGGTCACTTCGCGAGGACGCCCGTCGGGCGCTGCGGGCGGCGGGCGTCATCACGCTCCTGGTGACCCACGACCCCGAGGAGGCGCTGGACCTCGCCGACCGCATCGCGGTCCTCGACCACGGTCGAATCGTCCAGGCCGGCACCCCGACGGAAATCTGGCGATTCCCGGCCAGCCGCACGGTCGCGCAGTTGTTCGGGGGTGCGCAGCACCTGCGAGGGATCGCCTCGGAGGGCGTCGTCACCACGGTCTTCGGCGTGGTTTCGGAACAAGCCGAAGACCATGGCGATGGCGATGTGGATGTGATCGTGCGGCCGGCGGCGGTGTCTTTCCGCAAGGCGCCTTCGGGACCGCGAGTCACCGACATCCGTTTCCTTGGCGACCGCTTCTCCGTGCTCGTCGAGAGCGATGGTGAGACGCTCCGGGCCAGCACGCCGGATCTGAACGGCCTCGGCATCGGCGATTGCGTCGCCGTGACATTCCGCAGGGCCCGCGACACCTCCCCCTCCCCGGCCTCCCCCTCCCCGGTCTTCCCCTCCCCGGCCTCCCGCTCCGGTCAATCCGCCGATAAGTTCCAACAAGCCGACATCTTTGTCTACAATCGCAAATGATTTTCGTTTGCAGATACATTCACACATGCGCGCACCTGTATTGGTTTCCCTACTCGCGACCTCGCTGGGCACGTCCGCCACCGAACCCGGTGACGTCAACGTCTATTCCGCCCGTCACTACGACACCGACCTGGCTCTGTACGAGCGCTTCACCAAGACGACGGGCATACGCGTCAACCTGATCGAAGGCGGCAGCGACGGCCTCATCGAGCGCATCCGCAACGAGGCCGAGTTCTCGCCGGCGGACCTCCTGATCACGGTGGACGCCGGCCGGCTTTGGCGTGCCCATCAACGGGGGATCTTCCAGCCGGTCGAGTCGAGCGTTCTCGCCGAACGGGTTCCGGCCCACCTGCGCGATCCCAAGGGGCATTGGTTCGGCCTGTCGAAGCGGGCGCGCGTGATCGTCTACAACAAGGCCACCGGGCTACCCGAGGGCGTCTCACGCTACGAGGACCTCGCAGAGGCGACGCTCAAGGGCCGGGTCTGCATGCGCTCCTCCGGCAACATCTACAACCTGTCGCTGCTCGGATCCCTCATCGAGCACAACGGCGAACAGGCCGCGAGCACCTGGGCCGAGGGCGTGGTCGCCAACTTCCATCGCCCGCCCCAGGGCAACGACACCGCCCAACTGCGCGCGGTGGCGGCGGGCGAGTGCGGGGTGAGCATCGCCAACACCTACTACATCGGTCGCCTGCTCGGTTCGGATGATCCGCAACACGCCGCCGTGGTCGAAGGGCTCGGCGTGCTGTTTCCCAACCAGGACGACCGGGGTACGCACGTCAACATCAGCGGCGCCGGCGTCGTCAAGCACGCGCCCAACCGCGACAACGCCGTCAGGTTCCTCGAATACCTGACCAGCGATTTCGCCCAGCGGCTGTTCGCCGAGGGCAACAACGAATACCCCGTCGTCGGGTCGCCCTCCGGACCCATCGTCGCGCTTGGCGAGTTCAAGGAGGACGCGATCAACGCGGCGGTGCTCGGGTCGAACCAGGCGCTTGCCGTGAAGCTCTTCGACCGGGCGGGTTGGCAATGATCCCACCGCCGCGTTCGCTGTTGTTGATCGCCGCGGCAAGCATGGCTCTACTAGGCTGCGGGAAGGCAATGCAGGAGTCTCCCTCCCTGCCCGACCCCGCGACCGCCAACCTCGACGACGCCGAGTACCTGTACCGCCTGGGACTGATCCGCGGACACCTGTTGGTCGGCAACGCCTTGTTCGAACTCGGCGAACGCGACGCCGCCCGCATGCATTCGAAGCACCCCACCGATGAACTCTACGCCCCCATGGAGGTCGAGTTCAGCGCCCGCGGAGCAAGTGGATTCGCGGCTGAGCTCGAGGCCCACGCCAGGGCCCTCGACGGCGCTGAGGCGGCCACCGCGGCGGAGCGTTACGCAGCCCTCATCGCCCGAATCGCGGCGACCGAGGACGCCGTAGAGGTGTCCCCCGAAATGGGCGCGCGGGTGATCGTCAAACTGCTGCGCGAAGCCGGACGCGAATACGCCATCGGCATTGTCGACGGCAAGCTCGCCAACGCCCACGAGTACCAGGACGCCTACGGATTCACCCAGATCGCACTCGCTTGGGCACGGCGCCTGGGCGAAACGTCATCCGAAGCCGACAAGACGGTCTTCGAGGACATGGCGGACACGATGGCGTCGCTTGCGGACATGTGGCCGGGCCTCATGCCCCCTCCCGAACTCCCCCAACGGGCCGCGCGGCTCTACGGTGCGGCGGCGGAAGTCGAGATCAGGGCACAGGCGATCGACCACTGATTGCTACGGTTCCAGCTCGCGTTAGCGTGACGTTCGTTCCATGGAACAAACATCTGTCTGTCGC
>JAGWBN010000025.1:14299-14768 GCA_021295875.1 Pseudomonadales bacterium
GTTAGGCTGCAAAGGCGGATTCCTACTTCAAAAACGGGATGCTCAACCAGTAACCCGGGTCTCTGCCGTCCGCCGCCCGAACGGTCGCGACGATCACCATGACGAACCAGAAGATCGCGTAGATGGGCAGGAGTAGGAAACCGATGAAAACCACCATGAGCAGAACCATCACGATCATGTAGATCGTCGAACTGATCTGGAAGTTGAGCGCCGCCTTGCCGTGGTGGTCGACAAGTGCGGACTCCGGCTTCTTGATGAGCCAGCAGACCAACGGTCCGATCACGTTCCCGAACGGGATGACCATCGCGGCAAACGCCGAGATGTGTAGCACCACGGACCACGTCCGGTCATCGGAAGTGGTCGCCGGCGGTGGGCTTGCGGGGGTGTCGGTCATGGTGCGGTAGGCCTTGAGTCTACGTCGCAGACACTATACATGCCTTGCTGATCTGGCGATCCAAGCCATGTAGGC
>JAGWBN010000026.1:0-13734 GCA_021295875.1 Pseudomonadales bacterium
TGGAATTGGTAGACACGCTACCTTGAGGGGGTAGTGGACTTACGTCCGTGGAGGTTCGAGTCCTCTCTTCGGCACCATCGCTGAACCCCGTAGGGGCGACCGTTGTGGTCGCCCTCCCTAGCCCAACCGGACCCTCTCCTCAAAGCGGAGACAGGCGGCCCGCCAAGGTCGCCCTCACGAGCCTTTTTCTGGGCCTCTGGGGCCTTCCGGCGTACTTGCCGCCGCCCAACCGCGTCCCTATAATCCGCCAACCTGATGCGGGGTGGAGCAGTCTGGTAGCTCGTCGGGCTCATAACCCGAAGGTCGTGGGTTCATAAGGTCAGGCGCCGCTTTTAGCGGCGTCTGCACATTGGCTCGGCGCGGTTTGCCGGGCCCGAGAGGTAAGCGCACGCCGCGTCAGATGTGCGGTCGTGCCCGAACGAGGGATGGGCATTGCTGCCCATTTTTTATAGGTGCGGTTTTTGTAGGTAGAGGTAAGTGGCTGAGGCCATGACGCGAAAGGAACAGGAACTCGAGGCGTTGCTCGCTCCGACGGTGGAGGGGCTTGGCTGCCAGGTGTGGGGCATCGAGTACAACCCCCGCGGCCGGAACTCCACGCTCAAACTCTACATCGACCGCGAGGACGGCGTCACCATAGACGATTGCGAACGCGTGAGCCGCCAGGTCAGTGCGCTCCTCGACGTCGAGGATCCCATCGTCCACGCCTACCGCCTCGAGGTCTCCTCACCCGGTGTTGACCGGGCCTTGTTCCACCGCGAGCAGTACCTCGCGAACGTGGGCGAACGGATCGACGTGCACCTGGCGTTCCCGTTGGCGGGCCGGCGGCACTTCGAGGGTCGGTTGGCCGGCGTCGAGGGTGAGGATGTGGTCGTGGAGGTGGGCGACGAACCGGTCGCGCTTCCCCTCGGGCAAATCCAACGCTCGCGGCTGGTCTGCTAGGCGGGTCGGCATAGGAGATCACGATGGCACAGATGAACAAGGAAGTGCTCATGGTCGTGGAATCCGTTTCCCACGAGAAAGGCGTCTCGAAGGACGTCCTGTTCGAGGCCATCGAGCAGGCGCTTGCGACCGCGACGGCGAAGAAACACCGCGACGACGCGAGGTTCGCGGTCAGCATCGACCGCGAATCCGGAAGCTACGACACCTACCGGATCTGGGAGGTGATCGATCCGGACCGGGAACTCGAAGAAGAGGAGGAACCGAACCCGGACGCGGAGCTCACCTTGGAGGAAGCCAAGGAGAAGGACGCGTCGCTGGAGATCGGCGACATCTACCGCATACCCGCCGAGTCCGTCGAGTTCGGCCGCATCGCGGCGCAGACGGCCAAGCAGGTCATCGTTCAGAAGGTTCGCGATGCGGAACGCGCCCGGGTCGTGGACATGTACTCGCCGCGGGTCGGCGAGTTGGTCAGCGGCACGGTCAAGAAGACCACCCGCGACAGCGTCACCGTCGATCTCGGCAACAACGCCGAGGCCATCCTCACCCGCGAGAACCTGATTCCCCGGGACTCGTTCCGCATCGGCGACCGGGTTCGGGCGCTGCTCGTCGAGATCAACCCCGAGCATCGGGGGCCGCAGCTCATCCTGACGCGGACCACGCCGCAGGTGCTCATCGAGCTGTTCAAGATCGAGGTCCCGGAGATCGCCGAGGACGTCATCGAGATTCGCGGCGCCGCACGGGATCCCGGTTCCCGTGCCAAGATCGCGGTCAAGACCAACGACGGGCGGATCGACGCCGTCGGCGCGTGTGTCGGCATGCGCGGCTCCAGGGTGCAGGCGGTGTCGGGCGAATTGGCGGGCGAGAAGATCGACGTCGTGCTTTGGGAGGAGGATCCGGCTCGACTGGCGATCAACGCCATGTCGCCGGCAGACGTGAAGTCCATCTTCAAGGACGAAGACACCCACACCATGGATATCGCGGTCGAGGAGGACAACCTCGCCCAGGCCATCGGTCGGGGAGGCCAGAACGTTCGCTTGGCGACCGAACTCACCGGCTGGAACCTGCAGGTGATGGGCGAGGAGGAAGCCGCCCGCAAGCAGGAGGAGGAGTCGCTCGGCTACGTCAGCGACTTCATGAACCTGCTTGCCGTCGACGAGGACGTGGCCACCGTGCTGGTGGAGGAGGGCTTCACCGATGTGGAGGAAGTCGCCTACGTACCGATCGAGGAGTTGACCACCATCGATGGCTTCGACGCCGAGATCGTCGAGGAGTTGCGCAACCGGGCACGGGACGCGCTGCTCACCAGGGAGATCGCCGGCGGAACGGATGGCACGCCGGCCCAGGACCTCCTGGAGATGGAGGGCATGGAGCGCGCCCTGGCGTTCGAATTCGCGGCCGCAGGCATCGTCACGATGGAGGACTTGGCGGAGCTTTCCGTCGCGGATCTCCTCGACATAAGCGCCAAGGTCGGGGAAGAGCGCGCCGCCGAACTCATCATGACGGCGCGTGCGCCGTGGTTCGCGGACGAGGCGGATGACGACGGTCAAGGATCGGTGGACGACGCGTCCGGCGAGACGTCGGCGCCGGCGCCAACCGTGGGGGAAAACTATGGTTGACGTAACGGTGGGACAACTGGCGGAGAAGGTGAATCTACCCGCCGACCACCTGTTGAAGTTGATGCAGCAGGCGGGGCTTCCCCATGAGCGTAACGAGGACATCGTCTCCGACGAGCAGAAGACGCAGTTCCTGAGCTTCGTCCAGCGCCGGCAACACAGCGACCGACCGGCGGAGCAGAAAAAGATCACCGTACGCCGGCGTAACGTCAGCACGTTGCGAACCGGCAAGGGTGGGCGAGGGGCGGCGGTCAAGGTCGAGACCCGGCGCAAGAAAATCTACGTCGCCCGTCCCCCTGCGGGGCAACCGGGCGAAGTCGGCGAGGCGCCGGTGTGCCGGCCCAGGCGCAGCTCGAGGCGGAACGTATCCGCAGCGAGGACCTGCAGCGCAAGGCGGCCGAGGAGGAAGTCCGGCGTCAGGAAGCCCTGCGCAGGGAAGAGGCGGAGGAACGTCGCCGAGCCGAAGAAACCGCGCGCTCCGAGGCCCAGGCCAAGGCGGAAGCCGACGCCAAGGACTCTGCTGCGCAAAGTGCGAAGCCTACTCCCGATCAGGTGGCCAGGGAGGCGGCGGAAGCGGCGGCTCGGGCCCAGGCGGCGGCACGCGCCGCAGAGAGCGGCAACCGGCGCGCGCCGGGTCGTGCGGCGGCGCGCCACCGCGACCGTTCGTCCCGCGAGGACGACTTCGGTGACGGTCGAACGCGCCGTCGCGAGTTGTCCCTGAAGCAGGAGTCGCGGCGCTCGAAACGGCGCCATTTGTCGGTCGCAAAGCAGGGCGGCGAGTTCGAGAAACCCCAGGAGTTCATCGCCCGGGAAGTGGCGATCAGCGGCATGGTGACCGTCGGCGAACTCGCCCAGCGGATGAGCATCAAGGCCAGTGAGGCGATCAAGGCCCTGATGGGCATGGGCGTCATGGCGAACATCAACCAGACGCTCGACCAGGACACCGCGATCCTGCTGGTCGAGGAGCTCGGCCACAAGGCCAAGGTCGTGGCCGAGGACGAGGTTGAGCAGCATCTCAGGGAGTCGCTTCAGGTCGAGGGCGAAAGCCAGCCGCGGGCACCGGTGGTCACCGTCATGGGACACGTCGACCACGGCAAGACCTCGCTCCTGGATCATATTCGCCACACCCGCGTGGTGGCTGGGGAGGCAGGGGGCATCACCCAGCACATCGGCGCGTACCACGTGGACACCGAGCACGGCGACATCACCTTCATCGACACGCCTGGACACGCGGCATTCTCGGCGATGCGTGCCCGTGGCGCCCGCTCCACCGACGTGGTCATTCTGGTCGTCGCGGCCGACGACGGCGTGATGCCGCAGACCGAGGAGGCCGTCAACCACTCGCGTGCGGCGGACGTGCCCATGGTCGTTGCGGTCAACAAGATGGATCTGGACGGCGCGGATCCGGAACGGGTCCGCAACGAGCTCGCGGCACTTGGCGTCGCTCCGGAAGCATGGGGCGGCACGACGCAGTTCGTGAATGTCTCGGCGGAGACCGGCGAAGGCATCGACGCGTTGTTGGAGGCGATTCTCCTGCAAGCCGAACTGATGGAGCTCGCTGCGGTGCCGTCGGCACCCGGCAAGGGTGTGGTGATCGAGTCCCGTGTGGACCGTGGACGCGGTCCCGTGGCGACGCTGCTCGTGCAGAACGGCACCCTGCACCAAGGCGACGTCATCATCGCCGGCGAGTGCTACGGACGCGTTCGGGCGATGGTCAACGAACGTGGCGAGACCGTCAAGGAAGCGGGTCCCTCGGCACCGGTGGAGATGCTCGGACTGAACGGCACCCCGGAAGCCGGCGACGAGTTTTCCGCTGTCACCGGTGAACGCCAGGCGCGCGAAGTGACCGACTTCCGCGCCGGGCGCAGCCAGGCGCAGCGCCATGCCAACCAAAAGGCGGCAACGCTGGAGAGCATGTTCGCGAGCCTCGGCCAGGGCGAGAAGCGGGTCCTCAAGGTGATCCTGAAGGCGGATGTGAGGGGCTCGTTGGAGGCGATCACGCGGGCATGCGCGGACATCGGCAATGACGAAGTGTCGGTGAACATACTCGCTTCGGGGGTTGGCGGCATCACCGAATCCGACGCCAACATGGCGTTGACCTACGGCGCGTCGGTTTTCGGCTTCAACACCCGCGCCGATCGCACCGCCAAGACCATCATCGAGCGCGAATCCATCGACCTGCGCTACTACAGCGTGATCTACGAACTGCTTGACGACATCAAGGCGATTCTCGAAGGCATGTTGTCACCCGAGGTTCGCGAGGAGATTCTGGGCACGGCGGAGGTCCGCGAGGTGTTCCATTCGCCGCGCTTCGGCCAGATCGCGGGTTGCATGGTGGTCGACGGGTCCGTGGCACGGAACAAGAAGATCCGCGTGCTGCGCGACAACATCGTCATCTTCGAAGGTGAACTGGAATCCCTGCGACGGGTCAAGGACGACGTCAACGAGGTCCGCAACGGTCTCGAGTGCGGGATCGGCGTCCGCAACTACAACGACGTGCAGGCTGGTGATTTGATCGAGGTCTTCGAGTCGCGCGAGGTGGCGAGAGCGCTCGAGGGGAGCGATGCGCGGGGGTGACCCCGGGCGCGGTACATGACGCCTGACCGAGCGCAGCGGGTGGCGGACTTCGTCCGCACCGAACTAGCCGACATCATCCAGCGCGACATGCGCGATCCGCGGGTGACCATGCTCTCCGTGACGGATGCACGGGTGAGTCGCGATCTGGCGTTCGCCGACATCTACGTGTCTTCCCTTGCGGTGGCTGACGAGGCGGGTCGAAGGCAGCTCGTCGAGGTGCTCGGGCGTGCCGGAGGATTCCTGCGCAGCGCCATCGCCAAGCGCCAGCGGTGGCGCACGACCCCCCGCCTGCGCTTCCACTACGACGACTCGCTCGCCGAAGGCGCGCGCCTGGATGCCCTGATCGACCAGGCCATCGAGGCAGACGACGACGCGACCGCGAAGCGGTCGCCCCGAGAATCCGCTGCGCGGATTCTCCAGGAAGAGCAAGCAGACGACGCGACCGCGAAGCGGTCGCCCCGAGAATCCGCTGCGCGGATTCTCCTGGAAGATGACGCCGCTACCGCTGGCCAACAGGCCGGCGCTCGCGACGACGTCGTCGGGACCGGTTGACATGGCGCACAGAAAGCGTGGACGCGATGTAAGCGGCGTCGTCGTGCTGGACAAGCCCCGGGGCATGAGTTCCAACGACGCAGTACAACGGGTCAAGCGACGGTTCGACGCCCGCAAGGTCGGTCACACGGGCAGCCTCGACCCCCTTGCCACCGGCGTCCTGCCGTTGTGTCTCGGTGACGCGACGAAGTTCTCCCAATACCTCCTGACGTCGGACAAGCGGTACGTTGCCGGCTTGCGTCTTGGCGTTGCCACGGACAGTGGCGATGCCGACGGCAAGGTGCTCGAGGAGCGCGACCCGGGGGACATCACGCGGGCCGATGTGGAAGCCGCGCTCGACGACTTCCGCGGCGACATCGAGCAGATTCCGTCCATGTTCTCGGCCGTCAAGCACCAGGGACAGCCGCTCTACAAGCTTGCGCGCCAGGGCATCGAGGTCGAGCGCCAGGCGCGACCGGTCACGGTGTACAGCAACGAGATCGTGGATTTCGCCGACGATGCGCTGACCATCGACGTGCACTGCAGCAAGGGAACGTACGTGCGCACAATCGCGCACGACCTCGGCGAGGCACTGGGGTGCGGTGCACATGTCTACGAACTTCGTCGCACCGTGGCGGGCCCGTATGGAGAAGACGACCTGGTGACCTTCGAGGAAATGGACGCCGCCGCCGACGGGGGTTGTCTCGACGACCTGCTGCGGCCGATCGCCACGGCGGTCGGTCAGTGGCCGACGGTGGAACTAACCGGAGCGCCGGCGTTCTATCTCAAACAGGGACAACCGGTACTGGTTCCGCATGCGCCCACCGAAGGCTGGGTGCGACTCTACGAGCAGGAGGAAACCCGGGGGCGGTTCATCGGTGTCGGCGAGATTCTCGACGACGGCCGCGTGGCACCCCGGCGACTCATCGCCAGGACGTAGCGCGGCAAATCGCAAGGAACCGGAAGTGTGCGGGTGCGACTGTACATATGCGCGGTCCCCGCTCAACGAACAAGGCATATTGGAGAAAAATGAATGGCACTGACTGCCGAAACGAAACAGAAGATAGTTGAAGACTATCGCTTGGACGACAGCGACACCGGCTCCCCCGAGGTGCAGGTGGCGTTGCTGACCTACAACATCAACTCGCTCCAGGAGCATTTCCGGGCCCACGGCAAGGATCATCATTCGCGCCGAGGCCTGATCCGCATGATCAATCAACGGCGGAAACTCCTGGACTACCTGAAGGGCAAGGATCAGCAGCGCTACTCGTCGCTGATCACCCGTTTGGGTTTGCGACGCTAAAGACACAAGACGGAGAAGTTAAATTGAATCCAGTAAGAAAAGAATTTCAGTTCGGCGAACATCTCGTCGTACTCGAGACCAACAAAATCGCTAAACAGGCGACCGGCAGCGTCATGGCCACGATGGGCGACACCGTCGTGCTGTGTACTGTCGTCGCGAATCGTTCACCGAATGTGGGACAGGACTTTTTCCCGCTGACGGTGAACTACCAGGAAAAGTCCTACGCCGCCGGAAGAATCCCCGGTGGATTTCTTCGCCGCGAGGGAAGACCGACCGACAAGGAAACACTTACCTCGCGACTGATCGACCGCCCGATCCGGCCGTTGTTCCCGGACGGATTCATGAACCCCACCCAGGTCATCGCCACCGTCATGTCGGTGGATCGGGACATGGATCCGGACGTCATTTCGCTGATCGGATCGTCGGCTGCGCTCGCCGTTTCCGGCATTCCGTTCGACGGCCCCATTGCGGCGGCTCGCGTCGGCTACGCGGATGGCACGTACCTGCTGAACCCCGGCTACGAGGAATTGTCCACGTCGGCGCTCAACATGGTCGTGGCGGGCACCGAATCGGCCGTGCTCATGGTCGAGTCCGAGGCCAAGGAACTGTCCGAGGACCAGATGCTCGGCGGCGTTCTCTTCGCCCACCAGGAAATGCAGGCGGCGATCGACGCGATCAAGCAACTCGCCGCCGAAGCCGGCAAGCCGAAGTGGGAGTTCGAGCCGGCCTCGGTCGACTCGGCTCTCGCGGAGAAGATCGATGCCGCAGCCCGGGAGAGCTTGGCCGACGCCTACCGCACCCGGGACAAGCAGGAGCGCCAGACCAAGGTACGTGCGGCGCGCGATGCGCTGGTCGACGCCTTGGGCGGCGATGACGGCGAGTACCCGACGGACGACGTCATCGAAGCGTTCTACAAGCTCGAGAAGCGCATCGTTCGCAACAACGTGCTCGACGGCGAGCCCCGCATCGACGGCCGCGACACGCGGACCGTGCGCCCGATCAGCGTGGAAGTCGGCATGCTGCCGAAGACCCACGGCTCGGCGCTGTTCCAGCGCGGCGAGACACAGGCCATCGTGGTCGCCACCCTCGGTACGCTGCGCGACGCCAAGTTGGTGGAAGGGCTCGACCGCACCTTCAAGGACAACTTCATGCTGCACTACAACTTCCCGCCCTACAGTGTGGGCGAGGAAGGATTCATGGGGGCTCCGAAGCGCCGCGAAGTCGGCCACGGCAATCTGGCGCGGCGCGGCATCGCCGCCTGCCTGCCGAGCGAGGAGGACTTCCCCTACACCGTCCGGGTCGTCTCGGAGATAACCGAGAGCAACGGCTCGAGTTCCATGGCCTCCGTGTGCGGCAGCTCGCTGGCACTGATGGATGCCGGTGTGCCGATGACGGCGCCGATAGCCGGCGTCGCCATGGGCTTGGTCAAGGAAGGCGACCGCTTCGCGGTGCTGACCGACATCCTCGGTGACGAGGACCACCTCGGCGACATGGACTTCAAGGTCGCCGGCACCGCCAACGGGGTGACCGCGCTGCAGATGGACATCAAGATCGACGGTATCACCGAGGAGATCATGGAGACCGCCCTCGAGCAGGCGCACGACGCGCGTCTGCATATCCTCGGCGAGATGAACCAGGTGCTCTCGAAGTCCCGCGACACGGTGTCCGAGAACGCGCCGAGCATGGTCGTGCTGAAGGTCGATCCCGACAAGATCCGCGACATCATCGGCAAGGGTGGCGCCACCATTCGCTCGATCGTCGAGGAGACCGGTGCCGAGGTGGACGTGGAAGACGACGGCAGCGTGCGCATCTACGGCGAGGACGGCGATTCCAAGGACGCCGCCGTGGCCCGCATCCAGGAGATCACCGCCGAGGCGGAGATCGGGCGCATCTACCACGGCAAGGTCGTCAGCATCGTGGACTTCGGCGCCTTCGTGAACATCCTCCCGGGCAAGGACGGCCTGCTGCACATCTCGCAGATCGCCGAGGAGCGGGTCGAGAAGGTCGGCGACTACCTGGAGGAAGGCCAGGAGGTCGAAGTGGTCTGCCTGGACACCGATCAGCGCGGACGCATCAAGCTGTCCATGAAGGAAGTCCAGAACTACGCGGCAGTGGATTAGGATTAGTTAGGCAGGAGCGGGCGGGGACAAGCCCCGCCCCGACGCCACCGATTGGACCAGCACGGGGCGGGGGCAAGTCCCCGCCCCGACGCTGCTGTGGGGCGAGGGCGTTCGCTTCGGGCGGGTAGCTTCGTCTACCGCGTCTGTCGACTCGCCACCAAGTCGTCGACCACCGCCGGATCGGCCAGGGTCGACGTGTCGCCGAGATCCTCGACGTCGCCGGCGGCGATCTTGCGCAGGGCCGGAGCGGGTCTTCGGCAATCCCGGGGCCAACTGGATCGCGTCCGGCCTGGCGATGGGCCCGATTTCCGTGCGCACCTGCTGAACCAATTCGTCGACCAGGGTGTCGCTCTCGTTGATGCCGGCCATAAGGGTGACGAACGCGTAGATCCCCTCGCCCTTGATCTCGTGGGGGAAACCCACCACGGCGGCTTCGGCCACGGCCTCGTGCAGGACGAGGGCGCTCTCCACCTCCGCCGTGCCCAGCCGGTGGCCGGAGATGTTCATCACGTCGTCCACGCGCCCGGTGATCCAGTAGTAGCCGTCGGCGTCGCGGCGGGCGCCGTCGCCGGTGAAGTAGAAGCCCTTGTAGGTGGCGTAGTAGGTATCGACGACGCGTTGATGATCGCCGTAGAGCGTGCGGAGCTGCCCCGGCCAGGGTGCCGTGATCACCAGGTTGCCGGTGGCCTCGGTGTCCTCGATGACCGTGCCGTCCGGATCCACCAGGGCGGGCTGGACGCCGAAGAAGGGACGCGTGGCCGAGCCGGGCTTCAACGCCGTAACACCGGGCAGCGGCGTGATCATGATGCCGCCGGTCTCGGTCTGCCACCACGTGTCCATCACCGGGCAGCGGCGTTCGCCGACCACGCCGTGGTACCACTCCCAGGCTTCGGGATTGATGGGCTCGCCGACGGTGCCGAGGATCCTCAGGCTCGTGCGGCTGGTGCAGGTGACGTATTCGTTGCCTTGACCCATGAGCTGGCGGATGGCGGTGGGCGCGGTGTAGAAGATGTTGACGCGGTGCTTGTCGACGATCCGCCAGCAGCGCGAGGCGTCGGGGTAGGTGGGCACGCCTTCGAACATCAGCGTCGTCGCGCCGTTGGCCAGCGGGCCGTAGACGATGTACGAGTGACCGGTGACCCAGCCGACGTCGGCGGTGCACCAGTAGATGTCGCCGTCGTGGTAGTCGAAGACGTACTTGTGCGTCATGGCGGCGTGCAGCAGGTAGCCGCCGGTACTGTGCTGGACCCCCTTGGGCTTACCCGTCGAACCGGAGGTATAGAGGATGAAAAGCGGATCCTCGGCGTCCATGACGGCCGGCTCGAACGAAGTGGACTGGCCGTCCACGAGATCGTGGTACCAGACATCGCGGCCTTCGTGCCACGACACGTCGGCACCGGTCCGGCGGACGGTGAGCACCGTGTGGACGTTGGGACAGTCGGCCAGCGCCACCTCGGCGTTCTCCTTGAGCGGCACCGTTCGACCGCCCCGGACTCCCTCGTCGGCGGTGATCAGCGTCCGGCAGTCGGAGTCGAGGATGCGATCCTTCAACGACTGGGGCGAGAAGCCGCCGAAGACCACCGAGTGGATGGCGCCGATGCGCGCGCAGGCGAGCATGGCGTAGGCGGCCTCCGGGATCATCGGCATGTAGATGCACACCCGGTCGCCCTTGGCCACGCCCCGGCGCGCCAAGGCGTTGGCGAGCCGGCAGACGGCGTCGGACAGTTGCCGGTAGGTGATGCTCTCCTGGACGTCGGGCTCGTCTCCCTCCCAGATGATCGCCACCTGGTCGGCCCGTTCCGGCAGATGGCGGTCGATACAGTTGACCGACGCGTTGAGGGTTGCGCCTTCGAACCAGCTCACCCGACCTGCGGGGAAATCGTGGGAGGACACCTCCGTCCACTCGGAATACCAGTCGACGAACTCCCGGGCGCGGTCACTCCAGAATGCGTCCGGATCCGCAATGGACTGCTCGTAGAGTTCGACGTAGCGCGCGTCGTCGATGTGGCTCCCGGCGCGCAGAGACTCCGGTACGGGATAGGTGTTCGCCATGTCTCGTTCTGCTTGAAGGCGTTGCAACGCCCGTGAGTCTACCGCGTGTCGCGGCTAGGAATGTTCTGATCAAGCCATCCTTGGCTTGATCAGAAACGCAAAAACAAGAGCGCGGTCTTTTTTTGCGTACAAAATTTGGCGGCACATCCCTGTGCCGCGCCAGGGAAGGTCTTAATCAGACCTTCCCTGGTCCGGTCCGGCGTCTCGGGCTCTCTTGATTGCACGCAACATGTCGGCGCTCGCCGGATTGCGCGCCGCGCCACCCGATTGCGTCAATTCCTCGTGGATCGGTCCGGCGAGTTCCTTGCCGAGCTCCACCCCCCATTGATCGAAGGGGTTGATCTGCCAGATGGTGCCGAGGCAGAACACCTTGTGCTCGTAGAGTGCGAGCAGGGCGCCCAGGGATCGGGCGTCCAGTCTCTCCAGCAGGATCGTCGTGGTGGGGTGGCCACCGCGAACCCGTCGATGCGGCGCCGTCGCGTCCCCTTCGCGGCCAAGGAGCATGGCCTCGCTCTGTGCGAGGCAGTTGGCGAGCAGCCAGTCGTGGTGTGTGTCGAGGTCATGCCCGGGGCGGATGCTGGCGATCAGGTCGGCGCTGAACGCGCGCGTCCCCTGGTGCAGCAACTGGTGAAAGGCGTGCTGGCCGTTGGTCTCCTCGCCACCCCAGACGATGGGCGCGGTGTGGGTTTCCGTCGACTGGCCGTCGTTCCGCACCGACTTGCCGTTGCTCTCCATCTCGAGCTGCTGCAGGTGGTCGGGCAGGAGTTTCAGGCGCCGGTCGTAGGCGAGCACCGCGTGGGTCGCCGCACCGTGGAAGTTGGTGTTCCAGATCTGCAGCAGGGCGAGCAGCACGGGCAGGTTCCGCCCAAGTGGTGTGCTGCGAAAGTGGTCGTCGACTTCGCGTGCGCCGGCCAGCAGGTCTTCGAACCCGTCCCGCCCCAGCGCGATCGCGATGGGCAGGCCTGCGGCGGACCAGAGGGAGAAACGCCCGCCCACCCAGTCCCACAGGCGAAAGCGGTGTTCGTCGGCCACCCCGAACTCGGCCGCCGCGTCCTCGTTCGCGGTCACGGCGAGGAAGTGCCGGGCGAGTGCATCCGGGTTGCAGGTGCGTTCGATGAACCAGCTGCGCACGGTCGCTGCGTTGACGCGCATCTCGAGCGTCGAGAAGCTCTTCGAGATCAGCATGACGAGCGTCGTCGCCGGGTCCAGGCCGGCCAGGGTTGCCCTCGCGGCGGCACCGTCGATATTGGCCAGGAATCGGATCTCCGGGGCGATCGAAGTCGACGGAGCGAGTGCGTCCACCACCAGTTCAGGGCCCAGTTGCGAGCCTCCGATGCCGATGGATACGACGGTGTCGATGTACTTGCCGGTGTAACCCCGATATCCGCCGTTCCGCACCCGCTCGGCGATGTCGAGAAAACGATCACGCTCCCGGCGGACCTCGTCGGGACAGTCCTCGGCGCGCAACGACGTGTGCAGCGCCGCCCGGTCCTCGGTGCGGTTTACCGCGGCGCCCGCGAAGAGATCGTCGATCGCGGCTTCCACCCCGCTCTCCACCGCGAGATCGACGAGTGCGCGGGCCACGGGTTCATCGATGCCCTGCTTGGAATAGTCCACGAGCAAGGGCCCCAGCCGCAGCCAGTTGGCGGCGGCGCCGAGCCGGAAATCGGTGCGCGGTTCGGCCAACTTCGCGAGTCGCCGCCAGGCGGCGAGCTCATGCGGGGGGCTAGATCGTCGCGCCGACATTGTCGATCAACCGAGCCCGGCCAAGGCGGGCGGCAGCGAGAATCCGCAGACTCGCGGTTTCGGCGTCCGGCGGGCACAGTCTCTCGGCATCGCGGACCGCCACGTAGTCCACGTCGAACCCCGCCTCGGCCAGGTCGCGCGAGCCACGCTCCTCGGCGGACGAGTAGTCCCGGCAGCCTTCCTCGACCGCCGTCTTGATCCATGTCAGGACGCGGTTGAGCGTGGCGGCGCGCCGGCGTTCGTCGTCGGACAGGTAGATGTTGCGGCTGGACAGCGCGAGACCGCTGGACTCGCGCACGGTGGGCACGCCGACCACCTCCACCCGCATGTCGAGTTGCCGCGCCATGGCCCGGATCAGGGTGAGCTGCTGCCAGTCCTTCTCGCCGAAGAACGACTTGTCGGGCGCGACGATGTTGAAGAGCTTCGCGACAACCGTGGCGACACCGTCGAAGTGCCCCGGGCGGCTGGCGCCGCACAGGGTATTGGCCAGGGCCGGCAGCGAGACGGTGACCTGCCCGTCGCGCCCCTGCGGATACATGTCGTCGACGGCGGGCGCGAAGACGTGGTCCACGCGGGCCTCGCGAAGGTACCGAAGGTCGTCGTCGAGCGTGCGAGGGTAGTTGCCGAAGTCCTCACTCGGGCCGAACTGGGTGGGATTGACGAAGATCGACACCACCGTGACGTCGCAAGCTTGGCGGCATGCACGCACCAGCGCGAGATGCCCTTCGTGGAGATTACCCATCGTGGGCACCAGACCGATGGCGCCCTCGCCGCCGCGGAGCGTGTCGCGCAACGTGGCGATGTCCCGGCAGACAGGCACGTCTTAGGTGAACGAGTGTTCGGGCCCCGGGAA
>JAGWBN010000026.1:13839-29721 GCA_021295875.1 Pseudomonadales bacterium
TCGTGCATGACCATGATCTGGCCGTCGGTATGCGGACCCGCGCCGATACCGATCACCGAAACCGACAGCCGCTCGGTGATCGCCTGACCGAGATCCACCGGGACGCACTCCAGCAGGATGATCGAGGCACCGGAATCTTCCAGGATCAGTGCCTCGTCGATCACGGTCTGCGCCTGGTCGGGGTTGCGACCCTGCACCCGGTAGCCGCCGATGCGGTTGATCGACTGCGGCGTAAGACCCATGTGCGCGCACACGGGGATGCCGCGCTCGGTCAGCAACCGTGTCGATTCGGCAAGCCAGGCGCCGCCCTCCAACTTGACCACGTGCGCACCGGCCCGCATCAGCGCCGCCGCACTCTCCAGCGACTGCGACTCCGAGGCGTAGCTCATGAACGGCAAGTCCGCCATGATCAGTGCGCCCTGGTTGCCTCGCCGGACGCAGTTCATGTGGTAGACCATGTCGTCCAAGGTCACGGGCAGCGTGCTGTCGTGGCCGTGCAGCACCATGCCGAGGGAGTCGCCCACGAGCAGGACGTCGACGCCGGAACTGGAGATCAATTCGGCGAACAGCGCGTCGTAGGCCGTCAGCGACGCGAACTTCTCTGCTCGACGCTTCATCCGCTGCAGCGTGTTGAGGGATACCGGCGACTTTCGGGTCTGCGCACTCATGGGGTCACCTTCACACCGGGCGCGTCGGTTTGCAACGTCTTGATCGGTCTCAGAGAAGGCTCGGATTGGGGTTGAAGTACTGGCGGACGCCGTCCATGGCCTCGATCTGTTCGACCAGGGCCCGGTAGTGCGCCTCGTTGTCGGCGAAGTCGATCTCCGCTGCATTGATGATCAGCAACGGGGCGCTGTCGTAGTAGTGGAAGAACTCGGTGTAGGCGTCGGTCAGCATGGTGATGTACTCCGAGTCGATACGTTGCTCGTAGGCGATGCCGCGTCGCCGGATTCGATCGAGGAGCACGGATACGGGCGCCTGGAGGTAGACCACCAGGTCCGGCTGGGGCGGGCGAATGTCCAGACTCCGGTAGATGTCCTCGTAGAGCTCGAGCTCGTTGTCGTCCAGGGTCGCCTTGGCGAACAGTCGGTCCTTCTCCATGAGGAAGTCGGTGACGAGCATCGCGCCGAGCATGTCGTCGCGGGAAATACTCGCGACCTGGTTGGCGCGGTGCAGGAGGAAGAAGAGCTGCGTCGGCAGCGCATGGCGGCGACCCTCGCGGTAGAAGCGGTCGAGAAACGGATTCTCCATCGCCGGTTCGAGCACGAGTGGACGATGGAACGTGTCCGCCAGGCGGCGGGCGAGGGTCGTCTTGCCGACGCCGATGGGTCCCTCGACGGCGATGTAGTTCGGTCGGGATGACCCGTCCGGCCCGGCCACCGTGGCCTCGCGCGGACTACCCGCACCCGTTCGCGTCTGTTCGATGCGCTGCTCGGATGACACGCTATTGTGGCGGTGGGCCGCCGTTGGCGAACTCCGGGTTGTCGATGGCTCGGGAGGGTTTGCGCCGCCGCCTACGGCGCCGGCGTGGTTGCTCCCGCGGCAACCGATCGGTAAGTTCCTGGCCGTCCTGTGTCTGGACCTCGGTCCACCATTGGCCGAGCTCCTCCTCCGCCTCGCCGGCCTCGATCCGCAGCAGCAGGAAGTCGTAGGCGGCGCGGAAGCGGGGCTGGGCAAGCAGCTTGTTCACGTTCCGAGACGTACGCCGGTCCAGCATGGGCTGCAAACGCCAGACGTCGCGCACAAACCAACTGTGCCGTCGCGGGATCGCGAGGGTCGACTGCTGTGCGGCGAGTACCGAGCGGGCCAACTCCTCTTGGGCTGCCGCCGCGCGCTGCCGACTGCCATTGGCCTCGGCCAGGGCGAGGTCCGCGCGCTCGACGTATTCCGGCCAAAGGAAGGCGGCCAGGAGGAAGCCCGGCGTGACGGGTTTGTCTTCCTTGATGCGGCGATCGGTGCTCGCCAGCGCGAGGCGGGGAAGGACGTCCCCGTCCGGCGGCAGTGGAAACAGGATGTCGACCAACTCGTGCTGGCACAGGAGTTCGAACGCCTGCTCCCCGTGGCCGGTCATGAACATCTTGGTGAACTCGTCGAACAGCCTCGCGGCCGGGATGGCGTTGAGCATTTCGCACATCGGCGCGATGGCGTCGTGCGTGTCGGGGTGGAGGCGGAGGTCGAGCTTCGCGGCGAACCGCAGGGCCCGCAGGATGCGTACGGGATCTTCCCGGAAGCGCCTTTCGGGATCGCCGATCAGACGCAGAGTCCGTTCGTCGATGTCCGCCATGCCGTTGCAGTAGTCGAGCACGACATCCTCGACGGGGTCGTAGTAAAGAGCATTGACCGTGAAATCCCGCCGGAAGGCGTCCTCGTCGATGCTGCCGTAGACATTGTCCCGAAGGATCATGCCTTCCTCGGAGAGGTGCTGGGGTTGAGCGTCGTCCTCGTCATCCACCGTACGACGGAAGGTCGATACCTCGAGCACTTCGCGGCCCATGCGAACGTGAACTATGCGGAAGCGCCGGCCGACGAGGCGTACACGTGGGAACACGCGCCGCACATCCTCGGGCGTTGCATCGGTGGCCACGTCGAAGTCCTTTGGCACCACGCCCAGCAAAAGGTCGCGGACGCACCCGCCGACGAGGTACGCGTCGAATCCGCCGCTGCGCAGTTTGTCGATCACGGCAACCGCGTTTTTGGAAACACGGCTGCGGTCGATTCCGTGGTCGGCGATGCGATTCAGCAAGGATTTGCCTCGAAGCGATGCAGTAAGGATCCTGATGTTCGACCGCGATTGTACCCGTCGGGGCGACCGCGTGCTCTTGGTGCACGTATTGGTCGCCCGTGCCTAACCCGCATTTCTCACCAGACCGCTCTTTGCCTTGATGAAACCCTCAGGATCCCGCCTACGACCGCCGGGGCCCCCGCTTGCGGGTGCGACGCCGCGGTATGTTCAGCCGCTGCCGGCGCTCCCAGAGGCTCTTGCGGCTGATCCCCAGCTTCGCCGCCAGTTCCGTTTCGGTGAACTGATCCTCGTGGTCGAGCACGAAGTGCAGAAAGTAGTCCTCGAGACTGCTCGTTTGGTCCTCGGGTTCCGCGGCTTGCAGCCGGACCCGTCCGGTGCCGATGGCGAGCCGTTCGGCATCGATGACCCCCTCGTCGGTGAGAATGACGGCCCGCTCCACGGCGTTCTCCAACTCGCGCACGTTGCCGGGCCAAGGGTAGGCGCGCATCGCGTCGAGAGCCGCCGCAGCGAACGTGAGTCCCTGCTTGTTGAGCTTGTTGCAGGTGCGTTCCAGAACGGCCTGCGCGAGAACGACCACGTCCTCGCCCCGGTCTCGCAATGGCGGGACGTGCAGAACGGCGTCGATGCACTGGAAGAGATCGTCACTGTAGCGGTCGCGGCCGGCGAATTCGCCGAGATCTTGGCGGGTCGCGGCGATGATGCGCACGTTCGCATCGCGCGTCTGGGCGCTTCCGAACCGCCTGACCTGGCCGTCTTTGAGGAAACAGACCAGGCGTGCCTGGGCGGGTGGCGGCATGTCGGCGACTTCGTCCAGGAACAGGGTACCACCATCCGCCGCTTCTATTAGACCGGGGCGCGCGGCGTGGGAGAGCTTGGCGACCCGCGAGTCGAGGCCGAACAGCTCGGGCTCGATCATGGTCTCCGGGATCGCCGCGCAATTGAAGGCGATGACCTGGGCATGCCGGCGTCTGCTGGAGGCGTGCAGGGCTCGGGCGATGAGTTCCTTGCCGGTCCCCGACTCGCCTTGGATGAGGACCGTCGCCTCCGTGGGTCCCCAGGTGCCGACCTGGTCGAGCAGGTCGCGCATGGCGGCGCAGTGCCCGACGATGGTTGGAAAGGGCGTTTCGCCGCCGACCGCTGGTGTCGCGCGGCTCGTGGCCCGCTCGACGGCGGCGATGAGGGTTGCCGGCTCGAACGGCTGGGGAACATAGTCCGCCGCGCCGAGACGCATGCACTCAACAGCCTGCTCGATGCTGGGCGAGTCGGCGACGAGTACCACGGGCGCCGGCGCGGACAAGGCGAGAAAGTCCCGGGCCTCCACGGCAAGAGCGGCATTGGCCACGACGGCATCCGCCTGCCCCGCGTCGGCCCGTAGAGCGTCTTTCAGGTGAGACGCTTCGATGACGTCGATGCCGATGCGTTCGAACTCCCCGCGTAGATTCCGGCGGCTCGATTCGTCCGGCTCAACAACGAGGACGCGGGTCATCCCGCAATGGTAGCAGCGCGGGCCCGACGTCAGGAAATCGCCGTGAACCCCTGAACGACAGGAGAGGGCGGGATTCTGGCGATGTCCCAATGGTCAATCGCCCATTCGAGGATCGTCGCGATGTTCTCGTCCGGCGGGTCGAAACCGAGAAGGGTCAACGCCGCGCCGACGTTGCGCCGGGCGAAGCGGCGGTTGATCGCCGTCGCCTGGTTGTGCTTCGACAGCTTGACGCCGGAATCCTCCACGATCACGGGAACGTGGGCATAGCTCGGCCGCGCGTCGCCGAGCGCGTCGATGAGGAAGAGCTGCCGAGGGGTGTCGTCAATCAGGTCGGCGCCGCGAACCACGTGGTCCACCCCCATCGCCTGGTCGTCGACGACAACCGCGAGATGATACGAAGCGAACCCGTCGCGCCGTTGCACAACGAAATCGTCGAGCGCGCCCCAGTGCCGGTGTGACGCGGTGGACTCGCCAGGGGAGCATGCCCGTTGCACGCGGTCCACGAACTCGACGCGGCCTTCAGACCGGATACGGATGGCGTTTCCTTCCCAGGGCAGGGACAAGGTCCGGCAGGTACCTGGGTAGCGGTCCGTACCGCGCAGTTCCCGCCGGGTGCAGCGGCAGGCAAAGCAGCGCTCTGCCAGCTTCGCCAGGGCGGCGTGGTAGTGCGCGACGTGGTCGCTCTGTCGGGCGACCGGTCCGTCCCAGTACAGACCGTGGGCCGTCAACGTTGCGAGGATCTCGGACTCTGCGTCGGGGTCCACACGGGGCGTGTCCAAGTCGTCGATGCGCAGTAGCCAGCGGCCGTTGCCGGCGCGGGCGTCGAGCCACGACGCCACCGCCGTGAGCAGCGAACCCAAGTGCAGGGGCCCCGACGGTGTGGGCGCGAACCGTCCGGTGTACGGTGGATTGGAAGGCTCCTTGAGGATCCGGCTTGCTCGTTGAGGGGTGAGCTGCGTGCGGAGATTGTGCTGGTCGTGGATTCGCGCAGCGCGCCGACGGTGTGGCGAATCTTCCAGCGCGACCCGTCGGGTCGCGCTCTAGTGGTCGACCACTAGCCGCGGAGTTGCTTCTCGCGGAGTTCGTCCAGGGCCTTGCAGTCCACGCATTGCGTGGCGGTGGGACGCGCTTCCAGGCGACGCAGGCCGATTTCCACACCGCAGGTGTCGCAGTAGCCGTAGTCCTGCTGGTCGATTCGCTCGATGGTCTCGTTGATCTTGCGGATCAGACGTCTTTCACGGTCTCGGGTGCGCAGTTCGATGCCGAGTTCCTCTTCGCGTGTCGCACGGTCGAGCTCGTCCGGAAAGTTCGAGGCCTCGTCTTGCAGGTGGTTCACGGTGCGGTCCACCTGCTCCATGAGTTCGTGGCGCCACCCCAGGAGCATGTTGCGAAAGTGCTTGATCTGGTTGGAGTTCATGTACGCCTCGTCCGAGTCACCCTCGTAGGGAACGAAGTCCCTGAACGGCGAGTGGTCGCCTTGCGCACGGGCACCGCGGACGACGGTGGTGGACTCGCCTCCGTCCCCGGTGGACGTGTTGCCAGATGGGTCATTCATAAGCTGTACAGTGTTCGTCTCGAACCGAGAGGGCGCGTAACCTACCAAAACGTCTTGGTGATGGCTATATCGACGTCGTTAACAATCGTTTCACGGTTGTTCGCCCCGGGATGCGCTTCCGGTGGTGCCGGGTGATTTTCGAGCCGGCACTTTGTCAAGGCCTGCTGATTCGGCGATACAAACGTTTCCTGGCGGATGTCGAGACGCTGGAGGGTCGGCGAATGACCATCCACTGCGCCAATACGGGGGCCATGACGGGTTGCGCCGACCCCGGCAGCCGGATCTGGTATTCGACATCGCCGAACCTCCGGCGCAAGTACCGCCACTCGCTGGAGATCGTCGAGGATGCCGACGGCCACCTGATCGGCGTGAACACGGCGCGGGCCAACGGATTGGTGGTCGAAGCGTTGTCGGCGGGGGTTCTGCCGGGATTCTCGCGGACATCCCCGATCCGGCGCGAAGTGGCCATTCCCGGGGAGGGTGGCCGTTTCGATCTGCTCGTGAGAGATGTCTTCGTGGAGGTGAAGTCGGTGACGCTTCGGCTTGCCGACAGTGGGGCATTCCCCGACGCGGTGAGTGTCCGTGCGACGCGGCACGTCGATGCACTTGCCCGGCTCGCCCGATCCGGGCTCGGGGCGGCGCTGGTTTTCTGCGTGCTGCACAACGGCATCGACGGGGTACGCCCGGCCGACGAGATCGACGCGAACTACGGACTCGCGCTGCGCCGTGCCGTCGACGCCGGCGTGCGCGTGCTGGCGCTCCGCTGTGGCGTGACGGCGTATGCGATCACGCCAACAGGCCTACTCCCCGTGGGGGCGACCCTGGGGCTCTCCTGAGCCCCACGGACCATTGGCCCGGAACCGTCTCTTCAGAGCTGCGTAGTCGTCGATGCCGTGCAGTCGTGCACCGTGCTTGGAGACGACTTCCGCCGCCGCGAAGTTGGCGAATCTGGCGGCGTCGAGAGGGTCCGCCCCATGGGCGCGGGCGTGGACGACTGCTCCCGCGTACATGTCGCCGGCCCCCGTTGTGTCGACAATGTCGCTTGGCTGGCCGGGTGCGACCGTTCGCTTGCGCTTGGCGAGCACGAGGCTGCCGCGCGCTCCCAGGGTGATGTTGACATACGGTGCGATGTCGCCGAGTTCAACCGCAGCGACGTCCAGACGGTCGGTTCCCGCCCATAGAAGCGCCTCCTCCTCGTTGCAGAAGAGTTGCGCTACGCCGTTGCCGAGCATCCGCTCGAGACCATGGCGGCAGGCGACGACCATGGAGGGGTCGGAGAACGAGACGTTCACGGGTACGCGCTCGGCCTCCGCCAGCTCACGTGCCCGGACGGCCGCCGCGCATCCCGACGCCGACGCCGCCAGATAACCCTCCATATATAGGTGGGCGGATTCTGCGATCACGGCGTCGTCGAGGTCGTCGACGGAGAGATGCTCCGACACGCCCAGAAAGGTCGTCATCGTTCGTTCGGCGTCATCGGTGATCAGGGTCAGGCAGCGGCCCGATTTGCCGTCGTTGCCGTGGTTGCCGATGGTGTCGATCCCGGCGCGATGCATGTCTTGCAGAAAACGATCACCGACCGGGTCCCTGGCAACGCGACACGAATAGACGCTGCGGCCGCCGAAGCCCTTCACCGCGAAGACGGTATTGGCCGCGGAACCGCCGGAGCGGTAGCGCGGTTCGTGATCCGCCAGACTCGCCATCAGGGCTTCCATCCGGTCTTCGTCCACCAGCGTCATATGACCCTTGACCAGGTCCGAGTCGCGCAGGAACGAGTCGTCGACGGCGTACTCCAGGTCCATCAGGGCATTGCCGATGCCGCAGATGTCGTATGCCGGCGCCGATCGGAAAGATGGTGTCATTGCCCCACCCGTCTCAGTCTGACGCGAGCCGGGCGAATGCCCGATCGACGGCGGCGAAGGTGTGCTCGACCTCCGCATCGCCGTGGACACCGGAGACGAAGACCGTCTCGTAGGCGGAAGGGGCGAGATAGACGTTGTCGTCCAGCATGGCGTGGAAGAACCGGCGATAGCGGTCGACGTCGGACACCGCGACGTCGTCGAAATCGGCCACGATGCCCGACGTGAAGAACAGGCTCAGCATGCCGCAGACCCGATTCACCGCAACCGGCACGTTGTGGTTCCGACCGCGTTCCTCGATACCTCGGGCAAGACGCTCGGTGGTGGCCGCCAGGGTCTCGTAGAACGCCTCGTCCAGGGAGCCGACCATCGCGAGTCCGGCGCTCATGGTGAGGGGATTGCCGGACAGGGTTCCCGCTTGATAGACGGACCCGAGGGGTGCGAGCTGGTCCATGAGTTCACCGCGTCCGCCGAGGGCGCCGACGGGCAGGCCGCCGCCGATCGCCTTGCCGAGCGTGGTCAGGTCGGGGGTCACGCCATAGCGAGTCTGGGCACCGCCGGCGTGCACGCGAAAACCGGTGATCACCTCGTCGAAGATCAGCACCGCGCCGACATCCGAGGCCAGTGTGCGCAGTGTCTCGAGGAATCCCGCGGCCGGGGGGATGCAACCCATGTTGCCGGCCACCGGCTCGACGATCATCCCGGCGATGCGATCGGCGTAGCGGTCGAAGGCCGCCGTCGCGGCTTCGGCGTTGTTGTACGGCAGCGTCAGGGTGTGCTTCGCGGTGTCCTGCGGTACGCCGGGCGAATCCGGTAGGCCGAGGGTCAGCAGGCCCGAACCCGCCTGCGCCAGGAAGGCATCGGCATGCCCGTGGTAGCAACCCTTGAACTTGACGATCAGGTCGCGGCCGGTGTGTGCCCGGGCCAGGCGGATGGCGGTCATGGTCGCCTCGGTACCCGAGTTCACCATACGCACCTTGTCGATCGAGGCGAACCGTGCAACGACCGCCTCGGCCAGTTCGACTTCCACCTCGCTCGGCGCACCGAAACCGAGTCCGGACAGGGCGCGGTTACGCACGGCGTCGATCACCGGTGCGAAGGCGTGTCCCTGCAGCATAGGCCCCCAAGCTCCGACGTAGTCGATGTAGCGGTTGCCGTCCACGTCGGTGAGCCAGGCGCCATCGCCGCTATTGAAGAAAACCGGCGAACCGCCGACGCCACGGAATGCGCGGACGGGCGAATTCACGCCACCGGGAATGCAGAGTTCCGCCCTGGCGAGCAACTTGGACGAGGTGTCGAGATTCATCTGTCTAGATTCCGAATTGGCTTGGCGACGAGGCGGTTGTCTGCGGGTCCGGCGGCACCCTACCACCATGCCTGGCTTTCGATGTCTTCCCGGGTCAGCACGCCGACCACGGTTCGCCGGGAATCGCCGTTCGACCTCCATGCCGATCGCGACCGGGTGACGCACAGCGTGTCCACGCCGAAACGGTTGAGTTCGGTGAGCGCTTCCTGGAGCGTGGCGCGAACGTCGATATCGCCGGCTTGGTAGCGTTCGGCGAGACGCAACCGCTCGACGATGTCGGCAGTGGCTCCGGGGGGGTCGTCCCGGTGTTCGAGATCCCTCGCATCGACCACGGAACGTGCGTCACCGGGATCGTCGACGACGATCCAACGCGGCATCGGGTCCAGGCTGTCGCGAAACTCATTGTCTGTAGGCTCGGTGGTTAGTACGAATTCTCGGTCCATCAGGCCAGCCACACCGACACGGAGAAGGTGTTGCGCCGCCGCATGTGGAGGATAGCGAACTCCGAGCGTTGCGAGCGTGGTCAACAGGGCCGAACGACGCTTGAACAGGCTGGTCGTCAGGGTGGCGATGGCGATGATGAGCATGGCGGGCAGGATGACCCGTGGACTGGCGGTGAGTTCCAGCACCGCGACCAGCGCCGCCAGCGGCGCCTGCAGGACGGCCGCCATCATCGCCGCCATGCCGAGCATCACGTACAGCGCCGGTGTCGAGGCATGTTCGGGTATCAAAACGTGGCCCGCGATGCCGATCAGCCCGCCGAGCAGCGCACCCAGAACAAGCGTCGGACCGATCACCCCCACCGGCAGTCCCACACCGACGCAGGCGGCGGAGGCGACGAACTTCGCGACGAGGATCGCCAGCAACGTCGTCCACGCGAAATTGCCGAGCAGGGCGGCGTTGACGGTGTCGTAGCCCACGCCGAGGACTTCCGGCGCCGCCAGCGCGGCCAGTCCGGTGATGGCCCCCGCCAACGTCGCCTGGGCCCAGAACGGCATGGATCCGAGCTTCGCGAACACCGACACGAGATAGGTGAACGTGCCGGCCAGGAGTCCGACGACGACCCCCGCGACCATGATGTACGGGACCTCCACGAGCGAGCCCATTTCGGTGTGGGGGATGGGAAACTCGATGACATCGCCGACGAACCAGCGGCTGAGCAGGGTTGCCGTCACGGTGGCGATGATGATGGGCACGAAACTCGTGATCGCATACTCCATCATCACCACTTCCATGGCGAAGATGACGCCGGCCATGGGGGTATTGAACGATGCCCCGATGGCGGCTGCGGAACCGCAGGCAACGAGGGTGCGGACACAGTTGTCGGGGAGTCGAAGCACCTGCCCGAGCAGGCTGGAAGTGGCGGCCCCGAGGTGCACGGCCGGCCCTTCCCTGCCGCCGGAAAAGCCGGTCGCCAATCCGATGACCCCGCCGACGAATTGATGCACCGCGCCGCGCCAAGGCAGCCGGCCACGATGCCGCGCCAGCCGTTCCATGACGTGAACCACGCCGAAACGGCGTGAGTCGGGCGGTGATCGGGTGAGCATCAAGCCGACCACGACGGCGCCCGCGATGGGCAGCAGCAGGTGCCAAGTGATGCCGAGAGCCTCGAAGGTCTCGGCATCCGGACGCCCGGTCAGCCAGGCGGCGGCCTCGATGGCCCCGCGGAACAGGAGCACGACGGTAGCCGTCAGAACGCCTACGATGATGGCGAGCATGGACAACTCGGGTAGTGCCGTTCCTCCGGCAAGCTGCCTGTGAAAGAACTCCACGACGGTGCCCTTGGCTCGGGTGAAGGTGGACAGGTGCGGCTCCGTGCCGGTGCTGCGGATCAGCGGAGCGAGTAACTATAACCGTACGGGGGCGCCGGCTTGGGCATGGCGCGACTACCTATGAACGGAGCGCGCCGATGAGCGACGGCGAACGGCTATAATCCGATCAATGGACGTCAACATCCAATTTTCGCCCCGCGCTGCGGACAAGGTCCGTGAACTGATCGAGGACGAGGGCAACAGCGCCCTTAAGCTCCGCGTGTTCATCACGGGCGGCGGCTGCAGCGGGTTCTCGTATGGATTCACCTTCGACGACAGCGTTGCGGACGACGACTCCGTGGTCGAGCGCAACGGCGTGACCGCCGTCGTCGACCCCATGAGCTACCAATATCTGGTGGGTGCCGAGATCGACTACAAGGAGGACTTGTCCGGCGCCCAGTTCGTCGTTGCCAACCCCAACGCTTCCTCCACCTGCGGCTGCGGCAACTCGTTCGCGATCTGAACGCCCCAGGGCCGACCCCTTGTGGCCCGCCTTGGCGAACTGACAACCCACTTGCCGGCACGGGCGACGACAAGGATAGCCCCTACGGGTTGTTCGGCGTGCCCTTCATGGTGGCTGACCGGTATACACGGCACCCAACACCCGCGGCCCGCGTGCCCCGGTAACCGCTGGCGCGTTGCCTGCCAGTCCTTGCAGACGGTGATGTGCGAACCAAGCGAACGCGGCGGCCTCCAGGGCGTCGCCGTCGACCCCGAGTTCGTCGCAAGCCACCACCCGGTAGCCGTCGAGATTGGCGGTCAGTCGCTCCACGAGGTGGGCGTTCCGACGACCGCCGCCGCAGACCACCAGGTCACCTTTGGGTGGTCCCCAACGCCGGACCGCCGTGGCGATACTCCACGCGGTGAACTCGGCGAGTGTCGCCTGCACGTCCACCGGCTTCGGGCCGAACCTCCGGCAGGCCTCGACGACGTAGTCCAGGTTGTAGGTCTCCTTACCGGTGCTTTTCGGTGGTTGCCGGGCGATGAACGCGTCCGCCTGTAGCACTTCCAGCAGTCCGGGCTGGGATTTGCCGCTTGCGGCCCACGCGCCGTCGCGATCGAACGGTGCGGACAGGCAGTGGCGGGTCCAGGCGTCGAGCAGGGCGTTCCCGGGCCCGGTGTCGAACCCGAGTATGGAGGTCGATGCGGCCGGCAGAATCGTTGCATTGGCAATGCCGCCGATGTTTACCACGATGCGGTTCCGCACGCCGTCCCGGAATAGCGCCTCGTGGAACAGCGGCGCCAGCGGCGCGCCCTCGCCGCCGGCCGCGAGATCGCGACGGCGAAGGTCGGCGACGACATCGATGCCGGTGACCTCGGCGATCCGGTTGGGGTCGCCGATCTGCACGGTGAACGGCGTCGACGCTTCGGGGTGGTGGCGGATGGTCTGACCGTGGCAGCCGATTGCCCGTACGTCGGGAGGCGAGACTCCCCAACGGTCGAGGCACGCGACCACGGTCCGACCAATGAACTCTCCCAATGCCGCATCGGCATCGCCCATTCGTACGATCTCGTTCGCGCCGGGACGCATCAGGCTGGTCAAGGCGTTGGCAAGAGGGTTCGGCAGGGGCACGGTATCGGCGGCGTCGATGCGGGGCGGGCCGGTGCCGACTCCCAACAACGCCACGTCGAGCCCGTCGACGCTCGTCCCCGACATCACGCCGACAAACTGCATGGTTCCCACCCGTGTCGAGGCTTTTTCAGTGAAGGCTTGTGCTGACGATCGCGCGGCGTTCGTTTACCGAACACGGGCGACCGCAAGGGCCGTCGCTACCGGGCGGCGTCGAGGGAGGCGAACTGCTGGCTCTTCTTGCGGTTGTCCAGTTCGGCCAGCAGCAGCGCCGCGGAAGAGTCGAAACCCACCCGGTCTTCGGGACTGATGGGGTGCGTCTGAGGCAGTGTCGACAGGGCTTTGCGGGGATTCAGGTGGACACCGCGCACCAGGAACTCGTAGTGCAGGTGGGGGCCGGTCGCCCAACCCGTGGCGCCGACGTAGCCGATCACCTGACCCTGCTGAACGCGTTTGCCCTGCTCGATGCCCCGAGCGAACCGTGACAGGTGCAGGTATTTGGTCTGATACCGCTCACCGTGCCCGATGACGATGTAGTTGCCTTTCGATGACGTCTTCGAGGCGGTGAGCACGGTACCGTCGCCGGAAGCCTTGACGGGCGTACCTGTGGGTGCGGCGTAGTCAATGCCGAGGTGCGGCATCTCGCTCTTCCACAGGGGGTGTATTCGCTTGAGGTTGAAGTCCGAGCTGATACGCGAAAAGTCGAGCGGCGCCCGTAGGAAACGCTTGCGCATGCTTTCGCCGTCGGGGGTGTAGTAGCCGATGCCGCCCTTGCCGTCATCGTAGCGAACGGCTCGGTAGGTCTCGCCCTGGTTGATAAACTCCACGGCGAGGATGTCGCCGAAGCCGACGAACTGGTTGTCGATGCGTTGCTCGTTGTAGAGCACGTGGAACTCATCGTCCGTGCGGACATCGAGGATGAAGTCGATGTCCCAGCGGAATATCTCGGCGAGGCGTGTGGCGAATTGGTCGTTGAGACCGACGCCCTGGCAGGCCGAGAAGAGTGTGCGCTCGATGCGCCCGCCCCGGTACTGGCGGACGTCTTGCGGATCCTTGACCACGGCGGATGCCTCGAAGCGGTCACCGATCCTTTGAAACTCGACCGTCTCCTCGCGACTCGGACGGTACTTCAGATGCAAGAGGTTGGCCTGGATGTCGCGGCCGAACTCGAACTCGTAGCCGGGGAAGATGTTCTCCAGCCGTTTGCCCAGCGGACCGCTGTCGATCAGCAGCTGCAGGTCGCGGGCGGGGATTCCATTGCGCTCGAAGATGTCCGACAGCGTGTCGCCTCGCCGAACGCGGGCGACGAAAGTCTCCAGCGGCGGCGGATCCAGTGGTTTGGTCACCGCGTCGGGAGGTGCGGGGACCGGGGTGATCGGCGCGGACGGTCCGGATTCGAGGTCGGAAGCGCCGGCGGCATTGGCGGACTCCGGAACACCGCCGAACATCCACACGGCGGCGATGGCCAGCGTCAATGCCGCTAGTAGGGCAAGGTGGGTTGCTGGAAACCTTACCAAGGTCGCGCCTGATCTCGGCGGGTGGCCCGCCGTACTCCGGCCCTCCGCCTGCGAGAACCCAAAGCATCGCAGTATAGGCGAACGGACAGCGATGTGAACCCCCGATGACACACTGAAACACGCTGTATGCTCTTGATCTTCCCGGACTCTAGCGGCTCTAGCGGACGGTGGTGTTGTGCCGAGCGGTGGCGCGTCTGATAATCGCCCGTCGTGACCCCCTCGCTACTGAGTTCTCTTTCAAGACGCGGATTGATCGCCCAGGTGTCCGATCACGCCGGCTTGGCGGAACACCTCGGCGGTCGCTCACGGAGTGTCTACAGCGGGTTCGACCCGACCGCGCCGAGTCTGCAGGTCGGCAACCTGGTGCCACTGCTGATGCTCCGCCGCCTGCAGCCGTCCCATCGTCGTGCTCGGTGGTGCGACCGGCGCCATCGGCGATCCGTCCGGGCGGACCGAGGAGCGGACGCTGAACTCCGCCGAGACCATCGAGGCCTGGGTGGAATCGATAGGTCACCAGGTGGCGGGGATCGTCGACACCGATGGTTCGAATGCAGGGATCGTGGTGAACAACCTGGACTGGACCCGCGACGTCGACGTGATCAGCTTCCTGCGGGATGTGGGCAAACACTTCTCCGTGAACGCGATGATTCAGCGCGATTTCGTCCCGAACGCGACGGATCGGGTATTTCCTACACCGAGTTCAGCTACGCGCTGCTGCAGGCCTTCGACTTCCTACAGCTGGCGCGCCGCTACGACTGCGACGTGCAGGTGGGAGGCTCGGACCAGTGGGGGAACATCGTCGCCGGCATCGACCTGGTACGCCGTGTTCTGCGTCGCCCCGCGTACGCCTTGTCGATGCCGCTCGTCACCAAACGGGACGGCTCGAAGTTCGGTAAGAGTGCGGCAGGCGCCGTGTGGCTGGATGCCGAGCGGACCTCGCCGTACGCTTTCTACCAGTTCTGGCTGAACAGTGCGGATGCCGATGTGGGGAGCTTCCTGCGCTGCTTCACCCTACTGGAGGAGGACGCGATCAACGCCGCCCAAGCGTCGTTGGAGGCGCATCCGGAGCGCCGCGAGGCGCAGCGTCTGCTGGCCGTGGAGGCGACTCGGTTGGTCCATGGCGACGCCGGGGTCTCGTCCGCCGAACGGATCACGGCGACGCTGTTCGACGGCGACATCCGCAGCCTCGGTGCGGACGATATGGCGCAACTGGAACGCGATGGCATGGAGCGCACCGAGGTGGCGCCCGGCACGGGGCTCCTGACCGCCCTCACCGCGGCTGGCCTCGCCAACTCCAACGGTGCCGCGCGGCGCCTGGTTCAGGGTAAAGGCATTCGTTTGAACGGCGCGGGAGTTACGGATCCGACCATGCGCTTGGACACCGCGGACGCCCTTCAGGGGCGCTTTCACCTACTCCGCCGAGGCCGCAAGAACTGGCACCTGCTCGTCCTCGCCGAGACCTAGCCCGACAGGTGCGTGATGGCGCGCCTCAGGACACCAAAATAGCCATTGACAAGGTAAGGGCCGGGCGTATGATACGCAGCCCTTGGCCCGAAGGCGAAGCCCTTCGTGCCCGCTCTTTAAGAACGTGAAGACAAGCCATTCGTGTGGGCGCTCGATTCACGAGCCTCGAGCAAACCCTTCGGCCGTTGAGTTGGTGGACGCTTTTGCGTATGCCGGCGCTTCGGCTTAGCTAATAAAGTGAAGAGTATGATCATGGCTCAGATTGAACGTTGGCGGCAGGCCTAATACATGCAAGTCGAACGAGAAAGGCCCTTCGGGGCTGAGTAAAGTGGCGAACGGGTGAGTATCGCGTAGGAATCTACCCTGTAGTGGGGGACAACTCGGGGAAACTCGAGCTAATACCGCATACGATCACCGGTCTTTTGGCCGGGGATGAAAGTGGGGGATCTAACCCCGTCGCGGCTTCGGTCGTGACGGACGGACCTCACGCTATCGGAGGAGCCTGCGTTGGATTAGCTTGTTGGTGGGGTAATGGCCTACCAAGGCGACGATCCATAGCTGGTCTGAGAGG
>JAGWBN010000211.1 GCA_021295875.1 Pseudomonadales bacterium
GTCAGTGGATTTCGGCGGACTTGCCCTGCGCCGCTTTCAATTTTTCGACGTTGAACCCGGGCGCCTTCGCCGCGGCGATGATGACACCCTCGCGGCGTGCGATGGCGGCCGCGGCGTCCATGACCTTGTCGGCCACGTCGTGTGGAATGACCACGGCACCGTGCTGATCCGCATGCACCAGGTCGCCGTCCATGACGGTCATGCCGCAGACGTTGATCTGGCCGCCGAAGGAGACCACGTGGACGAAGGCGTGGGACGGGCCCACCCGGTCGGCCAGCATCTGGAAGCCGTCGGCGACGTCGGGTAGATCCCGGACGCTGCCGTCGGTGATCACGCCGAGGCAGCCGAGGCCCTTGTGGATGTTGCTGTTGACCTCGCCCCAGAACGAACCGTAGCCGCGGGCATCGCCGTCGAGATCCTGGATCATCGAGATCGCCGGTTTCGGTCCGCCGTTGTCGATGTAGTCGTAGTAGTCGCCGGGACTGTTGCGCCGGTCCGCCGGATGCCGCGCCCGAATGGTGGCGGTGCGCGCGTAGCCCACCATGACGCCGAGTTCGGGTCGGGTGCAGACCAGCGGCTCGACCGTGTAGCCGAAGCCACGACGCTGCGGCGCGACGCTCTCCAAGGCGTTGCAGACGGTGGGCGTGTCGATGGTGGCGAGCTGCCCGAGCAGCTCGGCGGGGTGTTCGGACATTTGGAATCCTTAAGGGCTTGAACGGAAAACACGCAGTGTAAACCGACTCAAGGAGTTTCGGGGCCGGCGAATCGAACGCGTAGGGCGCGATCACCGGACCAACGGCGCGGACAAGCCCCGCGCCCTAGGAATGTTCTGATCAAGCCATCCCTGGCTTGATCAGAAACGCAAGAACAAGAGCGCGGTCTTTTTTGCGTACAAATTCAATTCCTTGCGTCATTGAATTTGGCGGCACATCCCTGTGCCGCGCTAGGGAACTAGGGAAGGTCTTAATCAGACCTTCCCTAGGCGTCGGTGCGCAGCCGGGGATCCAGCGAGCAACTCGCCATGAAATGCATCATCTCCGTGCCGTCCCGGGTGTCGTAGAAGCGGATCATCGCCTCGTTGAACGGCAGCCGCCGGCGTGCGGGCACCGAGATGGCGTCTTCGCCGGCACCGAGCAGAATGCCGTTCATCATGAGCCGAGAGGTCCGCTTGTTGCCGTCGTAGAAGAACTGGTTGAGCGCGCCGAACAGGAACATCGCGACGGCGCGTTCGTGGCGACTATTGATCGCCTGTAGCGTTTCGAGCCCGCTATCGAACATCGACTCCAGCGACTCCCAAGGCGGCGGTTGGTAGTCCGTTCCGGCGATGGTTACCGAATCCGTGCGAAAGACACCCCAGTCGGCGGCTTCCTTACGCGCGACAAGCGCATGGAGGTCGCAAAAGGTCGTCCGGTCGAGCTCAAACGACCGCTTCTCCACCCTGGCGAGTAGCTCCTTCCAGCTTTCCGCCTGGTTCAGTACCTGCCGTTGATCCTCGAGGCGATGCCCGCCGACGGTGACGCCGTCGAGCAGTGTCTTGACCTCGGGGAGGGTGAACGGATTGCCCTCCAAGGCCACGGTATCGTGGACGACGCCCTCGAGGATCTTGCGCACGCGGAAGCATGCGAGGCGCACGTCGGGTTCATGATCGGTCTGGAACATCACCGGCGCGTAGGTGAATCCAAGACTGCCTGCACCCGGGGCGTCCGTTGGTCTCTTCCCAGCCATGGCGCATTGTCGCGGAAACCCCCCGCCAAGTTAACCAGAACTACGAGCTCGGTGCCGACGACGATGAGCAGAACGTCGCGGCCTATGGTACGGACGAGGACGAGGCGGCAACTGTCGTTTCGCCTGGGACACCCACCTCGACCTTGGTGCGGCGAACACACCCTGCGGGCACGGCAACAACGTCGACCCGGTTCCTGACAACCCGGTCCCGAATTGCCACAATACACTTCGGCGGACATCCACCCCCGCCGGGCGAACCACGACGAACCGACTAGGCGGAGCCAACGGCTGCCATGAGCGAGCATTTTCGTCCCGAACAGAAGGGCGCCTGGTTGGCGCTCCGCGACATCGCCCTGATCGTGCCGCGCATCTTCCGCTACCTGTGGGAAGTGGCGCCGGCGATGCTCGGCATCCAGTGCGTGCTGATGTTCGTGACCGCGGTGATCCCGGCCGCCATCGTCTGGATGACCAAGGTCATCATCGACACCGTGGTGGGTGCGGCCGGCGAGGATCTGGCGTGGTCCGCGGTGTTCATTCCCGTGGCGGTGATCTTCGGGCTGTGGATCTTCCAGGCGCTTTGCGACGCCGTATCCGGATTCACCGACCACATGTTCAGCGAGAAGATCTGGTACGCCGCCTACGCACGCATCCTCGACAAGGCGGGCGCACTCGACGTCGCCTTCTACGAGACGCCGAGGTTCTACGACCAACTTCACCACGCCAACGAGCAGATCTACCGCATGTCGAACATCTGCCAATCGTCGATGAGTCTCATCCAGCAGTCGTTCTCGATGATCGCCATGGTCAGCCTGCTGGCGATCCTGCATCCGCTCGCCATCGTCGTGCTGATCGCCACCGCGCTGCCGCGCATTTTCATGGAAGGCCACCAGGCCCGGAAACGCTTCGACCTTGATGCCGAGTTGATCCGCAACGACCGCCTGATCGACTACATGAAACGGCTCCTGACGGCCCGGGACAGCGTCAAGGAGGT
>JAGWBN010000212.1 GCA_021295875.1 Pseudomonadales bacterium
GTCAGGGAACAGTAGGAACCGCAGCCCGTTCGGCAGGCGGTACTCCGTGATGCCTTCGACCGTGGCGACTTCCGTGGCGTCGACGGTCGCGGCAGGCGGTTCCTGCGGCTCGCCCTCGACCGAAACGGTGGCCGTGAACGTGCACGCGGCCAGCAAGCCAGTGAGGACGAGCGTAGTGACCAACCCAGGTACCGGCTTCATTGGCTACTCCAACTTCAGGATCGCGTCAGAGGGCACGGGGCCACCGGGGCCGACTGTCCGTTTGAGCGACCCTAGCAGAGATAGAGATGAAGACCAGCCCGACCACGCACCAGCCCATCCACGCCAAGCTAGCAAGGCGACTGCCGCTCGACACACCCAGGAAGTCTCCCTCGCCATGTAGGCCGCCGAACGATCCCACGTACCACAGCGTGACGAACACGAGGATGCCATGTCGTCGAAAGCGCGTGGATGCATTGCCCCACACCAGCAGCAACGTCATGCCGCACACCGCCGCGAACACCGTGACGCCTTTCTGCAAGCTGCCGTCCACCAGCGCGAAAACGGATGACGCCAGCGCCAGCGCCACAAGAACAACGAACCGGAACAGCGTCGGGGTCGGCCGAAAAAGCGCCGCCGTGGTCCACTCGAGGTCGCGCAGGCCGGGGTCGTCACCAAACCTCGACACGACCGCAAGCGGCACGAGCAACGCCAACGGGACAGCCAACGACGTCAGTCCAATCTGGGGTACGAGCAGCCCCAGCGCAAACGCGACCACGCACATCGGCGATCGCCGGCACCACTCAGCAGACGTCACAAGCACGGTCGTCGGAAGCGACGTCCGGTCCGGCGTCCCGATGCGTTGTTCGCTACAGTTGGCGGTGGCGCGCCGCGGTTGGCGTTGGGATTCGCCACGACGCGAGGCCGGCACGACGAAGGGCACGGCCATCACCGCGGCGACCGTCACCGTGAGAGCGACGACACGGTTGCCGAGAAACTCCGACGACATCTGCACGACCTCCCACTGCACGGTTGGCACGGCGTCCGTGACGAACAGTCCGAACCCGACTCCCGACTCGCTGCCGCTCGGGACAAGGCCGGCAAGCCCCACCAAGTCGCTGCCGGATGCCGCCGCGGTCGCCAACACAGCGAGCCACAAGGACATCGTGACGACCACCCGTGCGACGTTGCGGAATGGAAACAGCCGGTCCCCGGCCGCGCCAAGTGCCACTGCTAGGACCACCGGGGGCAGGGAGAGCAGCACGAACGCTGCGCCTGCGGCGGGACCAGGAACGGACTCGTAGGCCAGAAGCACGATGACATAGGCACCGGTGCCTGCAGTCGCCACAACCGAGCCCCCGATCAGCAGGTTGACCATTGCCCGCCCCACATGGACGACTGAAGGACGTGTGCCGGTCGTCGCCAGGAGCTCCCCAACACCGCTGCGTCGATCACGTTGGTAGCCAACGCCGAGAGTGCAGGCATATACAGGAACGGCGAGGATCCCGAGGACGGCGCCTGCCGCCGCCAGTGCGGTTTCCGCGGAAAGGCCGACGGGCGCGGATCCAAGCGAGACGAGCGTGTGCCCGGCATCGGGGCCGGGCACGACGAGCGCCGTGAGGCCAATCAGCACGGCGAAATGCAGGAGAGGGGACGCGGTGGACCGTCTCGCTTGCACCTCGGCTCGAAAGGACGCCGCGACAACGCCGAGCGCGCCAGATGGGGAACATGGGACCCCCGACGGCCCCGGACGCTCAACGGCTCCCATTGGGAGCACGCGCCGCCTTGAGACATCCGGCATCGATCTGCAGCGCGTTCACGTCGTTGAAGAGGTCATCGCTTTCGTGCGATGTCAGAAGGATGGTTCTTGCGGCCCCCTCCTCCTGCAAGATCCGCCGCATCGCTGTTCGGCCGGCCGAATCGACGCCGGCCAGCGGCTCGTCAAGGATGCAAAGCGGTGCCCCTGTCTGGAAGACGTACGCCACGCCGAGCCGCTGGCGCGCCCCTGGACTGAGGTGGGCGGTGTCGCTACCTGCGCGATCAAACAGGCCTACCTGACGCAGCCAATAGGAAGCTTGGCGCGCCGCCTGCTTGCGCCGGAATCCGCGCAGGCGCAGAAAGTAAACGAGCAGGCTTAGCGCCGAGAGCCCAGGATAGCTGGCGAAATTCTGCGGCATGTACGCCACGTTCCGCAGAAAGGCCACTCGATCCGTCCGGCTGTCGACACCGTCGAAGTCGATCGTCCCGGCGCGAAGCGGATGGAGCCCGACCACCGTACGCAGGAGGGTTGACTTCCCCGAACCGTTGGCTCCCTTCAGTAGCGTGACCCCGCGACCGATCTCTGCCGATGCGTCGAGCAGGAGAGGCTGGCCTCCCGGAGGGTCGATTGCGGAGCGACGCAGCCTCAGCGCACCCATCTCCTGCGGCAAGGACGTGCCCATCCTATCGTCTTCGCGGCCGGACTGGGGACTCATGTCTGCCCTGACGCAGCTTGCGGACGTTCGCTCGGCGGACCAGAGTATTGGACTTGACCGGCCTCGATCGAAACGGTGGCCGTGAACGTGCACGCGGCCAGCAAGCCCGTGAGGACGAGCGTAGCGACCAACCCAATTGCCGGCTTCATTGACTACTCCAACTTCAGGGTCGGGTCAAAGGAAAGGACGGTCGCCCTTGACGGTCACGCGCATGCCGCTGCGCGTCTGCGGAAAGTAGTCCCACATCGCCATGTGCTG
>JAGWBN010000213.1 GCA_021295875.1 Pseudomonadales bacterium
GTCGACACCAGGTACATGCTGCCCGAGGACATGGACACGGTTACGGAGCAGGCCGCCCAGCGGTACGATTCGCTGATTGCGATGAGGGCCGAGGTGCCCGCGGCCACGGATGATGATTAGGCGGCCAAAATAACGGTTCTAACTGCGGCAAAACGTAGGGGTGGGTTACAAACCCACCCGCGCGTTATCCCGGTTATAGACGAGAACCTGTGTTACAGGTTACGAGCCGGGGTTACGTAATGTTGTAGCTTATTGTAAATCTGGATTCGGCTGCGCTGGGTGTCGAGGATTAACAGGCGACTGTTGGGGGCGTCGAAGGCCACTGCCCGGGGCATGCGGAGACGCCATTCGGCTTGAAAGTCTTTGACCTCCCGGCGTCGTTTCAGTGCATCATCTGCGACCATTTTGTCAGTTGCTGGGCATCGCCTACGAAACTGGTGAAAAAACTGCCCGAAGGGTCGTAGGCCTGCACCCGGTCGTTTCCCCAGTCACAGACATAGACGTCACCATCGGGGTCCACCGTTACGTCCGACGGATGGTTAAGTTCGCCGCGACCGTCACCGTAGCTACCGAACTGGGCCACGAACTGGCCTTCGTTGGTCAGTTTCTGGACCCGGTGGTTGTTCGTGTCCACCACGTATAGGTAGCCGTCCTGGTCCAGGGTTATGCCCCAGGGAGTGTTGAACTGGCCCTCGCCGTCGCCGGGGCTACCGAACTTGGCGACGAACCGTCCGTCCGAGGAAAACTTCTGAACCCGGTGATTGCGGCTGTCCACCACGTATAGGTTGTCATTGGAGTCCATGACCAGGCCGGAAGGACCGTCAAACTCGCCGTCGCCGGTGCCGATGGTCCCCCATTCCCGCAACAGATTGCCGTCGGTGTCATAGACGTTGATCCGGTTCATCCACTCGTCGCTGACATAAATGTCGTCCCTCGAATCGATGGCCAGGCCAGCGGGCCAAATGAGCTGGCCACGGCCGTTACCGGTTTCGCCGAATTCCTTGATGAACTCCTCGTCGCCGGCGTGCAGGCCCATATCGAACTTTGTAACCCTGGCGCCCCGGGCGGTGCGGTGCCACGGTACGGCAGTTACTGCCTCGCCGCCGCGACTGAGGACATAGACCAAGTTGTCGGAACTGAAGGCCAGAGCGTTGCCCGAGTTGAAGCCCGCGCCCACGCCGCCACGTCCCATGGCATGACTGAAATCGTAAGTCCTGCCGGCTGCTATTCGCGTTACCATTGCTGATTTTGCCTCCGTGCTAAGTGAGGTCTGAACTAGGCATTGTCTCTTGAGGCGGAAAGCCAAGGCTTTCGTTTAGTGGATTCCGGCTCTCGCCGGAATGAAGTTAGCCCGTGGAACCCTAATTCAAAGGGCCAGCAGTCTCTGATAAGACGCTGGCCCCTGTTGTCTAACCTATGGCCATCCTTAGAGGAACATGGGCTTCTCAAACTCGCCCTTGACGATGGGCTTGGCATCCAGACCCATCCAGTCCTCGAGCACGGTGGTGTAGAAGCCACGGAAGTCAAGGTTGGGGACCAGATCGCCCTGCTGCAGATCCTCGGCCCTGCGTGACGGGTATTCACCGTAAAAGCCGCCCTTTACCGGAGTGCCGAGGGCAAAGGCCGCCCCGGCCGCGCCGTGGTCGGTACCGGAGCCGTTGTCATGGACCCGACGGCCGAACTCAGAGAACATGATCATAATCACGTTGTCATCGGCATTGTGTTCCTTCAGGTCAGCAAAGAAGTCGCTCACTCCGGCGCACACGTCGTTCCAGAGACCAGCGTGCATGCCGGGTTGATTGGCGTGGGAGTCAAAGCTGCCGTAGTCACAGTAGAAAATGCGAGTACCCAGGTCGGCGAGGTGTATGCGGGCTATGTCCTTGAGCTTCCGGGCAATAGGATTGTCGGCGTACTCGACAGTGGAGGAGTACATGCCTGGAGCGACTTTCAGGATGTCAGCGCCCTGCATGGCTTCCAAGCCGGTCTCACCCAGGAACTCCATCACTGCGCCGGTGCCGATGGTCGGGGTATACATCTGAGTGAAACGGTCAAGAATCTTCAGCCGCTGCTCTTCACTGGAAATGCCGGTTAGCAGACCGTAGCTGTCCAGCCCATCAACGGCGGCTACAGGAACGCCGGGCAAGGACACGGCACGGAACATGCTGGGGCCCATGCTGACGGTCGTAACGACGTTTTCCTTGTGGGGGTCAATCTCCCGGGCGGCCAGACCCAGCCAGCCCTCGGTGCCCACCTTGTCCGGCTCACAGGTGTGCCAGATGTCCATGGAACGGAAGTGGGACCGGGGCGAGTCGGGGTAGCCCACGCCGTGGATGACGGCAAGTTCGCCCCGGTTGAACATTTCCTCCATCACCCGCAAACTGGGGTGGAAACCCAGTTCGTCGTTAATGCGAATGATATCCTCGTCGGCTATACCGACGGCGGGGCGATTGTCCCGGTAGAGAGGATCATTGTACGGGATGACTGTATTCATGTAGTCATTCCCGCCGGAAAGCTGCAGTACAACCAAAACGGGGTCTTTCTTGTTGCTGGTCATCTCCTAATCTCCTTGCTGGACCAACCGCCTGAATTTTGGCCGGGTGGCGACAAGTATCTATGAATTATTGTTCCTAAGCATACTGGTATTCGCGCAAAGATACAACCAACTGAAGCATCTCGCCTACGCGGTCCCGGGCTTGTACGTCATTGGTCCAGGTCAGAGTCCCTGTTTCCCGGGCGTGGTTGACCAGTTGCTGCCGGTTGTCGTCCTGCACCTGTATTGGACCCAACAAGTCAAGGCAGGCATCAACGAATTTCTCAGGCTCCAGGTCACCCCGGGCCTGGAGCCGGTTGACGATGGCCTGGATGCCAGGACGGGTGGTATCTCCCATCATATCGGCGGAGAAGTTGATGCGCTTCATCAAAGTACCGCTGTTGATCCACTCGGCGCCAGTGTGCCAGCCCTCCACGCTGGGGGGATTAAGCAGTTCCTGGCCCATATAGCCAGCTTCCTTGGACAGGTTGCCGATACCCGGGGCGGGGAACTTGTAGCCGCCGACAAAGCGGAGGGTACCCACCAGCACCTCGGCGGGACTCTTGATCTTGGCATACTGTGCTTTCTTGAAGAATTCTGAAGTGAACAGCACCCGCAGGACTTCCCTCATCTCGTAGCCAGACTCGGTAAAGGTGCGGGCCAGCAATTCGATCGCTTCGGGATCATTGGGCGGAGTTACCGTCCAGGCAGGCACCTGTGGTTCCTCCGCCACGAAGAAGTTATAAAGGTGGCGGGCGATGAACCGGGCGGTGGCCGGCTGGGAACAAACGATGTCTATGATGTCTTCACCGCTGAAATTGCCGGTGTGACCAAGGAAGGTCTTCTCGCCGTCGTCGTGGTCTTCGGGCAGGTACTCGAACTCCCAATCGTAGCGACCGTGGGCGTTGCGGGGTATGGAGGCGGCAATGGTCCAGCCGGTGAAGGCACGGGAGCATTCCCGAACGTCGTCCTCGGTGTAGTTGCCCACGCCCATGCTGAACAGTTCCAGCAGTTCGCGGCCCCAGTTCTCATTGACGGCGTAGGCGTGATTGTCGCAGTTGTCCAGCCAGAATATCATGGCGGGGGACTTGGCCAGTTCCACGAGCAGGTCGCGATAGTTACCCATGCCATACTTGCGGAACATGTCTACCTGGGTAACCATCTCGTGCCAGTGGTCCAGCTTGGAGCCGCCGGTGGCGAAGACCTGGTGCCAAAAAAGGACCATCTTTTCTTCCAGCACTCGCTCAGTGTTTAGCATGGTGTGGAGCCAGGCGGAGGCGCCCATGCCCGGGGAGGTAATCGGCTTCCAGAAGGATGGATGGTAGCGCAGGAACTCGTAACGGTCTGC
>JAGWBN010000214.1:0-2620 GCA_021295875.1 Pseudomonadales bacterium
CCACGAGCCGGGCGATCACTTCGCGCACGTCGTAGGGCGTACGGGTGTCGGTGGGCAGGACGCCGTAGAGTTCCTCGGTCGGGTAGCGTGGGTCAACGACGTCCTCGGATGCCACGGTGGAGCGGTACCGGACGGGTGCGGAGGCGATCGCTTCCCGCGCCAGCGCCAGTGCATGTTCGTCGTCGGCCGCCAGGTAGTCCGTCACACCCGAGCGGCGCGAGTGGACATCGCCACCGCCCAACGCCTCGGCGTCCACTACCTCGCCCGTCGCGGCCTTCACCAGGGGCGGGCCGCCGAGGAAGATGGTCCCCTGATTCTGGACGATGATCGCCTGGTCGCACATCGCCGGAACGTAGGCACCGCCCGCGGTGCACGAGCCCATGACCACGGCGATCTGCGGGATGCCCGCGGCGGACAGGTTGGCCTGGTTGTAGAAGATGCGGCCGAAGTGCTCCTTGTCGGGGAACACGCCCGCCTGCATGGGCAGGAACGCGCCGCCGGAATCCACCAGGTACACGCATGGCAGATTGTTCTCCAGGGCGACCTCCTGGGCGCGCAGATGTTTCTTCACCGTGATCGGGTAGTACGTCCCGCCCTTCACCGTGGCGTCGTTGGCGATGACCACGCACTCGGTGCCGGCCACCCGACCGATACCGGCGATCAGCCCGGCGGCGGGGATGACGTCGTCGTAGAGCTCGTGGCCAGCGAGCTGGCCGATCTCGAGGAACGGGGAGCCGCGGTCGAGCAGTCCCTGCACCCGGTCCCGCGGCAACAGCTTGCCGCGGCCGACGTGGCGTTGCCGGGAGCGTTCATCGCCGCCATGCGCGACGCGGGCGGCAAGCTCCCGGAGATCGGCGGCGAGTGCGCGATGGTGCCGCGCGTTGTCCTCGAACGCGGACGCGTTGGGGTCGACACGGGACTCGAGGACGGCCATGAAAAGGAGTATAGACGTCCGCCGGCTCAGACCGTCCCGCGCCGATGGGGGTCGACGACGAGAGCGATCCGCCGGGCGACGTCGCTGGCCGCGGCCTGCGGGTCCTGGCCGTCGTCGAGGATCAGGTTCAGGAACGCCGACTCGATCAGCGACTCGATCACCTGCGCCAGGGCGTCGGTATCGAGGTACGCATCGAGATCGCCCCGTTGCCGGGCATTATCGAGCAGGACGCGCACGCGTTCGCCGATCTTCGGGTCGACCTGGTCGGCCACCGAGCCACGCGCGCTGCGGGAGCCACGCGCGCTGCGGATGGTCTGGGCGATTACCTCCCGCCACAGCTCCCGGTCGTACCGGTTGACGAACGCCATGCCGGATCGTGCCAGTCCTTCGATCGCCGCCACGGGATCATCGCTCGCCTCCTGCCCGGGGTCCGTCGGCTCGGCCAGATCCTTGGCGATCAGCGCGAGGCCCAGGTGGGCCTTGGAGGGAAAGTAGTTGTACAGCGTCTGGTACGCCACCTCGGCCTCGGCGGCGATGTCCCGCATGTTCGCGTTGCGGTAACCTTCGGTGTCGATGCGCCCGGCAGCGGCGGCGAGGATGTCGGCCCGCACACGGCGCTTCTTCTTTTCACGAAGCGAGGCCACGATCTTTTGACGTCACAGGAGTCAAGCGGGACTATCGCACGCGGCCGCAGGGTGGCGAAAGCCGCGGGCACCATCGCGGCGCTCGTCGGATTCGTCGCGGCGACGTCCACCGCCGCCGTGGAGAATCCCGCCGAAGTCACTGGCTGGCGCCTGCTCGAGGGCGCCCTCGATCTCACCCGCGGCGTGTCCTCGTACACCGAGTTGACGATGACGATCCACCGTCCCAGCTGGGAACGCGAGATGGCCATCTCGGCATGGACGCGCGGGCGCGAGGACGCCCTCATCCGCTTCACCGCACCGCCCAAGAGCGCCGGTGTCGCGACGCTCAAGCGGGGCGACCGCATGTGGACCTACGCGCCGAGGATCGGCCGCGAGTTCAGTCTGCCGTCGAGCATGATGTCCCAGCAGTGGGAAGGGTCCGACTTCTCCTACAACGACCTGTCGCGCACCGACAAGTACCTGCGCCACTACGACGTCGGCATCGCCCATACCGAGGAACGCGGCGGGCACACGATCTACACCCTGGAGCTGATCCCCCACGACGACGCGCCCGTGGTGTGGGGCAAGGAGACCCTGATCCTGCGCGACGACTACGTCATCTTGGCGCAGACGTTCTACGATCAGGGTCTCGAGCCTCTGAAGCGCATGCAGACCCTGGAGGTCGGTGAACTGGGCGGGCGCACCATCCCGATCACCATGCGCATGTCACCCGTCGGCGAAGACGACCGCTGGACCGAGATCCGCTATCTGCGCGCCGACTTCGAGGCGGATGTCGACGACGGCCTGTTCACCACCTTCGCGCTCCGGGGCGGACGTTGACCGACTCCCGCCGCTATTCGCGCGCCAAGAATGCGCGCGCCAAGGACACCGGGGCGATGTTCGTCCGCGTCGCCTGGCGCAACCTGTGGCGCCGTCGGCTGCGCACCTGGATGTCGGCCGCTGGAATGGGGTTCGCGATCTTCCTGGTGTCCGTCTCGATGTCGATGCAGGCGGGTTCCTACGACGCCTGGATCGAGACCGCCACCAGCCTCATGGCCGGCCA
>JAGWBN010000214.1:2639-3496 GCA_021295875.1 Pseudomonadales bacterium
GAGGTCCGCTACGCACTCACCGAGGGCACGGCGCTGACGCAGCGGTTCGAAAACGAGCCCGGCATCGTCGCCGTGTCGCCCCGAACCGAGGCCTTCGCCCTGGTCGCCGCCGGGGAACGCAGCTTCGGTGCGCTCATCGTCGGTGTCGACCGCGACCGCGACCGGGCGTTGTCGAGCCTGCCGGACCACCTGAGCGCGGGCGAGTACCTGCCCGGCGCCGACAGCGCGTTCCTGGGCGCCGCCCTGGCCGCCAATCTCGGCGTCGATGTCGGCGACGAGATCATCGTCCTCGGCGCCACCGGCGAGGGCGGGGTGGCGGCCCTGATGGCGCGCGTGGATGGACTGTTCGACACCGGCCGACCGGAACTCGACCGCAGCGTCCTGCAGGTGGGCATCACCGCGATGCAGGCGGGTTTCGACCTCGGCGACGCCGTGCACCGGCTCGTCATCGAGACCCGCGACGCGCGCCAAGCGACGGACCTCAAGTCGATGCTGCAGGCGGCGGCGCCGGTGGGCACCCGGCTGCTCGACTGGAACGAACTCCTGCCCGAACTCCAACAGGCGATTCAGATCGACCGCGCGTCGGCGGCGATGATGTACTGGCTGCTGCTGATCGTCGTCGCCATGTCGGTGATCAACGCCTTCATCATGACCGTGTTCGAACGCACCCGGGAGTTCGGCATGCTGCTCGCCATCGGCATGCGCCCCAACGCGATCGTCGGCATGCTGGGCATCGAGGCGGTGTGCGTGTGGGCCATCGGCGTGGTCATCGGCATCGTGCTCTGCCTGGCGGTGGTGCTGCCGCTGTCCGCCATCGGCATCGACGTCAGCGGCATCGAAGGCATGGAACAGTTGGC
>JAGWBN010000214.1:3650-9302 GCA_021295875.1 Pseudomonadales bacterium
AGGCGAGACAACGTGAGGGTGGCGCGCCCGCCAGGGCGCGCCGCAACGGCATCCCCGTGCGCCTGTTGCTGCAGTTCTCGTGGCGCAACCTGTGGCGCCATCGACGGCGCAACGCCATCCTGCTGTCCGCCATCGCCGTGGCCGTCGCCGGCGTGCTGCTCCTCAATACGCTGCTGCGCGGCATGCAGCACGACATGATGAACACCGCCATCGACAACCTGACGGGGCACATCAAGGTGCTGCGTCCCGGCTACCTGGACGACCCCGGCATCGAAAGAAGTTTCGCGGCACCCGCGGATTGGCAACGCGATCTCGACCCGGAAGCCCTCGAGGGCTGGGCGGCCCGGATTCGGGTTCCCGCGGTCATCATGAGCGAACGGGAGACCCGCGGCATCCAGCTCGTCGGTATCGACCCCGAGCAGGAGTCCATCTCCTTTCTCCGCACCGCCGCCTTCGAGGGCGAACGATTGAGCGGAGCCGACGACCGGCGACTCGTCATCGGCCAGCGGCTCGCCGATGACCTCGCCACCCTGGCCGCGCGCCGGCTGGTGCTGGTGACCCAGGGTGCCGACGGTCGCACCCGCGAGGCCGGATTCCGCATCGCGGGCATCTACCGTGCCCAAATGAGCCTGGTCGAGAGTGCGTTCGTGTTCACCGGCCGGGACACGCTGCAGGATCTTCTCGGCACCCAGGCGGTGACCGAGATCTCCATCCGCCTCGTAGATGAGAGCCACGAGGCCACGACGATGGAAGCGCTCGCCACCGTGTTCGACGATCTGGACGTGAAGAGCTGGCGCCAGCTCGAACCCCAGGCCGCGACGATGGTGGCCTTCGCCGACACCTCCATCTACATCTATTTCCTCATCGTCATGGGTGCGCTGGTGTTCGGCCTCGTCAACACCCTGGTCACCGCCGTGATGGAGCGCATCCGCGAACTCGGCATGCTGCGTGCCCTGGGGATGCGTCCCCGGTCGGTGGTGGCGCAGGTGGTCACCGAATCCAGTCTCATCATGGCCGTGGGGGTGGCCATCGGCATCGCCATCGCCGGCGGCGTGTTCACGCTCGTCGCCGACGGCATCGACCTGACGGCCTTCGACGACAGTCTCGCCTCGTTCGGCATGCGGCCGATCTTCGTGCCCGTGGCCGAAGCCACGCGGTGATGAGCCTGGCCCTCGGCCTGGTCGCCAGTTTCTATCCCGCCCGGCGAGCCGTGAAGATCAAACCCCTGGAAGCGCTTCGGCGTTGAGAGGCGTTAGGCAATGACCGAGAACGTCGTCACCTGCCGCGGCGTCAGTCGGACCTACGACGAGGAGGCGGTGCCCGTGCACGCCCTTCGCCAGGTCGACTTCGAACTTAACACCGGCGAGTGGGTCAGCCTGGCCGGCCCGTCGGGTTCCGGGAAGTCCACGCTGCTGCACGTCATCGGCGGTCTCGACCAGCCCAACGAGGGTTCGATCATCGTCGACCGAATTGGCCGCCGCCGGCCTTTCGGATCTGCGTCTGCACAGGATCGGCTTCGTATTCCAGGCCTACAACCTCATTCCCGTGCTCTCGGCCCTCGAGAACGTCGAGTTCATCCTGCAGCTGCAGGGCGTCGACGGTGCGGAGAGAAGGCAGCGCAGCCTCGAGGCCCTCGAGTCGCTGGGCATCCCGGAGCTCGCCGACCGACGCCCCGGCGAGATGTCCGGTGGCCAACAGCAGCGGGTGGCCATCGCCCGCGCCATCGTCACCAACCCCGTATTGCTGCTCGCCGACGAGCCCAGTGCCAACCTCGACACGGCAACCACGGAGGAGTTGCTCGACGTGCTCCGCGACCTGAACCGAAACCGGGGGGTGACCATCCTCACCGCGACCCACGATCCCATGGTCATGGGCTACACCAGCCGCCAGGTGAATCTGCGCGACGGCCGCGTCGTCCAAACCGGCGCCTGACGCGTGAAGCCCGCTGCCCACGTGCTGCTCGCCTTGGCGGTCTGCAGCGCCGGCGCCGCCGAACTCGACGCCCGCGTCAAGTGGTTCACCACGGCGCAGAACCTGCCGGCGAGCGACATCCTGCGCGACGCCGCGAACAAGGCGACACCCCTGGATCACAGCGCCGATCTGCGCCTGATGTGGCGCCCGGACGTCGGCCCGCTGAAGGCGGTGGTCGATCACTCCACGATCTGGCTGCTCGGGGACTCGCTCGCGGCCTTCGGCGACACCGAAGCGAGCCTCGATCAAGCGCCCTCCGGGGACGACAGGCGGCTCTTCGATCTGACCTGGGAACTGGACGATGGCGACCGGCATCGCCTGTTCCATCGCTTCGACCGTTTCGCCCTGGAGTACCGCAGTCGGGTCTGGGGCGTCACCGTGGGCCGCCAGGCCGTCAGCTGGGGCAGCGGATTGGTGTTCCACCCCATGGACCTCTTCAGCCCCTTCGCGCCCACCACCGTGGACCGGGACTACAAGGCCGGCGACGACATGATCCTCGTCGAGCGGTTGTTCGAAGACGGTTCGGACCTGCAGCTGCTCGCCGTCGGTCGCCGTTCGGAAGGCGACGCCAACGCCGACGCCTCGAGCCTGGCGGTCAAGTACAAGGGGTTCGTCCGCCAAGGGGAGGTCGAACTCGTGGCCGCCCGGCACTACGGCGGCGGTGCCCTCGGTCTGGGTCTCAGGATCCCCGTCGGCGGCGCGCTGCTTCGCGCGGACGTCATGGGCGTCGAGGACGCCGGCGGCTGGACGCTGTCGGGCGTCGTCAACGTCGACACGAGCATCCCGGTTCGAGGCAATCCGGTGTACGTCTTCGCCGAGTACTTCCACAACGGCTTCGGCGTCGGGCGGATTCCCGACGACCTCCATGCGATTCCGGGGGCACTGGACGAGCGCCTCGGCAGGGGCGAGACATTCACCCTGATGCGCAACTACGTCGCCACCGGGGTGCAGTTCCGCTGGCACGCCCTGGTGAGCCAGAGCCTCAGCCTGATCGCCAATGTCCACGACTCGTCGACGCTGGTGCAGATGTCGCTCGCCTACGATCCCGGCGACGCCTCCGAACTCCAGGCCGGCGTGATCGCTCCCCTAGGCGAGCGTGGTGACGAATTCGGCCGCCTGAAGGTGGAAGACGGCCTCACGGTTGGTGGCGGATTGCGGGCGTACGTGAGGTTCGCCTACTACTTCTAGCTTCCAACTCTTCCAAATTTGTTATTGGCGATGCTCGCGCTTGGAGCCGCACGGGCGTGGGTTGCTTGAGCTCGGTTCCTCGGGAGGCGGCGATGAGAGGCACTGGTAGCCAACCGGGGAATCACGAGGCCGCCTTCCGTGCCTTGAGGCAGACAGACTCTTGTATCGAAATCTGAGCACGATGCGTTCAAATTTCAATGTGTGGAAAACGTCCGAGACCCTCGCCGGCCGGTGGCCTTCCATCAACTCGAGCCCACTGGCACGGGCAAACATGGAACGGCGCGGAGCTCGGGCGGGCGTTCGGCGTCGCACATACGACGGTGCGACGCGCCCGGAGCAAGCTTCCACTGGGCCACGCACAGCGGCGCCGAGTTGGATCTGCTCGTCGTGGCGGGCGAACGGCGATACGGGTTCGAGGTGAAACGCGCCGAAGCCTCAAGCCGTCCATGCGGTCGGCCTTCCACACCTTGCGGCTCGACCGGCTCGACGTGTTCCATGCCGGCACGCAGAGCTACGGACTCGCCGAGGGTATCCGCGCCATGCCGGCAACCGAGATGAACAGCGTGCTTCATCCGCTAAGGGAGTGACCTACTGCTCCCGTCTGACTGCCCGGGTCCGAACCATGCTGACTCCACGCGTCCTTGCGGTGGCGGTCACCGATGGGGGTAACGCCAGACCCGATTGCCTACCCGATTGAGTTGCCATACATTCTCGCAGCCGTGGTTGGATCGGACTTGCAGCCGTGGTGGAATCGGACTTGATGGATCGAAACCGGACATCGCTGACCGATGCCTTCCTCGCCAGCAGGGCGGCGCTTACCCGTTACGTTGCCACGTTCTTCGTGCAGCGGGAGGAGATCGAGGACACGCTGCAGCAGGCGTACACGGACGCGTTGAAAAGGCACGAGGATCGAGTCGCCGAGAGCCTACCTGTTCCGGGTGGCCGGACCCACCGGCGCCGGCAAGACCAGTCTCGCGTACCTGATCCCCGGTTTCTATCAGCCAACCGAGGGACATGTGCGACTCGACGGCCGGAACATTCTCGACATCGACGTGGCGTCGCTGCGCGCCGAGGTGTCCTACGTCTTCCAGGAGCACCTGCTGCTGAACGAGTCGATCCGCGGCAACCTCCTGCTCGAGGCGGACATCCACGATGCCTGCGATGCCGCCGGTGCGAGCGAGTTCATCGACCGCCTGCCGGACGGTCTCGACACGCGGCTCGGTCAATCCGGCGACACCTTGAGCGTTGGCCAGAAACAGCGGCTGTGCATCGCACGGGGCCTCATCCGGAACACCCGGATATTGATTCTCGACGAACCCACCGCCGCACTCGACCCGCAGACGGAGAACGCCCTGGTTCGTGCGCTCCGTCGGGCGACCGAGGGACGACTGGTCATCGTCATCGCGCACCGCCTGTCGACAGTCCGCCAAGCCGATCGAATCGTGTTCCTGGACAATGGGGAGATCCGCGAAGTGGGCACCCACGAGGGGATGATGGCCGACCCGGCAAGCCCCTACCGACGGTTCGTCGAATTGCAGGGCAGCACGTCTGCATGATTGGCGAAGGAGCAAGCGCCCTGGGCAAGCCGGTCGAAGGCATGGGGATTCGCGGTACATGGAGCCGGACGACGACATTCACTACACCCTCGTCGCCCTGCGCGTACTCGAGGAATTCGGCCCCGACTTCACCTGGCGCAACATGGCCACCGTCTGGAACACGAGCCTGCCCTACTACGCGATCTGTACCGCCGAAGCCCAGGCGATCATGAACTACAACAACGCGGTGCCCAGAAAACGCCGTCCGACTGGGTGACACCCGAGTACACCAGCACCAACCGGAATCCCTACCGGGAGTGGATCGGTGCCCAGATCCGGGCAGATGGCTGGCGCTACGCCTCGGCCGGGAATCCCGAACGCGCGGCGGAACTCGCCTACCGGGATGCTTGCTGGACGCACCGGGCCAACGGCATCTACGGCGAAATGATGTTTGCCGCCATCATGGCGGCGGTTCTTGACTTGCACTGTCAGTTCCGGTATCCCCTAGGAGTCCATGCAACCCGTCTGACAATTGGCGGACCCTGCCTTACAAGCAGAACCATGTGAAGTGGCAGGGGGCGAGAGAGAGGCGCTATACGGCATGGGCATCGGCCAACAATGAGCCGGTTACGCGCCGAACTCCGTGAATCCGTAAGACGGGAAGCGGGCAATTGGGGAATGCCTAAGCGGAGAGGAACCATGAAGAGACTGCAAGTTCTTGCGTCGACTGCGTCGTTGGGTTTGGCGCTGGCCCTGACCGGGTTGCCGGCCTACTCGGCGGACGAGACCGAGGCCGACGCCGAAGAAGAAGGTGGCGGCTACATCGAAGAGGTCGTGGTCTCCGGCGAACGTGGCGAGATCAACGTCCTCGACCGGGCCATGACGGTCACCGGCTTCAGCCCGCAGATGATCGAGAGACTGGGCATCCAGAATGCCGATGACCTCGAAGTTCTCGTCC
>JAGWBN010000215.1:0-2681 GCA_021295875.1 Pseudomonadales bacterium
GTATCGAGCGAGACGAGGCGCATTGCGTCCTCATTGCCGGCAACGGCGTCGGCGGCAGCGGCCAGCGCTCCGATGGCGGCCACGCGGGCGCCAAGCGACGTTTCAGTCTGGTGCAGGGAAGCGACGAGAGCGGCGACGGCCGCCTCCCGGTTGTTCCGGTTCTCGAGGTAGTCCGCCTGCAAGAGGTTGCCGAGGACATCGGCGGCCGCCTCGCGCACGGTCGCATCCGCGGACCCGAGCTGGTGGCCGACCGCCATGAACGCGGCGTCGACCTGGGCCGCGACGTAGGCGCGCCGGTCGAGGGCGGCGAGCAGCGCGATCGCGCCGCGGCCCTCGGCCTCGCCGAGGTCGCGGGACAACCGGGTCACGATCTCGTGCCGGTCACTCAGTTCCTGGTGCGCGAGAAGCGCATCGACCGCGCCCAGCAGCGGGTCGTCCGGTCCTTCGAGTCTTGGAAACGCCAGATCGGCGCTCAACTCGCGTGCGAAGGCGCCATAGCCGACCGGCGACCGGCGAAGCACAAGCAGGCGCCGCTCCCCGCGGCGGATGTCCCGGGGGTCGAAGCTGCCCGAGTACGAGCTCAAGTCGCCGTTCGTCAGCAGCAGCCGGGGGCGCGAATAGACACCCTTCAAGACGCGGATCGGCGCAAACGTGTACTGGTAGCGGGGCGCATAGACCTTGCCGCCGGAGACGACGGGCAACGACTCCCGCTCGTCGACCCTCACGGCGATGACCAGTGCAGCCGCGCGCAGCCAAGGTTCGAGGTCGAGGTCCTCAACCGGGTGACTGTTGGCGAGACCGGCCGGTGCCCCGATGCCGAGGCCAGCGACCAGGCCAACCCAGGCCAAGGGAGGCGAACCAATGGGCTTCCCGAGCAAAGGCACCATGGACAACCGCCCCACGCCAGCCTAACTGCTACTAGATTAGCATATCGGGCGACTGACGCGGTATGGCCCGGCAAACCCAGTGCCAGTTCCTAGACTTGCGTGCAGTGCAATCATCGCGTACGTTTCGACGATTCCGTTTGCTGGGGAGACCAGCCAATGGCGAGCATCACGATCCGCAATCTCGCCGACGATGTGAAGACGCGTCTACGCGTGCGCGCCGCCGAGCATCACCGTTCGATGGAGGAAGAGGCACGCGTCATCCTGCGCGACGCGGTGAACGGTGGTCGCGAGGGTATTCGAGATCTCGCGGCGTTCACCCGCGAGTGCTTTGCGCCCGTTGGAGGTGTCGAGCTCGAACCTCCCCCGCGGGGCCCAATGCGGGGCCCTCCCGAGTTCACCTGAGCGGCGCGCATGCTTGTGATCGACACCCATGTCGCGTCCGAACTGATGCGGCCTGTGCCGACTCCCAGGGTCGCCGCATGGATTGCCGAGCGCGATGCGGCAGGGATGTACCTGACCGCGGTCAGTGAGGCGGAGTTGCGGTTCGGCGTCGCGATCCTGCCTGCGGGAAAACGTCGGGATGCGCTTGATGCCGCCATGCGCCGGTGGCTCGATCTCGCCTTCGCAAGCCGGATTCTGCCGTTCGACAGCGCCGCCGCGCGCGCTTATGCAGAGATCGCGGCCGACCGCCGCCAAGCGGGTCGGCCCATCGGCGAGGCCGACTGCCAGATCGCTGCCATATCGCGCTTGCACGGCGCCGTTCTCGCTACGCGGAACGTACGAGACTTCCAAGGCACAGGAGTCGAGGTCGTCGATCCCTGGGAGATCGGTTGACGGCAGAGAGGGACACAGGAAGAGACCGCGATCTCACCGCCACTGGGCGACATTCCAGCTAACACCCACCAACGAAGGAACATCTCAAATGACTGCCATTTCCGGTCCGCAGGACGGACCCGTCGCCGTGACGGGCGCTTCGGGGTTCATTGGATCCCATACCGTCAAGAACCTGGTCGACGCCGGCTACGACGTGCGCGCCTGCCTGCGCGACGCCAGCCGCGACGACAAGACCGCGTACCTCAAGGCCATGCACGATGCCGGGCCCGGTACGGTTTCGCTGCACGCCTGCGATCTCATGAAGGCGAGCGAAGGAGCGTACGACGAGGCCTTCGCCGCCTGTGCCGCCGTGTTCCACGTGGCGGCCGACATCGGCACCGACCCGGCCTACGGACGACCGAGTCCGGAATCCATGTACGACAGCCTCGTGACACAGACGGCGGGTGTGCTGGAGTCCGCCAGGAAGGCGGGTACGGTCCGCCGAGTCATGTACACCTCCTCCACCGCCGCGGTGATGGGTCCTGGCGCGCCGGACCGGCCGAAAGACTACGAATACACGGAGGACGACTGGGCCGGCGGCAGCTACGAGACCCTCGACGAACGCTATACCCGCACCAACGCCGAGGGCGAGGTGGTGAAGGCCTGGACCGTGCAACGCTCGTCCTATGCCAAGGGCAAGGTCGACGCCGAGCGCTACGGTTTCGAATTCGGCGCGAAACACGGCATCGACGTGATCAGCCACTGCCCGTGCCACGTCCTCGGTCCGTTGCTGGGCAAGCCGCACGACACGGTCTGGCAGCACCGCATCGGCGTGTTTCTGTCCGGCAGCACCGACTTTCCCAAGCAGGGCATGAACTGGAACATCATCGACGTGCGCGACATCGCCGAAGCACAGCGGCTGATGGCCGAGAGCAGCGTCGCCAGCAACGGTTCCCGCTACATGATGGTGGCCACGGACGA
>JAGWBN010000215.1:2797-5804 GCA_021295875.1 Pseudomonadales bacterium
CTCAAGACCCACGACGTTCGCGATACGCTGCGCGACACCGGCAACTCTTTGATCGAGCTCGGCGTCATCGAGCCGGCCTGGAAGAACCGGCAGTAGGCGTCACCGGGGCGGCGCGTTTCGACGTCGCCGTTCAGTCGTTGACCACGATCCGTGCCGCCTTCTCGGGGTCGTACCACCAGCCGTCCGGGAACGCGGGCCAGTAGTCCGGCTCGAAGGCGGGAATGCCGAACTTGTCCCAGTGCACCGTTCGGCGCGGGCCGACCGCGTACAAGGGAATCTGGTAGTACTGCCAGAGCAGCACACGGTCGATCGCCCGACAGGCGTCCACCATCTGATCGAGGGTGGTGGCGAGGTTCGCTTCGACGACGAGATCGTCGAGCACGGGGTCCGCGATCCCGGCCAGGTTCCGGGTCATGGGGACGGTGGCGGCTTCCGAGTGGTAGGTCGCCCTCAGTTCGATGACCGGCGGCATGAGGATGTCCCGGTTCATCAGCACGGCGTCGAATTGGAAACGCCGTAGCAGGTTGGCATAGCGCGAGGAGTCCACCAGCTGGATGCCGCCCTCGATCCCGAGTTGCTTCAGCGACTCGAGATAGGGCAGCAGGATCCGGGCGTCTTCGGGATTCTGGGAAAGGAACACCAGTTCGAAGACCTCGCCGGCCGCGTTGCGAAGCACCCGTCCCTCCGCCCGCCAACCCGCCTCCTGCAACAGTCGACGGGCTTGCAGAAGGGCCTCGCGGCGGGCTTGCGGCGTCGCGACCTCATCAAAGCGGAACGCCTGCGTGAAGAGTTCGGGCGGCAGGCTTTCACGGTGGGGTTCGAGCAGCGCGAGTTCGCCCCGACTCGGCAGGTCCGTTGCCGAGAGGATCGTGTCCGGCCAGTAGCTGTGGGCTCGCGTGTGATACCCGTAGTGCAGCGTCCGGTTCTGCCACTCGAAATCCATCGCCAGCGTCAGCGCCTGGCGGACGCGTCGGTCCTGGAACTTGCCGCGGCGGACGTTGAGCGCGATCAGGCTTCGTACGCCGACCTCGATGCCGAATTTCCGGTGGATCTTGCGGATCCAGCCTTTCTCGAGGGCAGGCGTGTCGTAGGACTTGTGCCAGTAGCGCACGTCGAGTTCCGTGAAGATGTCGATCAGGCCCTTGCGGAACGCCTCGCGGGTCACGGTGGCGTCGCGGTAGACGTCGTAGCGGACGGTTGACGGGAATGTCGCGCCCCCAGTAGTCCGGATCGCGCTTCCAGGTGACGTAGCGGGCCTGCTTGATGACCGCGATCTCGTAGGGACCGCTGGACACCGGCGGCTCCAACGTCACCTGGGTCGGGTCCCGTTCACGCCAGTAGTGGGCGGGGAGGATGGCGGTGAACTGCATCATGATGACGTTGTTGAGCGTCAGAGGCGTGTGCAGATGGACCGCCACGTGTCGGTCATCGAGCGCTTCCACGTCCCGGATGAAGTCGAGGTACATGCCGGACTCGATCTGTTCGCGCCGCGCGTCCAGCGTGAACACCACGTCATCGCTGGTGATGGGAACGCCATCACGCCAACGGGCGTCGGGGTGAATCCGAAACACGATAGCGAGGCGGTCGTCGGGTACGGCGATGCCGTCGGCGAGGCGCCCGTAGAACGCGCTGATCTCGTCGCCGGCCCGAATGAGCAACGTGTCGGAACTAAAGCCGAACCCCGTCGGCACGCCGACGCCCCCCACGACGAGCGGCGCAAGATTGTTGAACGCGCTGGCGGTCGACAGCACCAGCGTGCCGCCCTGGGGCGCATCGGGATTCACATAGTCGAGATGGGTGAAGTCGCTCGGATACTTGAGCTCGTGGAAGAAAGCAATGCCGTGGGCGAAGGACAGCTCGTCGATGTCGATCCCGGCACTGGCCGTACCCCCGGCCGACGACAACCAGGCGACGAGCAGAAGCCGCGACATCCGCGATGCGGCTTGCCTGAGCGGCTCACAAGTCGCCACTGCTTCCCTTGCTCCTGTTGCGAGGCGCGTCATCGCAACGTTGACGGCGCTACGACGGGTGAGCGCATCCCTGCTGGCCAAGATCGCCAAGTCTAACAACCTACATACCTCAGGTTTCCAGCTCGATGCGGGCGCGGACGTGGACGCGACGGAAGTTGGCGCACGGCACCGCACGAAGCCGTACGATATCCATAGTCGGGGCCGGGCTACGGCGCAAACAGCAACCAACACGGTACGACGGGGAGATGCGTTGATCGACGACGACTACCGCGACTATGACCGTGCCGACGCGCATGTCCGCCGGTTCTACCGGCTTAACCATGAGCGCCAGACGCTCGATTTCGCGCGGGAGAGACGCAGGCACTACGCGGCCCTGAACACGGCCCGGATGGGGATCTGGGAGGCCTGCGAGACACTCGACACCCTGGTTGACGACAGCGACCCGGACACCGGCTTGTCGCAGATCGAACACTGCCTGCAGACCGCCGAGGGGATCCGACGCGACGGGCACCCGGACTGGTTCGTCCTCACCGGGCTCGTGCACGACCTCGGCAAGATCCTGTGCGCGTTCGGCGAACCGCAGTGGGCCGTGACCGGTGACACGTTCGTCCTGGGCTGCGCTTTCCCCGACGCCATCGTCTATCCCGAGTACTTCGCGGCCAACCCCGACGCCGCGGACGCCCGCTACAACACGCCGGTTGGCATCTACGAGGCCGGCGGCGGCCTGGACAACGTCACCCTGTCCTGGGGCCACGACGAATACATGTACCTGGTCGCCCGCGACTACCTGCCGGAACCCGCTCTGGCGATGATCCGTTACCACAGCTTCTACCCGGGTCACTCCACCGATGCCTACCGCGAGCTTCTGGGGCCCGGCGACGAAGAACGGCTGCAGTGGGTGCGCCGTTTCAACCGATATGATCTCTACACGAAGCACGACTCGCCGCCGGACATCGACGCGTTGCGCCCGTTCTACCAGGACCTGATCGGCAGGTACTTCCCGGCCGAGATCGCTTGGTAGTTCGGCCTGACCGTGG
>JAGWBN010000215.1:5810-6823 GCA_021295875.1 Pseudomonadales bacterium
CCGCTACGGTTTGGCCCGCCAGCGGTCGAGGATGACCGCCAGGATGATCACCGCGCCCGTGATGACCCGTTTCGTCGGTTCCGTGATGCCGATCTGCGCGAGGCCGATCTGCAGCACCGAGACGATCAGGACGCCCACGAACGCGCCGATGACCGATCCCCGCCCGCCCATGAGACTGGTGCCGCCGATCACCGCGGCCGCGATCGCCGACAGCTCCAGGCCGACGCCGGCGTTGGGATCCGCGGAACCCAGGTAGGCGGAGTTCATGAGACCGCCCAGGCCGGCGAGCAGACCGGAAACGATCAACACGGTGCACCTGACTCGCCTCGGGTCGATTCCCGAGACCGCCGCCGCACTCTCGTTGCTGCCAACGGCGACGATCTGCCGGCCGAAGATCGTCGATCTCAGGACGAACTCGAAGGCGACCACAAGCAGCAACGCCATGAGGATGGACGCGGAAACGCCGCTGCCGCCCATGGGCAGTGCGAACGTCTGAACCGCCGCGCCGATNGGTGACGAGGTAGGCCAAGCCCCTCGCGACCTCCAACATGCCCAGCGTGACGATGAATATCGGCAATCGCAGGTAGGCGCCCAGCCAGCCATTGGCGAGGCCCGCCAAAGCACCCGTCAAAATGCCGAGGCAGGCTGCAACCGGCAACGGTAGGCCGAACAACGACATCCCCGCCCCGATCACGCCGGCGCTGAGAGCAAGTACAGACCCCACCGACAGGTCGATTCCGCCACTGATCAGCACGAGGGTCATGCCGATCGACACGACGGTGAGCGCCGGCAACTGGTTGAACAACGTCGACAGTGTCGTCAGCGAAAGGAAGCTGTCCGAGATCAGGCCAAAGAAAACCACGATGGCCAGCAACGAAACGAAGATGAGATTCTCTTCGAGAATGCGAAGCGCCCGGGCGCCGGTTCCCGTCACAGCTTGCCGTCTCCGTTCGAGCATCAGTTGGCCATCGGGGCGTTCGGGTGTGGCTCTTTCCGGGAGTTCCGGGAGTTCC
>JAGWBN010000027.1 GCA_021295875.1 Pseudomonadales bacterium
CGATGAACTCGCGGTTGCGGGCCGGCCAATCGACCCCGGGATAGGCCACGACGTGGGCATTGTAGTTGCCTACCGCACCGTTCATCTTGGCGAGGAGGTCGGTGCCCTTAAACTGGTCGCGCTGGCGGCGCAGACGCACGACGACGTTGGCGAGTTCCTTGCCGACCGTGGTGGGTGATGCCGCCTGGCCATGGGTGCGGGCGAGCATGGGCTCTTCGGCGAACGGCGCCGCGAAGTCCACGAGCGCTTCGATCAGCCGGTCCATGGCCGGTCCGAGCACGGCATCGCGGGCGTCCTGCATCATCAGCGCGTAGGCGACGTTGTTGATGTCCTCCGAGGTGCAGGCGAAGTGGACGAACTCGATGCTCTCGGCGAGCGCCTCGTCGGCGCGTGCGACGGCCTCCTTGACGAAGTACTCGACCGCCTTGACGTCGTGGTTCGTCTCGGCTTCGAGTGCCCGAACGGCTTCGGCGTCGGCGTGGTCGAAGTCCTGCCAGATTCGCCGCAGACGCGCCTCGGCCTCGGGGTCGACGGACAGTTCCGGAATCTCGGGCATCGCCGCCAAGTGCAGGAACCACTCGACTTCCACGCGCACGCGGTAGCGGTGCAGCGCGGATTCGCTGACGATCGACGACAACGCCCGGGTGCGCTTGGCGTAGCGTCCGTCCAGCGGGGAGACCGCCGTCATGGCTTGCCGGTCATCGCTCACGTCGCGCTTCCTGCCGAGTCGATGCGGCCGCCGCCCAAACACTCGTCGCCGTCGTAGAACGCGACGTACTGCCCCGGGGTCACGGCCCGTTGCGGCCGCTCGAACGCGGTCACCTTCGACGGTCACCGTACACGCCTGGTCGGGCTGGCGGTAGCGGGTCTTGGCCGAGCACGGGAGTGTTTCCCCCTTGCCCGCATGTGCCGCCGTGCCCGGCGAGATCCAGTTCAGGTTCGAGGCGTCGAGCCAGGAGGTGGCGAGGTCGGCCTCGTCCTGGGTCACGACCAGGGTGTTGGTGTCCATGTCCTTGGCGGCGACATACCAAGGGCTCTCGTCCCGGTCCCGCATGCCGCCGAGGCCGATCCCCTGGCGCTGGCCGAGGGTGTAGAAGGCGAGTCCCCTATGCTCGCCGAGGACTTTGCCCGCGGTATCCGCGATGGGTCTAGCGGCCGAGGAAGTCGGCGAAGCGGCGCTCGCCGATGAAACAGATCCCAGTGCTGTCCTTCTTGTCGTGGACGGTGAAACCCGCATCGCGCGCCCGCGCACGCACGGCCGGCTTGGTTAGATCGCCGACGGGGAACAGGCAGCCGTCGAGCTCGGCCGCCGGGACGGCCTGCAGGAAGTACGTCTGGTCCTTGTTGGCGTCGTGTCCCTTGAACAGCTGGAATCGTTCGCCGGGAGGACTGCGACGCGCGTAGTGTCCGGTGGCCACGGTGTCGAAGCCGAGTTCGGCGGCGTAGTCCGTGAACAGCTTGAACTTGATCTCCCGGTTGCAGAGGACATCGGGGTTCGGCGTGCGGCCGCTACGGTAGTCGGCGAGAAACGCTTCGAAGACGTTGTCCCAGTATTCGGCCGAAAAGTTGGCGGTGGCGAGTTCGATGTCCAGCGTCCGGCAGACTTCGGTAGCGTCGGCGTAGTCGGCGAGAGCGGTACAGTATTCGGTCCCGTCGTCCTCTTCCCAGTTCTTCATGAAGAGGCCCGCGACGTCGTATCCGCGTTCCTTGAGGATGAGAGCCGCGACGGCGGAATCCACGCCGCCGGACATGCCCACCATGACCGAATCCGTCACGGATCGCCTCGGCAGAAAAGACGCGGGATTATAGCGTCATGGCACTCCGCCGCACGTCGACGCTGTCGCGTCGAAGTCGGGACCGCCGCTGTCGCGTCGGGTCCGGCGGACTGCTAGCGCCACAGTATCCGCCGACCCGAGGTCGGCGCATCCTGCCCCAGCCCAAGCCGCCATAGCACTCCGCCAGACTTGCGCCGCTGTCGCGTCGAAGTCCGGCGGACTGCTAGACTGCCTTGATGGCTGGTCTGACCCACTTGAACGAGCGCGGCGAGGCTTCCATGGTCGATGTTTCTGGCAAGTCGTCGACCCGGCGGGAAGCCTGCGCCCGAGCGCGGATCCGCATGGCTGCCGCCAGTCTGCAGGCGATTCTCGCTGGCGGGGGCGCCAAGGGCGACGTGCTCGCCGTCGCGCGTGTGGCGGGCATCCAGGCCGCCAAGCGCACCAGCGATCTCATTCCCCTTTGCCATCCCCTGCCACTCGCCAAGGTCGCCGTGGACTTCTCCGCCGATGGGGAAACCGCGCTCGTGGTCGAAGGGATGTGCCGTGTGACCGGGCAGACGGGGGTCGAGATGGAGGCCCTGACCGCGGTCAGCATCGCTGCGCTTACCGTCTACGACATGCTCAAGTCGACGGATCGCGGCATGACCATCGAAGCCGTCCAACTGGTCCGCAAGGCGGGGGGCAAGTCCGGTACCTGGGAGCGGGTACCGTGACGACCACGGCGACATCCGTGACCACCATGGTGTGTGTTCGGTTCTTCGCTTCCCTGCGCGAGGCCGTGGACCGCGAGGTCGTGGAACTGGCGCTGGATGAATCCAGCATCGTGGGGGTGCGTGCGAAGCTCGCCGAGCTGTTGACGAACGCGCAGTTCGAGGCCATCGACGCGCCCGGCGTGCAGGTGTGCGTGAACCAGACCATCGTGCGGGGTGACGTGCGGCTCGAAACCGGCGATGAAGTCGCCTTCCTGCCGCCCGTAACCGGCGGGTAGCCGGCCGTGCACGCCGAGATCCGGATTCAGACCGACGACTTCGACATGGGCCACGAATGGGCCGCGTGCCGGAAACGCTGCGCCGGTAGCGCCGGCGCGGTGGTCGCTTTCGGCGGCTTGGTGCGGGACCGGGCCCAAGATGACTCGGTACGCGGTCTGTACCTCGAGCACTATCCGGGCATGACCGAGTCGAGCATCCGCAAGATCGTGGACCAGGCGGCGACGCGCTGGAACCTGTTTGATGTCGTCGTGATCCATCGTGTGGGGCAGCTCGCGCCCGAAGACCAGATCGTGCTGGTGCTGGTCGCGTCCGGCCACCGCGCGAACGCCTTCACGGCCTGCGAGTTCATCATGGACTACCTGAAGACCGACGCCGTTTTCTGGAAGAAGGAAGCCCGCGACGGCAGCGACGGGTGGATCCAGGCGACGGCCGAGGACCGGCAGCGACGCCAGTCCTGGTAGGCACGGGGGCGTAGCCGTTGGGGCAGGGCGCGTGATGTACAATGCCGCGCTTTTGCAGCCGTGCGGGGATCGAATGGGTTACGAACACATTGCCGTGCCGAAGACGGGTGACAGGATCACCGTTGCCGAAGACGGCACTTTGAACGTACCCGATCACCCCATCATCCCGTACATCGAGGGCGACGGCATCGGCATCGACATCACGCCGGTGATGCGCAAAGTCGTGGACGCGGCCGTGGAGAAGTCCTACGGAAGCGAACGCGCCATCGCGTGGATGGAGATCTACGCCGGCGAGAAGTCTTTGCGTGTCTACGGCGAAGACGAGTGGCTTCCCGAAGAGACCTTGACCGCCCTGCGCGAGTTCTCGGTGGGCATCAAGGGCCCGATGACCACGCCCGTCGGCGGCGGCATCCGCTCTCTCAACGTCGCCCTACGCCAGCATCTCGACCTGTACGTCTGCCAGCGCCCCGTTCGCTGGCTGAAGGGGGTACCGAGCCCGGTGCTCGTACCGGAGAAGACTGACATGGTCATCTTCCGGGAGAACACCGAGGACATCTACGCCGGGGTCGAGTGGGAGGCGGGCTCGGAGGATGCCGACCGCGTGATCGCCTTTCTCCGGGACACCATGGGCGTGCAGAAGATACGCTTCCCGGTGAACTGCGGCATCGGCATCAAGCCGGTCTCGGTGGAAGGCACCCAGCGACTGGTGCGCAAGGCGCTCGATTACGCCATCGCCGAGGATCGGGTCTCGGTGACCTTCGTGCACAAGGGCAACATCATGAAGTTCACCGAGGGAGCCTTCAAGGATTGGGGCTATCAACTGGCGGCCGAGGAGTTCGGCGCCACGCCGCTGGACGGCGGGCCCTGGCACGAGCTGACCAATCCCCGCACTGGCAAGCAGGTGGTCATCAAGGACATGATCGCCGACGCCATGCTGCAGCAGATTCTCACCCGCCCGGACGAGTACGACGTTATCGCGACCATGAACCTCAACGGCGACTACCTCTCGGATGCACTCGCCGCGCAGGTGGGCGGAATCGGCATCGCACCGGGTGCCAACATCGGCGACCGCGTCGCGCTATTCGAAGCCACCCATGGCACGGCGCCGAAGTACACCGGTCAAGACAAGGTCAATCCGGGCTCGCTGATCCTGTCGGCGGAGATGATGCTGCGCCACCTCGGGTGGCGGGAGGCGGCCGATCTCATCGTCCAGGGAATGGAAGGCGCGATCGGCGAGAAGACCGTCACCTACGACTTCGAGCGGTTGATGACGGGGGCGACCTTGGTGAAGTGCTCGGAGTTCGGCGACGCGATGATCGGGCACATGGCCACCGCGTAGCGCGGCATAGGGATGTGCCCGTTAACGCCAGCCAACGCTTCGGGTAGCACGGGCCGGCGTGGGCGTCATCATGCGCACCTGTCGCCGTCCAACTGCAGGCACTCCGAGATGGCGCCTTGAGCGTCATTGCCGTCGCTACCGGCGTAGTGTTCATCGTCCAATGCCTGGACATTGACCGCGTGCATGCCCTTGGGACCCTTTTGGATGTCGAACGTGACCTCCTGTCCCGCGCGCAGCGTCCGGTAGCCGTTCATCTGGATGGACGAATAGTGGACGAAGAAATCCTCGTCGGAGCACTCCGCCAAGAGGAACCCGTATCCCTTGGCGTTGTTGAACCACTTGACCTTGCCCGTCTGCATGTCGCCTAACCCTCCATCGGACCGCGGGAACCGCCCTTCGCAACCCTCGGCTCTGGACTGCCAGCAAGCAAGAAATCCAGACTGCCGCCATCCCGATCCGTCAATACCCGCGATTCTATTATCAGTTTGGCGCGAATGTCAGATTCTCCTTAGTGTGTCAGTTTGAAACCTCGTTCTTGGGGTAGCGGGCACCGTGTCCGGCGGCCTTGGCGTCCAAACGCAGCCCAAATTGAACTGGGTTATGATTGTCGCGTCAAAGCCAATGGTCCGCACAAAGTCGTTCGAGCGGAGACGATGCGCTCAATCATTCCGAACCCATCGCGCGACTCGCCCGCCTCGGGACAACGAGCAATCGCAACGGCCGCAATACGGTCTTCGTCGCCGGCTGACGACGATCCGGGGGATGTCGACCAAGACAGGGATACCGCAACCGTCGTCAGGGAGCAGGTCGAGGAACCAAAGCTCAAGCCGCCCCCCATGTTCAAGGTCATCCTGTTGAACGACGACTACACGCCCCAGGAATTCGTCGTCCACGTTCTCATGCGGTTCTTCTACATGGACGTGGAGAAGGCGTGGCGGCTGATGATGACGGTCCACACCACCGGTAGTGCCGTGATTGGAATCTACCCGCGCGACATCGCCGAGACCAAGTCGGAACAGGTGAACGCCTACGCCCAGGAAAACAACCATCCGTTGAAGTCGGCCGTTGAAGAGACCGATGCGGACTGACACGGACTAAAGAGGTACCACCGTGCTTAGCGACGAACTGATGAACGCGATCAAGAACGTGATGCAGCAGGCCTATGAAAAGCGGCACGAGTTCGTGACGCCTGAACACCTGCTACTCGCGCTCCTCGACGACAGGGTGGCGGTGGACGTGCTGAACAACGTGGGTGCCGATCTAGCCCTGCTCCGACGGGAATTGGCGGAGTTCATCGACGCCAACACGCCGCTGATGCCGGCAGGCCAGGTGCACCGGCGCCGCGAGCCGGAGAAGACGGCGGGATTCGACATGGTGATCAAACGCGCGATCTTCCTCGTACAGTCCAGGGGCGACAAGCCGGTCAACGGCGCCGACATGCTGATCGCCATGTTCGGCGAGCAGGAGAGCCATGCCGTCTACTGCCTGAAGAAGCAGAACATCGCGCGTCTCGACGTCCTGAACTACGTCGCCCACGGCATCTCCAAGAAGACACCCGAGGGCGCCGAGACGGGTGATGGTGCGGCCCAAGAGGGGGAACCGGGCGAAACCCAGCCGGCGCTGAAGAACTTCGCGAGCGATCTGAACGAGTTGGCCAGAGCCGGGAAGATCGATCCGCTGGTTGGCCGGGACATCGAGGTGGAACGCGTCATCCAGATCCTCTGTCGGCGGCGCAAGAACAACCCGCTGCTGGTGGGGGAGTCCGGTGTGGGCAAGACGGCGATCGCCGAGGGACTCGCCAAGCGTATCGTCGACGGCGAAGTGCCGGAGGTGGTCGGCGATAGCCGCGTCCTGGCGCTGGATCTCGGTGCCCTGCTGGCCGGGACGAAATACCGGGGAGACTTCGAGAAGCGCTTCAAGGTGCTGCTCGCCGAACTCCAGAAGGAGGAGGGATCCATCCTCTTCATCGACGAGATCCACACCATCATCGGTGCCGGATCGGCCTCGGGCGGTGTGATGGACGCTTCCAACCTGTTGAAGCCGCTGCTCGCCTCGGGCGACATCCGCTGCATGGGCTCCACGACCTACCACGAGTATCGGGGCGTGTTCGAAAAGGACCGTGCGTTGTCCCGGCGGTTCCAGAAGATCGACATCGTCGAGCCGGACGTCAACGACACCTACCTCATCCTGAAGGGCCTGAAGTCGCGATTCGAGGACCACTATTCACTTCGCTTCACCGACCGTGCGCTGCGCGTCGCGGCCGAGCTGTCCGAGCGCTACATCACCGACCGGTTCATGCCGGACAAGGCCATCGATGTGATCGACGAGGCGGGCGCCGCTCAGCAGCTCGTGTCGCCGAGCCGCCGCAAGAAGACGGTTGGCGTGGTGGATGTCGAGCAGGTGGTGGCGAAGATCGCGCGGATTCCGTCGAACCAGGTCACGACCTCGGACAAGGAAGCATTGCGCGACCTCGATCAACGCTTGAAGCTCGTGGTCTTCGGTCAGGACGAAGCCATCGACACGCTGGCCTCGGCGATCAAGCTCTCGCGTGCAGGGCTCAAGACCGAGGGCAAACCCATCGGCTCCTTCCTGTTCGCGGGACCCACGGGCGTGGGCAAGACCGAGGTATGCCGGCAGTTGGCCCTCATCATGGGCGTCGAGCTGCTGCGTTTCGACATGTCCGAATACATGGAACGGCACACCGTGTCGCGCTTGATCGGCGCACCGCCGGGTTACGTGGGATTCGATCAGGGCGGGTTGCTCACCGAAGCGGTGGTCAAGCACCCGCACAGCGTGGTGCTGCTCGACGAGGTGGAGAAGGCCCACCCGGAGGTCTTCAACCTGCTCCTGCAGATCATGGATCACGGCACCCTCACGGACAACAACGGCCGCAAGGCGGACTTCCGCAACGTCGTCCTGATCATGACCACCAACGCGGGTGCCCAGGAGGCCTCGCGGGCTTCCATCGGGTTCACGGAGCAGGATCACGGTTCCGACGCCGTGGAGGTGTTGAAGAAGATGTTCACCCCGGAGTTCCGCAATCGCCTGGACGCGATCATGCAGTTCAACGCGTTGCCCATGGAGATCATCAAGTCCATCGTGGACAAGTTCCTCACGGAGTTGCAGGGCCAGCTCGACGCCAAGAAAGTCGAACTCGATGTGGACGAGTCCGCGCGCGAGTGGCTGGCCCGCGAAGGCTACGACACGAAGATGGGCGCACGCCCGATGCAGCGGCTGATCCAGGAGAAGATCAAACGTCGTCTCGCGGAGGACATCCTGTTCGGCGATCTGTCGGACGGTGGCGGCGTGGTCCACATCACCGAGGACGGCGGCGAGCTCTCGCTTGAGATCGAACCCCGCACCGCCAAGGTCTAGCCCGCCCTTGTGGCGTCCCCTGCCGATCGCACCGAAGCCATGGGAGACGAGGAAGGGCGAAGGCCCGCCTTGGCGGGCGTGATCGCGTCGCCCGTACGGGCCACCGGCCCGCCGCCGTCAAGACTTCGGGCTAGCGCGTCTCCCTTCGGGAGCCGTCCAAGAGCGACTCGTAGCGCCCGTGAGTGAAATGCAACCTGACCGTTAACATTGGCTCCGCTCACGGAACCTAGCGTTCGCGGAAGGTGATGCGTCCCTTGGTGAGGTCGTAGGGTGTCAGTTCCACCCTGACCCGGTCGCCCGTGAGGATGCGGATGTAGTTCTTGCGCATCTTGCCCGAGATGTGCGCCGTGACCACGTGACCGTTGTCCAACTCCACCCGGAACATGGTGTTCGGCAGGGTGTCGACGACGACACCTTCCATCTCGATCTGTTCTTCTTTCGCCATTGAGTCCTTGTCTGCGCGCCCCTCGCGCTCAAACCCGCGTTTTGGCGGGCGCGCGCATTTAACCACTTGGGGCGGGCGTTCGCTACCGGTCGAAGGTCCACCGCCCGCGTCGCGAGGCCTCGGCGTTGTTGGCCCGCACCAGGGCCAGGAAGTCGCGCCGCGGTATCTCTCGGACCCCGAGTGTGGCCAGATGTTCGTTGGGGAGCTGGCAGTCGATCAACGTGAAGCCCCAGGCATCGAGTTGATGCGCGAGGTGGGCGAGGGCGACCTTCGAGGCGTCCGACACCCGCGTGAACATGGATTCGCCGAAGAACATGCGGCCGAGGGAGACCCCGTAGAGCCCACCCGCCAATTCGTCCTCGCACCAGGTTTCCACGGAGTGGGCGAGGCCCATCTCGTGCAGCGCGAGGTAGCCGGCGCGCATGCGTGGCGTGATCCAGGTTCCGGGCGACGACTGCCGCGGTTGCGCACACGCCGCGGTGACGTCCGCGAAGGCTTCGTCGACCGTGACGCGGAACCGGTCCGACCGCAGCCGCTTCGCCAGGCTGCGGGAAATACGCAGGTCGCCCGGTGCCATCACCGCGCGGGGATCCGGCGACCACCACAGGACCGGCTCGTCATCGTCGTTGAACCAGGGAAAGATGCCGTGCGAGTACGCGTCGATCAGGCGTTCCGGGCCGACATCGCCGCCGTACGCGACGAGGCCTTCGGCCGGTGCCAGGTTCGGATCCGGAAACGCGGATCGGGCGAGGGGCGCCACCGTCCGGCTTGGGGCTCGGGGGTGTCCGAAGGGAGTCACCGTCCGGCGTCGGACTCGAGGGCGTCCAGGTACTTCTCGGCGTCCAGCGCCGCCATGCAGCCGAATCCCGCGGAGGTCACGGCCTGGCGGTAGACATGGTCGGCGACGTCGCCGGCGGCGAACACACCGGGGACGCTGGTCGCCGTGGCATTGCCGTCGGTGCCGCTCTCGATACGGATGTAGCCGTCGCGCATCTCGAGTTGACCTTCGAAGATGCCGGTGTTCGGCACATGGCCGATGGCGATGAAGATGCCGTCGACCGCGAGGTGGCGCTCTGCACCGTTCTTGGTGCTGGCCAGCACCGCGCCGGTGACGCCGGTGTCGTCGCCCGCGACTTCCGCCAAGGTGTGGTCCCAGACGATGTTCACCAGATCCTGTTCGGCGCGTTCGAACAGCCGCCCTTGGAGGATCTTTTCGGCACGCAGCGCGTCACGGCGATGGACGAGGTGGACGCGGCTGGCGATGTTGGAGAGATAGAGAGTCTCCTCCACGGCGGTGTTGCCGCCGCCGATCACGGCGACCTCGCGGCCCCGGAAGAAGAATCCGTCACAGGTGGCGCAGGCGCTCACCCCGCGGCCCTTGTAGGCATCCTCGGAAGGCAGTCCCAGGTACTTCGCCGTCGCGCCGGTGGCGATGATCAGCGCATCGCACGCGTACTCGCCCTGGTCCCCCATCAGCTTCAGTGGGCGGCTACCCAAATCGACGCGGCCGATATGGTCGTTGATGATCGTGGTGCCGAATTTCTCCACGTGCTCGGCCATGCGCAGCATCAACTCGGGGCCCTGCAGCCCATTGTGGTCCCCGGGCCAGTTGTCGACATCCGTGGTCGTCGTGAGTTGACCACCCACCTCGACCCCGGTGATCAACACCGGGTCGAGGTTCGCCCGGGAGGCGTAGAGCGCCGCCGTGTACCCCGCCGGGCCGGAGCCGAGAACGATGAGCTTGTGGCGGTTTGGTGTCTCAGTGGGCATTGAGCAGCTCGACGAACGGAGCGGCCTTGGCATGGCTGGCGATCACCTCCGCGAGAGTGCGTCCATGACCGTCGCGGGCTCGCACGTCGCGCCCCTCGGCGGTGTAGAAGGCGAGAAAGCGGCTGAAGTCCTCGGCGCGCATGCTCTGGTAGGCGTGGCGGAGCACGTGGAAGTCCGGGTCGCCTGGAAACGGGATCCCGGATTGGGCCGGCACGGTCTTGCCGAGGAAACTCCTCACCCGATCGTCGTCCCAGACTTCGTCGAGTACCTTCGGTTTGTCTTTCCTCATTGAATCCCCGTCGTCGGGTCGTCACCGTAGGTGTGCGTGATGACTTCCCAGATGTGGCCGTCTGCGCATTCGAAGTAGAAGCCGCGCCCGCCCCAGCGATGGTTGATCTCACCGTCCGTGCGGCTGCGGGGACCGCTGCCGAAGACCACGCCGGCTTCCTGTACGCGGCCGAGGATGGCGTCGAACTCCTCGTCGGAGGCAAGGAAGGCGTAGTGGCTCGAACGGGGATTCGGCGAGTTGTCGAAGTCGAGGGTCAAGGTGTCGTTGATCTTCACCGGGGCGAAGTGGCCCCAGGTGCCGTGGTACTCGAGACCGAGGATGCCGGCGATGAATTGCGCCGATTTCACCTTGTCGTGGGCGGGGACGATGGTGTGGTCCAACTGCAGGGTCATGGTCTTGCTCCACCGAGGTTCTAGGAAGTCCGATTATGGACCATCCTGAACCGGGGACAGGTCCTTCAGTGGTCCTTCAGTGGTCCTTCAGTGGTCCTTCAGTGGTCCTTCAGTGAAAGTTCCTCGATGTGAACGCCGCCGTCGCGTCGACCGGGCCGTTCGCCTGGTCGTCGCCGCTGGGCGTGGGCGAAGACAGTTCGCCGAGCTTGTGGCTTAAGTCGCGCACCTCGCCGGCGACGACGTGGATGACGGCGCCTTCCCGTTCCACGATGCCCTTTACGATGATCAATCGGCTTTGCAGCAGGGCGGCGCGGAAACGCTGCAGCACCGAGTTCCAGACGACGATGTTGCTGTTGCCGGTTTCGTCCTCCAGGGTCATGAACACCACCCCGCTCGAGGTGCCGGGACGCTGCCGGCAGGTGACGATGCCCGCCACCCGGACGAACTGTTCGTGCCGATAGCCGGCGAGTTCGCGGGCCGTACGGCAGCCCTTGAATTCCGGCTCGCCGCGCAACAGCTCCATGGGATGCGGTCCGAGGGTGAGGCCGAGGTAGCGGTAGTCCGCCAGCAGGTCCTCTCCCGGGGAGGGTCCGTCGAGGGCAACGGTGGTTCGATAGGGCGTTCGGTCTCCCTTCCAAAGGGCGGTCGGACGATCAATACCGGCGGCGTCCCAATGCGCCTGATAGCGGTGCCCCGACAGGCTCCCGAGGGCGCCGGCCCGGGCGAGGAAGGTCAGCGCGCGGTCGTCGAGTTCGGCGCGCCGGTTGAGATCATCGATGTCCCGGAACGGCTGGGCGTTCTCGATGCGGCGCGCGGCCTCCTCGCTTAAGCCCTTGACCTGGCGCAGGCCCAGGCGCAGCGCCGGCTGGACCGCGCGGTAGCCGTCGATGTGTCGTGCCGGTGATTCCAGGCGCTCCAGGCGCTCCAGGCGCTCTAGGCGCTCCAAGCGATAGTCCCAGCCGCTCTTCTGAACATCGGCAGGACGCGCCTCGATGCCGTGGGCGACAACGTCCTGAAGGAGCTGTGAAGGCGAGTAGAAACCCATCGGCAGACTGTTCAGCAGCCCACAGCAGAACGCCGCAGGCTGGTGGCGCTTCAACCAGGCGGAAACGTAGACCAGAAGCGCGAAACTCGCGGCGTGGGATTCCGGGAAGCCGTACTCGCCGAAGCCCTTGATCTGCTCGAAGATGCGCTCGGCGAAGTCGCGGTCGAGACCCCGCTCGAGCATGCCGTCGACGAGTTTCCCCTCGAAACGCTCCAGGCCCCCGCGGCGCCGCCAGGCCGCCATGGCGCGCCGAAGCTGGTCCGCTTCGCCCGCCGAGAAGCCCGCCGCCACCATGGCCAGTTCAATGACCTGTTCCTGGAAGATGGGGATGCCGAGGGTGCGATCGAGAACCTTGCGAACCGCGTCGTTGGCGTAGACGACAGGCTCCAGTCCCTGGCGGCGGCGCAGGTAGGGATGCACCATGTTGCCCTGGATCGGCCCCGGGCGGACGATCGCGACCTCGATCACCAGGTCGTAGAAATTCTCGGGCTTCAAGCGCGGCAGCATGGACATCTGTGCGCGGGATTCGACTTGGAAGACGCCGACGCTGTCCGCGCGCTGGAGCATGGCGTAGGTTTCCGGATCCTCCGGCGGAATCTCGTCCATGCGCACCGGCGAAAAGCCGCTCGTCGCCGGTTGGGATGCGATCAGGTCGAGGGTCTTGCGGATCGCCGTCAGCATGCCGAGGCCGAGCACGTCGACCTTCAGCAGGTTCAGGGCTTCGAGGTCGTCCTTGTCCCACTGGATGACGGTGCGGTCCGCCATGGCGGCGTTCTCCACCGGCACCAGTTGCGCCAACGGCCCGGCGGAGATTACGAAACCGCCGACATGCTGGGAGAGATGGCGGGGGAAGCCGAGAATCTCGTTGACGAGGTACTCGAATTGGCGGGCGGTGCGGCTCTCCGGCGAGACACCCGCCGCTTCGAGGCGCGCCTTGATTTCCTTGCGGTTGTCCCACCAGGACATGGACTTCGCCAGGAGGTCCACCAGATCGGCGTCGAGACCGAGCGCCTTGCCCACGTCGCGGATGGCGCTGCGCGGCCGGTAGGTGATCAGTGTCGCGGCCAGCGCCGCCCGATGCCGACCGTAGCGCTCGTAGATGTACTGGATCACCTCTTCGCGGCGCTCGTGCTCGAAGTCGACGTCGATGTCCGGCGGCTCGTTGCGCTCCTTCGACACGAAGCGTTCGAACAACAGGTGCATGCGCGCCGGGTCCACCTCGGTGATCCCGAGGCAGTAGCAGACCGCGGAGTTGGCGGCGGAGCCGCGTCCCTGGCAGAGGATGCCGCGTGTCCTGGCGAAGCGGACGATGTCGTGGACCGTGAGGAAGAAGTACTCGTAGCCAAGTTCCGCCACGAGTTGCAGTTCCTTGTCGATCAGCGCGACGACATCCGCCGGAACCCCCTCGGGCCAGCGTTGCCTCGCGCCGGCTTCGGCGAGCCGGCGCAGATGCTCGGCCGGGGTGAACCCCGCCGGTACCAGTTCACGCGGATATTCGTAGCGGAGTTCGCCCAGCGAGAACGTGCAGCGGTCAGCCACCGCCATCGTTTCCGCGAGCATTTCCGGCGGGTAGATCTCCGCCATTCCCGACGGCGGTCTCAGGTAGCGTTCGCGGTTCTGGTCGACCCGGGTTCCCAGGGAGTGGACGGGCATCTTCATACGGATGGCCGTCAGCACATCGCGCAGCGGTTGACGATCCGGCGAGTGCATGCGGGCGCCGTTGCTGGCGACGACCGGCAGGTCGAGGCGCGACGACAGGGTCAGCACCTGGGCGGCCTTGTCGAGATCGTCGTGTTCCAGGAACAGCTCCAGCGAAATCCACAAGTTGGCAAGCAACTGCTTGAGTTCGCGTCCTACCTTCAATTTCTCGGCGAAGGGTTCCCGGGTCGGAATCCAGAGCGCGAGACAATCGTCCACGCTTTCACGCAGGTCTTCGACGGTGAGTTCGTAGTCGCCCTTTGGCGCGCGGCGACGCGCCCGGGTGATGAGCTCCGAGAGCTGTCCGTAGGCGCGCCGGTCGGGGGCGAGCAGGACAAGGTGGATGTCCCCTCCATCGGTCGGAATGTGGAATTCGGCGCCGACGATCAGCTTGATTCCGACCTCCCGGGCGGCTAGGTGGGCCTTGACGACACCGGCCAGGGAACACTCGTCGGTGATGGCGATGGCCTGGTAGCCGAGGGCATGGGCGGTGCGCACCAGTTCTTCGGGATGGGACGCCCCGCGCAGGAAGCTGAAGTTGGAGATGGCATGCAGTTCGGCATAGGCCACCGTGTCACGCGGGGGATTAGGAGAAATAGCCATGCAGATACCAACGTTCGTTCCGGTCGCGGTACAGCCAGCACTGCACGCCGTCCTTGGAGACGGCGGTGAAGTAGTCGCGGTGCTGCTGTGCGGTGTCCCACCACCCGGTTTCGATGCGCTCCGGCCCCGAGCGCAATTCGAACTGCCGGGCGTCCACGGGCTTCGGTGGGTCGAACAGCCAGAGCGGACGGTGGGCCGACGTCCGAGGCTCCGATGTCGACCGGCGAAGGTGCGTTGCGCGTTCGAAGGACCAGGCGTGTTCCGGCCGGTGGTCGTCGACGATCCGCAGGCCCCGGACCGCGCTGCGGCCGAGCTTGGCGGCGAGCGAGTCCACGAGTTCGGTGCTCGACGCCGTCGAACGCGACTTCGCGCCTTTTGCTGGGAGTGCCGGGAGCGCCGGGTGCGCCAGGAGGTCCGCGTCGACGGGGTTGAGCGGCGCGGTGGAATCGGCCTGCAGGGAGACGCTCATCACGCCTTCGGCGGCCTCTTTGTTCAGCGCGGTGCGCTCGAGTTTCAGCTTGCTCAGGGCAAGCAGCGCCTTGTCGTCCGTACGCGGCTCGGCGAATTCGACGGTCAACGCGGTCGCCGGCCCGGACAGTGGTTCCACTGTCCAGGTCAGGGCGCTGACGCCGAGTTGACGCCTGGCGAGCCAACGGACGAGTTCCGCGAGCAGCCGGCGCATGGGCAGGAGCAGGGCACCCTTGCCGCGTATCGGTTCCAGGAGATGCACACTGGAACGGAATGTTTCGGGCGGCTCGATGTATTCGCGGGGATCGGCCTTCTGCCCGGTCAGGCGCGCCAGGTAGTCGACCAGCGCCGGTCCGAACCGTTTGCCCAAGTCTGCGGAGTTCGCCGATCCGAGTGATGCCCATGTTCGCCAACCGTTCGAGATCCTTGGGCGGCAGGTCGGTATGGATGAGAGCCGCGTTTACTAACGCGCCGTTTACTAACGCGCCGTTTACTAACGCGCCGTTGAACAACGCGCCGTTTACCAACGCGTCGTCGTGCAGCGCATCGACATCGCCTTGGGGCGCACCGACCGCAGCCGAACGCGCCACCAGCGGTGTGGCCGCCGCCGCCATGGATGCCTCGTGTCCGAGGCGCCGACAGCGGGCGGCGAGTTCGTCCGTGATCGCCGTCAGACCGCTGCACGGCATGGCGAAGTCGGCTGATTGCCGGGCCACCCGTTTCCAAGGAAGGCGCAGGCTGCCGCGCACTTCCAGTAGCACCGCATCGGACGGCGCGAGACTGACCCGGGGGGTGAAGTGGTAGCCGGCGTGTCCGAGGAGTTCGAGACGGCGCAGTTCCGCCGCCGGATCGCGGGCAAAGTGCACGAGTTCCGGCAGGATGGTGTGCGCCGTGGCCAGTGTGCTGCCGATTTCGATGCCGCCAAGGCGTGCCTCCTTGTTCGCCTGCACCACCCGGTTGTCCGCCACCAGAACCGCAGGTGCTCGGCAACGCGATCCGAGCAGGTGGCCTTCCAAGCCGAGCAGAGGAAAGTACGCCGCCAGCCAGAGCATTTTCTTCATGCCCGCTCCGCAAACCCGGCTTCGGGGTTGGCGAAAGTCAACTCGATGCCCGGCACCGGCCAGCCGCCACGGCGTTTGACGATGTCCACAAGCAACCCACCGTGTCGTGGCTGGAGGTGTAGCCGGAGTTCGGCGGCGGAAGGGTCGCCGACCGCTTCCTCCGGCCGGAACAGGCTGGCCCAGGTGCCTCCCTGGCGTGCCGCGAATTGCAGGCGTCGGAGCTCCGCGAACTTGAGGCGTGACTCCGACAGCCAGCCGAGCACGGCACTGCAGGCGCCGGTTCTCAAGGCCTGCTCGAGCGCCCAGAGGGCCTCGCCGTGGCTATCCGGGTGGACCAGCAGCACCTTGGCGAGATCGATGCCCGCCAGGCGCGTAGGGAACGAAAGGCGGCGCGACCCAGGTGATCAGACGGTCCTCGGTCGTGCAGAGCGAGGCCAGCGCCGGCGACACCAGGCGCAGTTCGCCGATGCCGGGAGCGGCGCAGAGCAGTTCGGTCAGGCCCGCCGTCGGCCAGCCGCGATCGACCAGTTCCGCATCCAGGGCCGGGAAGCCGGTGCCGATGCCATCCGACCCGCCTTTGCATCCCGGTCCGTACTCCTGAAGCTCACGCGCCCGCCACAACCCCGATCCGGCGCAAAGCTTGTCGAGCATGTTGACGTTCGACATGACGACGACTGTCTTTCCATACAGGGGTCGGCTAGATTATCTGGGTTTTCGTACAGTATCAAGACCGTGCCCAGCGACCTCCCAGCGGCCCGGGTGAAAATGCCGTCGCGCCCCATCTCATGGTTGACTGGCTACGATCTAGTCATATACTTAGCTAACTTTCGCGAGGCCACCGCAGACGTCATGCCGGTCTACAACGTGCATCAAGCCAAAACAGGTCGAGGCTGGCGAGGAAGTCGTGATCGCCCGCCGTGGCATACCCGTCGTGCGGATGGTTGGCTGTCAGCCACTGGCAAAACGCCAGCCGGATGTACTCAAAGGCAAGGTGGTCATTCCCGACAGCTTCTTTGACCCACTGCCCGATGTGGAACTCGACGCATGGGAAGGAAAGTGATTGGTGCGAGACGCGACCGCTTCGCGGTCGCCCCGAGATTTCGCTGCGCGAAATATCCCGGCATCGAGCGCCGCTGACTACCAGGCAACAACGGAGTGTTGTTTCATGGAAGTCCTGTTGGATACGCACGCGTTCGTGTGGTGGATCGCCGATAGCGGGCGCCTTTCCCAGGCGGCGCGAGCCGTGATCGCCGACGCAACCAACGAGATTCTTGTCAGCGCCGCGTCAGCTTTGGAGATCACCACCAAGTACCGACTCGGCAAGCTGCCCGAGGCCGACGCCCTCGCCTTGGACGTGTCCGGACACGTCGATCGCCAAGGTTTCGAGGAACTCGCAATCGCCATGACCGATGCAGAACGGGCCGGCCGGCTCCCGGGTCCACATCGTGACCCGTTCGACCGGATGCTGATTGCTCAAGCGTTGCTGCGCGACCTACCCATCGTGTCGACGGATTCCACCTTCGATGCCTACGCGGTGGACAGGCTCTGGTAGAGCAAGATCGTTGTAGCGAAAGACCGTACGGCTGCCGGCACGGGCGACCACAACGCCCGTCAGGGCGCGCGGTCCTGTGACGCAGGCTTGCACCGTCCTAGGCGGACGTGCGGCACCATGCCTTGAGGACATTGTCGACGGCGACCGCGACCTCGGCTCGGGCATCCTGTCGATCAAAACCCTGGGCCAGCAACTCGTCGTAGGAACTGTGTGCGTGTCGGACATGAGCCCGCACGGCCAGATCAATTGCCGACTCTTCGAGCTGCCTTGCAACTGCTGAACGCCCGACGCGGCCCGAACCCCGTCGGCATGTGTGTCGGGCGATTTGAAGGCGTTCCTCGACTGGGCTCGCTGGATAGAACTCGCCGATTCGAGCCGCGAATGCCGCGATGTGGTCCTCGTCCTCGTCCGCCCGGCGCAACGCCGCGCGCTCGCGGGCACGGGCACGCGCCTCGGCGTCGGCCAGGCACTCCTCTTTCCCTGCCTCTCGTAGCGCTTCCGTGCACGGCTGAAACGAACGATCACGGCCTTCAGAGTCGAGTATTTGCCCGCGCGACGGGTCAACGCGGCGTTGCCGCTCGACAGCACGACGAGGTGATCCAAGTCGCCACACACCATGCAAAGCGGTTCGCCATTCTCCAAGCGCAGCAGTCCGCACCGAGGGATGTCGGTGCCGCATTCCGAGCAAGCGGACTCGCGCACGACGGAAAAGACGGTGATGTCGCCCATGCGTTCCTCCCTCGCCGTCCGGAGTCTGACCGGCGGTGCCAACCGACTTACCGCGTTCAGGAAGATAGCCTACGTATCAGGGTAGGTGGGTACGCGGTTCCATTTTTGAGCCGGAGTGCTGAACTGG
>JAGWBN010000216.1 GCA_021295875.1 Pseudomonadales bacterium
GCACCGAGGCGGGGTCCGCCAGGAAGTTGTCGAAGATCTGTCCCGACTGGTCTCCGCTCGCCCCGTCGAACACCCCGCCGCCGAGCCGGAAGGTGTAGGACACCGCCCAGCCGGCGATGACCGCGTAGTAGGACAGGATGAGGAAACCCGCCGCGACGCCCATCCAGCCGATGACCGTCCAGGACGGGTTCGCGTTGCTGTCGCGAACCAATGTCCGGAGCGTGTTGATGGGACTCTGCCGGCCCGCGCGGCCGATCAGGACCTCGGCCATCATGATGGGGATGCCGATGGCGGCGATGCACAACAGGTAGACGAGCACGAAGGCCCCGCCGCCGTTCTCGCCGGTGATGTAGGGGAACTTCCAGATGTTTCCGAGGCCGACCGCCGGCACGAACAGCAAGCGGCTCGACCACATGCCGTGTCTCGAAACGTCGTCCGCCACAATTGTCCCCTTCGTCCGCGAGCCGATGCCAATATACTCCTTCGATGGCCAAAGCAGCATCGAGACCGACGACCATCGCATTGAACCGCCGGGCCCGTTTCGACTACGAACTCGGGCAGCGTTTCGAGGCGGGAATCGCGCTAGTGGGTTGGGAGTTGAAGAGCATCCGCGCCAACCAGGCGCAACTCACCGACAGCTACGTGCACGTGCGCGATGGCGAGGCTTGGCTGCTCGGCGCCCATTTCGCGCCCCTGCAGAGCGCGTCCACCCACGTTGAAGCCGATCCTCGCCGCACACGCAAGCTATTGCTCCACGCCGAAGAGATCTCACGCATCTTCATGGCGGTGCAGACCAAGGGTCAGTCCTGCGTCGCCACGGCGCTCTACTGGAAGGGACGCCACGTCAAATGCGAAGTGGCCCTCGGCAAGGGCAAGCGCAGCCAGGACAAGCGCGCGGCCATCCGCGAGCGCGACTGGAAGCGCGAGCAGGCACGGCTCGCGAAACAGGCGGTTGACTGAGATGCAGGCCACCGACGAACTGCATGTGCAGAGCGTCACGGGCGTGGACCTGCAACTGCGCATCGCCAGTCTCGGCGGGCGCTCCTACGCGTTCGTGATCGACTGGCACATCCGCACAGTCGCCGCCATGGCCTGGTACACCGCAAGTACCTCGGTCCTGTACCAGGAGTTCGCCGTTTCACAACCCGATGCGACGTTCTGGTTCGTCGTCGCCGCGCCGGCAGCCGTCATCTACGCCCTCTATCACCTCATCCTGGAGGTGGCCACCGGTCGAACCCCCGGCAAACGAATCGCGGGTGTGCGCATCGTCACCGTCGACGGCCAGGTTCCGGGCATTGCCGCCCTCGCGATCCGCAACGTCCTGCGCCTCCTCGACTCGTTGTTGCTCTACGCCGTCGGACTCACCTGCGTCCTGGTCACCCGCCAAAGCGTACGCATCGGCGACATCGCCGCGGGAACGCTCCTGGTCTACGACGACAGCAATGCCGACACCGAAGGTTTCAACGAGAGAGCGGTGGCCCGCCTCGGTCTCGAACGGGCGGAACTCGCCCACGAGCTTCTCGGTCGCTGGAAGTCTCTCGAACCGGAGAAGCGGCAAACGCTCGCGCGCAAGCTCCTCGACGATGACACCGCGCGCAGCGATGCCGCCTTGCACGACGCCCTGAAGGAACTGGTCCGTTGAACAGCCCGCGCGACCGGCGCACCTCGGCATGGGTCGCCCAACGGTCCGACGACTGGCGTGACCTGGAGTCCAACCTGGCCGAGGTCGAGGACACCGGGCGCATCGAGGGGCGTACGGCACTACGCGCCGTGCACCGCTATCCCGAAGTCGCCCGCGACCTCGCGCTCGCGCGCCGACTGTCTCCCGACGGCACCCTGGCCCGGCGCCTGGAGCGCATCTACGCCCGCCTGCATCGCAGCCTGTACCGCCCGGCGACCAATCTCAGGGCCGACCTGACGACGTTGTTCCGACGCGAGATTCCCGAGATCGCCCATGAACTGCGGCACCGCATCGTCGTCGTGGCCGCCGGCTTCGCCATCGCGTCCGCAGCGGGTTGGTGGATGGTCGACACGTATCCCGGCCTCGTGGGGTTGTTCGCAAGCACGGAGGCGGTCGAGAGAGTCCAGGGCGGCGAACTGTGGACCGACGGTCTGCTCAACGTGATGCCGTCGTCGGTGCTGTCCGCGGAGATCTTCACCAACAACATCCTGGTCTCATTGACGGTCTTCTGCCTAGGCGCCGTCTACGGACTCGGCACGATCTACATCATCGGCATGAACGGGTTCATGATCGGCGCGGTGTTCGCCTTCACCGCCCGCCACGACCTGGCCGGACGCCTCGCCGAGTTCATCGTCGCCCACGGTTTCGTCGAGCTGTCGATCATCTTCATCGCCGGCGCCGCCGGTTTCTCTCTCGGCGAAGCCATCGCCCGCCCCGCGCACCGCACCCGCACTGCGGCATTCCGGCGGGCGGCGACACGGGGCGCGAGGCTGATGTTCGTCTGCTGCCTGTTCCTCGTCGGCGCCGGGCTGATCGAAGGCTACGTGTCGCCGAATCCCGCCTTCCCACTACCCGTGCGGCTGGCCATCGGCATCGCCTACTGGGTGGTACTGCTGTTGGCACTGGGGGCGTTCGGGCCGTTACGAACCACATCGGATCAAAGAGGGTCGAAGAAGAGGGTCCGAGGCGTCCACCAGGAGTAGGGAATGACGCAGCAGACCACCTATCGCGAGCACTACGGCGCCTACCCTTCGAGGTGACCGAGACCCGGCTCGACGTCGACATTCGAGACGGCGAGACGGTCAGCTGCCACACACACATCGGCAATCGCTGACGCGTGTTGCAGACATCGCCTACATCGCCGAACGGGCCTCTGGCCGATGATTCGCCCGGTACCACTGCCGGGCGCGGACATGGCGGACGCCGTCAGCCACGACCACAACTTCAAGAACCTCATCGTCGAGTACCCGCGCCAGGCGCTGGAGTTCTTCGCGCCCGGGGAGG
>JAGWBN010000217.1 GCA_021295875.1 Pseudomonadales bacterium
CGGACGAGAAAGTCGTTTCGGACGCCGTTGCTCGGGTCACCGAGCGCATCGGCGGATTGGACGTCAGTCTGGGATCAACGGTTGCCGACCACGGGCAGGGGAACTAAGGTTCGCCGGGATGGTGAGACCGCACACAAGCTTTGCTGGGATCGCGATGACGTCCGTCCTCGGATTGGCGCTCGTCCTGCAGTTCGCGCATGTCGGGCACGACCACGACTCGGTCGAGTCCGACCCGCCCTGCGTGTGCGTGCATCTCGACCGACTGGAAGCCGACGTCGATTCGTTGCAATCGTCGGGCTCTACTCCCGCCAGCCGGGTCGTTGCTGGCGTCGGCGTGGACATGCGCCCTGTCGCCGGTCGCCTCTACGGTCCGGGCGCCCGCGCACCCCCTACCGTCTAGTCTCGAAGTCGGAAGCAACGCTTCCACACATCCGCCGGCCCGAAGTCGGGTCGAGCGACTGTCGTTACGCGACGGCGACCTGACGGTCGACGTCCATCAGGCAACGGGTTAGAGATGAAAACTACCTGCAAACGCACCAAGGGGCACGTCTTCGTCGTCCCTCTACTGGCGGCCATCGCCGCCACACCGGTGGCGTCCGAGTCCGAATCGCACGACACGGAGGACGACGCGGCTACGGGTCACAGCCACGGCATTGAAGAGGTCGTGGTCCACGGCCATCCACTCGGCGGAGAAGTGTCCCAATCGACGGCGATTCTCTCCGGCGAGGAACTCGAACATGCGGCGCGGCTCACCATCGGCGAAACCCTCGCGCAGAGCCCGGGTGTGCATACCGCATCCTTTGGTCCCGCCGTGGGGCAGCCGGTCATCCACGGCATGAGCGGAACCCGGGTACTCGTGGTGGAGAACCACGTGTCGTCCATGGACGCATCGGCCACCAGTGCGGACCACGGCATCGCGGTGGAACCGTTCCTCGCCGACCGGATCGAGGTCATCAAGGGTTCCGGCACCCTGCTCTACGGCTCGGGCGCCATGGGGGGTGCGATAGATGTCCACACCCACCGGGTTCCCGCGGAGGTGCCTGAGCAGCCACTGTCGGGCCGTCTGCTCATCCGCGGCGACACCGGCTCGGATACCCGATACGGCGGCTTCCGTCTGGATGGTGGCAGCGGCCAGTGGGCGTGGCACATCGATGGCTACTCGAGCGAAAACGACGACCTTGCCATTCCCGGCTATGCCGCCGTCGGTCCCTCCCACGAGGAAGAAGAGGAGCACCACGACGAAGAGGAGGAGGCCGAGGAAGACCACGAGGACGAAGCCGTCGAGGGCGTCCTCGAGAACAGCTTCGGCGACCATTCGGGCGGCGCGTTGGGCACGGCCTTTCACGGTGAGCGCGGCCACTTCGGCGTGGCCGTCGCAGTTCGGGACTGGACCTACGGCATCGTCGGTGATCACCTCCATGCCGAGGAAGGGCACGACGACGAGGACGAAGACCACGAGGAACACGGCGAGGGCGAGGAGGAAGAGGGCGACCACGGAGACGAAGAAGAAGACCATGGCGACGAGGCGAGCCCTTGGATTGCCCTGGAGCAGACCCGGTTCATGGCGGAGTTCGGCCTGCACGATCCATTGCCCGGCTTCGAATCGCTGGAAGGCAACGTGGCGGTCAGCGACTACGAACACCGCGAGTTCGAGGCTGTCGGTGAGGTCGCGAGCCATTACGGCAACGACGCCTGGGATGCGCGCGTGGTGTTGGAAACCGAGGAACGCGGCTCTTGGAAGGCCGCGATCGGGGTGCAGTTCGGGTTCCGGGACTTCTTGTTCGGTGGCGAGGGCCAGGACACGCAAACGGTGGAGACCGGCCACCGGGCCGTATTCGGCGTCGCGCGGGCCGAATTGGACGGATTCGACGTCGAGACCGGCGCGCGACTGGAGGCCGTCGACCACGATCCCCTGCGCGGGGACGGCGAGGACTACCTTGCGTCGAGCCTGTCCGTCGGCGTGGTGATCCCCAACGACAACTGGGAGTTCACGGCGCGTTTGGACCGCTCCATGCGGGCGCCCCAGGCGGAGGAACTGTATACCGCAGGCACCCACTTGGCGATCGGCGGATTCGAGCTTGGCAGCGTGGACCTTGAAGAGGAGGAGTCCTTCAACTTCACCGCGTCGGCCGGCTATCGTCGCCAGGGCGTCGAACTGTTGTTGCAAGGCTACCGCTACGCCTTCGACAACTTCATCTACCAGCGCGTGACGAGCGACGAGCACGACGAAATGCCGATATTCCAGTGGTCGCAGACCGAGGTGACCTTCCTCGGCATCGACGCCGAAGGACGCTTCGAGGTGCTAACGGCCGCGGATCGGACCGTCGACCTCGTGGCCGGCTACGATTGGGTGACGACGGACATCGACGATCCGGGCGAGAGCCACCTGCCCCGGATTCCGCCGAAACGCCTCTCCCTTGCCACCGAGTTCACGGTGGGCCAATTCTGGGGACGTGTCGCGTACTCCCGCTACTTCGACCAGGACGAGTTCGCGAGCTACGAGACGCCCACCGACGGCTACGGCAACCTGGATATCGAAGCCGAGTACGCAACGTCGTTGGGCGATGCCGATCTGATCCTGTTCGTCGCCGGGCGCAACCTCGGCGACGAGGAGCAGCGCGAGCACACCTCGTTCGTCAAGGACGGGGCACCGTTGGCGGG
>JAGWBN010000218.1 GCA_021295875.1 Pseudomonadales bacterium
ACGACGTGAAGATCGAGGTGATACAGGGCGCCGTGAACCCCGATTTCCGGGATGACAGTTATCCGCCAAACAGCGGATTCGATCCGATTCCGCTGGAACGGACCTCCTCGACCGGGATCAGGCACGTGGACGGCGCGATTTCCATGGCCCGCATGGGACCGGACACGGCGACCTCGGGTTTCTTCTTCTGCATAGGCGATCAGCCCGAGCTCGATTTCGGCGGCAAACGCAACCCGGACGGACAAGGATTCGCCGCTTTCGGCCGCGTGACCCGGGGCATGGACGTGATCCGGAAAATCCAGATGTCTCCCCGCGAAAACCAGCGTCTCACGCCGCAGGTCGTGATTACCAGCGTGATGAAAAAAACCAGGTAGAAAACCCGCAGGCCATCCCCAGACAGGAGCGTTTCATGACCGACCGCGTTGAGCGACCGGAATCTTTCTTCGGCTTCCGGCTCGGCGACGACTACAAAATGGCTCGCTGGGACCGCATTACGGAGTACTTCTACCTGCTGAACCAGCAGAGCGAGAACATCCGCGTTGTCAATCTGGGTCCCACGACGGAGAACAACCCATTCCTGCTGGCCATTATCACTTCGGCCGAAAACCTGGCCAACCTGGAAGAACTGCGTGAGACCAACCGGCGGATCTGCGATCCCCGGGGCCTTTCGGACGACGAAATCGACGGCCTTGTCGGCAGGGGAAAGGTCATCGTCTGCCAGTCCATGAGCCTCCACGCCAACGAAATCGCCGCGACCCAGATGGCGCCCCAGCTCGCCTACGACCTGGTCACGGGCGACGACGAGACCACGAAGAACATCCTGGACAACGTCATCTTCCTGATGGTTCCGTGCTTCAATCCCGATGGCCAGATCATGGTGTCGGACTGGTACAACGAGCACCTGGGCACGGAATACGAGGGCTGCGATCTTCCGTGGCTGTATCACAAATACTGCGGACACGACAACAACCGGGACGCCTTCATGTTGAACCTTGTGGAGTCCCGGTACATGGCCAAAATCATGTTCAAGGACTGGCATCCCCACGTCTTCCAGGACCACCACGAAATGGGCGGATACCAGCCCCGGCTGTTCGTCTGCCCATACTGCGAACCCATCCATCCCCACGCCGATCCGCTCATCTGGCGCGAGATCAACTGGTACGGGGCGCATATGGTCTACAAGCTGGAGGAAGCGGGCAAACAGGGCGTGATCAGCGGCGCCATGTTCCCGGCATGGTACCACATGGGCTTCCACTGGCTCGGCAACTACCACAACATAGCGAGTCTGCTGACCGAAACGGCCCAGGCGAAACTGGCCAGCCCCCTGTACGTCCATCCCCATCAGCTCAGGGGGGAGGACGGCAACACGCTCCACACGCTGCCCCACTACAAGCCGCAGACGAACTTTCCAAACCCGTGGCCTGGGGGATGGTGGCGGTTGCGCGACATGGTGGACCAGCAGCGCGTGGCGGCCATCGGTCTCATGGACATCGCGGCGCGGTGCCGGGAAACCGTGCTGCGGAACGCCGCGCAGAAGGCCCTGCACCAGACCGGCAGGGGCCAGGAGGACGATTCGGCGGGATTCTTCATACGTCCCGATCAACACGACGCTCCCGTCGCGGCCGGCCTGGTAAACGCCCTGGTGCGACAGGGGATCGACGTGCAGCGGACCCGGACCCGCGCCACGGTGGGGACCCGGGTATATCCCGCGGGCACCTGGTTCATTTCCAACGCGCAGCCCAAACGGGGCGTGGTCAAGACGCTGCTGGAACGGACCATCTGGCCCGACGACGCCTGGGCAAGAAAGGCCGATGGCTCGCCCACGCGGATCTTCGATACGACGACGGACACGCTGGCGGAGATGATGGGCGTCGTGGCGGAGCCCTCGGAGGTGCCGCACGCCGCCCTGGACACCGGTTCGCTGAACCTTGATCCGGTGATCGAGTCCGTGCCGGTGGCTGGAGCGGTAACCGGCGACGGGGAGCACGGCATGGCCGTCGATCCCCGGCATAACGCCGCTTTCTCCGCGGTCAACGAACTGCTGGAGACAGGCGCAGAAATCGGCCGGACCGCGGGACCCCTTTCCGTAGGCGCCCGTGATCTGCCGGCCGGCGCTTTTGTCGTCAGGGAGGGTGATCGGGAACAGGCCGAGCAGATCATTCGCGATACCGGCGCAAGCGGCTATCGACTCGAGGAGCAGGTGGAAGGCGAACCGCTCTCGAAGCCGCGCATAGCCATGTATCAGCGGTACTGGGGCGGCAACATGCCCGAGGGATGGACCCGCATGACGCTGGAGCAAGCGGGGTTCCCCTACCGCTGCGTGCGGGACGCCGATATCCGGGACGGGCTTCGAGACCTCTGCGACGTGTTCATCCTGCCCGACGACACGATGGACATGATGGCCGGCACGGAACAGGAGATCGAAAATCGCCTGAAGTCCATGTCCCAGCCCGAAGCGTACCGGAGCGCCCTGGGCGATCCGGAAATCGAAGCCATCGGGGAACTCGTGGAAAACGGCGGGACGCTCGTGGCCGTCGGCCGCGCGTGCCGGCTTCCCATCGAGAAGTTCGGCCTGCATATCACGGACGTATCCGCCGGCCTGCCCGAAAGCGCATTCTTCTGTCCCGGTTCCATGCTGCGGATCCGCGTTGACAATGGCATGCCGGACCAGGCCCTGGCCATGCACCGCACCAGCCCCGTATATTCGATCAACCCGTCACACTACAACGACCTGTACGAAGTGATCGCCGCCTATCCCGAAAAAGACGTGCTCGAGAGCGGGTGGCTTATCGGCGAGGAGCACATCGCCGGCAAGCCCGCCATGATCAGCGTGCGTCACGGCGAGGGACGAATCGTGCTCTACGGTTTCCAGGTAAACTTCCGCAACCAGACCCACGGCACCTTCAAGCTGCTATTCAACGCGCTGTACGGCGCCGGATCTTGAGTGCGCGGACCGAAGGGATCACCCCATGCCCATCGTAGACTTTCACAACCACGTCTATCCACCAGCCTACGTCGAGGATATCCGGAGAGGACCGAGCG
>JAGWBN010000219.1 GCA_021295875.1 Pseudomonadales bacterium
GTCCGGTAGGTCCAGGCGACCGAAAGATCCCCGACGTTCGCGAGCGTGATCGACGAAGGTACGGCCTGGCGGTCGCCCCCGAGGGATCCGCCGTAGTGGGGCCATCCCTCGGCACCCGCCGCCGAAGGGCCGGCCGTCGCGGCCATGATCGCGGCGAGGAGCGCGGACGTGCCTCGCCAGGCGAGGCGCCAGGTCCGTTCGGGTCCGCGCGCGGGACCCGCGCCGGAGGATGCGCGCATCTGCACGCCTAGCAGGTTCGCGAAGCCGAGCAGCAGCGCGATCCGCTGCGTGTTCTTCGCCAGCCCCCGGTAGCGCACCTTCGAGTACCCGAAGTGCCGCTTCACGTAAAGGAACGGGTGCTCCACCTTCGCCCGCACCGACGCCTTGCGCTTCTCCGCCGCCTCCTCCGGGCCGTCCTTGTCGAGCAGCCTGCGCTTCCCCGGCTTCATCGCCGTCCGCCAGTCCACCTCCGCGTCCCGGTTCTCCTCCCGCTTGCCGACGCCCTGGTAGCCCGCGTCGCCGTGGACCACCTCCTCGGCCCCGTGCAGCACCTCGTGCGCCGTCGCCACGTCCGACTCGTTCGCCGGCGTCGTCGCCAGGCTGTGCGCCAGACCCGACTCCGCGTCCACCCCGATGTGCGCCTTCATCCCGAAGTACCACTGGTTGCCCTTCTTCGTCTGGTGCATCTCCGGATCCCGCTCCCGCTTCGCGTTCTTCGTCGAAGTCGGCGCGTCGACGATGCTCGCGTCCACGATCGTCCCACGCCGCAGGCTGTGCCCCTCGTCCGCGAGGTGCGCGTTGATCGCCTCGAACAACCCCCCGCCCAGTCCGTGCCGCTCCAGCAGGTGCCGGAACTTCAGGATCGTCGTCTCGTCCGGCAGCGGGCCCGACAGCCGCAGCCCGGCGAACCGCCGCACCGACTCCACCTCGTAGAGCAGGTCCTCCATCCCCGGGTCGGACACGTCGTACCACAGCTGCACGCAGTGCACGCGCAGCATCGTCCGCAGCGGATACGGGCGCCGGCCGCGGCCCGGCTTCGGATAGAACGGCTCGATCAGCGCTTCCAGCGCCTCCCACGGAACCAGCCCGTCCATCTTCTCCAGAAAAAGTTCGCGCCGCGTACGGCGCTTCTTCGAATCGTGCTCGAGTTCCGAGAACGTCGCCTGTTCCATGTGGCTTCCGACCGTTCCTTCGGTGACTTTCGGATTATGCCACGATGGACTTAATCAGACCTTCCCTAAAGGGCGACCGCGCGGGTCAGTGGAGCGTTCGCGTCTCCGGCAACTGGCGCGTGGTGTCCGCTTCGAGGACGGCGAGGCCGTGGATGTGGACCTGATCGACTACCACTGACCAAAGGGGAGTGCAGACCATGAACGACATTGCAGGCGAGCGCGTCGGCCCGATGCTGAACCCGCCGCACCTGGGCGAACTGATCCGCGAGAGCATGGACGACGTGGGCTGGAAGGCGCATCTCGGCTGCGAGCGCGGAACCCTGTCGCGGCTCCTGAACGGCAGGACCGGCGTGTCGGCGAACATGGCGCTGGCGCTGGAGGAGATCGGCTGGGGCACCGCCGATCACTGGATGCGGATGCAGGCGAGCTACGAGCTTGCGCAAGTCCGGCGGAGCCGGACCGCCGAACGGACCGCGGGCGCGCTGCAAGCATGATCCGGTCTCGCACGTACGTCGCGGGGCGGGGGACCGTTTCTTGTTAGAGCCCTGCACAAACCGCAGGGCCGCAAAGTGGGTCTTGGACGGCTTGGTGCCGTTCAAGACCTTCACCGTCGGGTCGCATGTTCCCCTGCGGTTCGAGCGCTACGCCCGCCTCTCCCATCCGGGCGAAGATGGCTGGCTCCCTCGTCGTGTGGCGGTTCCCCTCAAACCGATCCTCTTAAGGCATACGCCCTCCGGGACGAGTTGCTGGTTCGGGGTGTGGCGCGGGTGGGGCCTGACCTACCAGCCCGACGTTCCGAAGACCATCTATGTCGACACCGGATTTAGGGAGTGGGATCTCTTCAAGGGTTGCCTTGATGTCATGGACCGCGGGTTCTTCTTGGGCCTGGACGTAGGAGCCAACTTGGTTTGGCCGGACGACAGATCCTGGTTCGTCGCGACCGACATCGACCTTGACCGGACCTACGTCGGGTGCAGTCGCAACTTGCTTTCCGACCTCCTAATCGAATGCCGCCTCGACGCGGTCGAAGTCCGCGCCGACGATAGCAGCGTTGTCGCACGAACGACGACTCGTCGTAACGAATAACCAGACCCGGGAAGCACCGGGTGATTTTCGTCGTCGGTGGGCGGCACATACGGTGGGTGCGGCCGCCCGAGAGGTCCATCTGGCCGGCGCGCTTCCTGCTGGGCGCTCGACGAACATCCCCGCCGCGCGGAACTGCTGACCGCGGTGGGGCGCGACATGTACGGTGGCGGCGCGCGGCGCCAGCTGGTCGAGCCGCCCTTCCACCTGGAGAGCCACCGCTACCAGACGGTGCAGGCCGCAGACTGGATCGCGGCCCTGGTGGGTCGCCTCGGGGCGTTCTGGAAGGAGCCGGACGCGTGGCCGGAGAACGAGGTTTTCGTCCGGTACTTCGGGCGCCGTCTGGCGGACGTTCAGGTCAGGAGCGGGATTCGCGGCTGACCCTGGCCACCGGAGCCCAGCGCGCGGACGAACCGGACGGACGCGGGGGGGAGCGGATTTAGCCTTCTGCGTCGAGTTTTCTGCTGGCGGAGTCCTCGGGGTCGATGGTACGTTGGAGCCGCTTTGCTGCCGGCCTCGTTCCGGCGTTGTCGCGTTCCCGCGCGACGTGAAGCAGGTGTCGGCGAAAGCCGGCGTTGAAGTACCGGGCGGAATACCGTCCACACCCGCAGGGGACCGAATCCTCTGCGGGGCTTCCGGTTCTCTGGCGGGATCCTGTAAGGAGAAAGCCAATGGCACCGGAGGAAGAGCGGTTGGCCGCGGAGTTGAGGAAACTCAACGCGGAAGCGGCTAAGCTGGAGGCGGAAGCGAGGAAACTCGCGCCCGAGACGATGAAGCTGGAAGCCGAAGCGAAGAAGCTGGACGCCGAAGCCCGAAGGCAGCGGCACGGCACCGTGACGGACGACGCGAAGTTGGTACTGGCCGCGTTCGCGGCCGGGATCGGAACCTTGAAGGTCGCCGAAGGTCTGGGCTGGCTATAGGAGGAAACCATGTTGAAACGACATGAAGTACTGCCGAGCGGGCTCAAGGTCGACCAGGACTGGTGGCGCGCCATCAAACTGGCCGGTCTGGTCGTGGGCGCCCTCGTGGCGGCCTACGTGGTCAACGCAACGCTCTTGTAACGCGGAACGGCCGTCCCCTCTGGGGAGGGCCCGACCGTCGTCTCCGCAGGCTCTTCGCCAAAGCGAGCGACCCGGGCCGGTCACCGGCGGCCCGTTTCCCGGATTCCGCAGGTCCGCGCGTGGGGCGTCTCCCGTTCCAAGGTAGTCGCTCCGTTGTTGCATGAGCGCCCGGCGGCGTTCAAACAGATGCGAGCGCGCGTACGCGCGTTCGGTGGCGTTGCGCACGGTGTGCGCAAGGGCCCCCTCCATGACCGCGTGCGGCGTCTCGGTGCGCTCGGCGGCCCAGTCCCGGAACGAGGACCGGAATCCGTGATGCACGGCGTCGATGCCCGCCTTGCGGGCCACCCGGCCGATCGCGGCGATGGTCAGCAGCGTTTTTTGGCCTCGTCGAGGGGTAAGGCTCCGTCGAGGGCCGACGGGATGGCTGGCGGCGATCTGGTGGCCCTGGCGGGCGATCTGGAGTGATGCGACGGTCGCCACAGTTGCCTCGTTCGATACTTGGGCCGCGTTTTCGAGAACCAGGGCACTGTGGGGCGCGATTTCCATGAAGATCTCGGTGGATACGCTGTGAACAAGCGCCGCAATCGTGCGACGGGTGGAGTAGCCGCGTCTGGGCGCTCAGCCGGTGGCGGCGAGATAGTCGGCCCATTGCTGCATGAGCGTCCTGCGGCGATCGAACAGGTCGCTGCGGCGGTAGGCGGCCTCCA
>JAGWBN010000220.1 GCA_021295875.1 Pseudomonadales bacterium
AAGCGGAAGTCGCCGAAAGAGTACGTCACGGACGTGCTCAAGCGAGACGATGTGACCAGCGGGGAGGAGCTGGAGATCAACGACGCGCCCGCGTTCATCGGCGACGTCGACACCAGCGACTCCAACGTGCAGTTGCAGTTGGTCGGACTGCTCTACGGCCGCAACGTCGTTTACCTGTTCAAGGGCGAGTGCGGGCCTAAGGGCGATCCGGAGAAACTCCGCGACGCACTGCGGGCGACCATGGGTGGATTGCGGATCATGACCTCGGACGATCTGAAGGTGGCCAACAGCCGACGCATCAAGGTCGTCGTCGCCGAGCCCGGACAGACCTACGCGGAACTGGCCCGCGAGAGCGCGTTGACCGACAACGCCGAGCAACTCCTGCGCGTGTTGAACTCGGCGTATCCCAACGGCGAACCGCGCGCCGGGGACTACATCAAGATCATCGAGTAGGACCGGTCGCCCAGTTGACGGCGGCGGTACGCTCGTCTCCGGCGAACGCCTGCAGCAGCGGGAAGTAGACGTCGAAATCCTCGGCGAGCACGCCGAGGCCGTCGTCCAGCACACCGACCAGGGCCTCGCCGAGATGGGGCATGCGCAGACGATCGAGGACGTGTTCCATGGCGCGGTGGACCACCAGGGGATCCGCGTAGCGGGCGAGCAGGTCGTGGTCGACCATCCGCTCGACGAAGCGCCTGCCCCGATCGGGAACGACGGCGTCGAATCGGCCGATGCCCGCGTAGACCCGGGCGCTGAACGCGGTGATGGGTTCGCTGGCGAAGCGTGGCCAGGCGCGTGCGAGGCAGTGGTCGGCGACGATGTCCAGTAGCACCGGCGCCACGCGCCGCAACGCCGGGGCGAAGCGCCGGACACTGGCCTTCATCTCCGGCAGCCGGTTGGAATGGGAGTCGACGCGGCGGTGCAGGCGGATGCCGGCGCGCAGCTCGGTGGGCAGCGTGTCGGGGATCCGGCCCTTGACGAAGTCGCCGAGGATGCCGCCGGCGAGGAAGCCGGCCTGCCATTGGGAAGCGTCTCCACCGGGCTCACCGTCGGTGCCGTCGGCAAGCAGGCAGTGGGCGAGAAAGTTCACGGCACGTCGAGTTTCAGGAAGCTTTCCAGGTACTCGTCGAACGCCATGCGGTCGGCGTCCTCCATCAGCGCCTGGTCGGCGATGGACTGGTCGCTCATGGCGATGAACTCCGCGTAGCGCGGCGGATTCAACGGATGTTCCTCGAAGAAGCCGCGATGGGCCGCGGACTGGTTCATGGCGAAGCGGAAGAACGGGATGCGCTGCTGCTGCAGGGCGGTGAGTATTCGTGCCGACGGCGTCAGTTCCGGCTCGTCGACCTTGCGCCGCTGCAGCTTGACGGACGCGATGTGTTCCCCGCCATGCTGGACGGCATCGATTTCGTCAGCCACGTCGGCGCATTGGGAGAGCAGTTCGCCAGCCCAGGCGCCAAGCGCGACGGATTTGCCCTGGCGAATCAGCTTGAGACCGGGTTCCCGGCCGCGTTCAACCACGGCGAGTTGGTTGGCGACCATGTCCTCGGACTCCGGCGGGCTGTCCAGCGGGCTGTCCTTCAGTAGGCAAAGCAGGAGGAAGACGTCGAGGAAGCGACAGGCATCCGCATCGATGCCGAGGCTCAGGAACGGGTTGAGGTCCACGCAACGCACTTCGACGTATTCGACGCCGCGCCCGTGCAGCGCCTCCAGGGGCCGTTCGCCGGACACCGTGCGCCGCTTCGGCCGGATGGAACCGTAGAACTCGTTTTCGATCTGCAGCAGCGTGGTGGACAACTGGCGGTAGGCGGTGCCCACCTTGACGCCGACGGACTCGTAGGCGGGGTAGGGCGTGGTCAGCGCGTCGCGCATGGTGGCCGCGTACTGCGCCAGGCTGTTGTAGGAGATGTGCAGCGACGACTGCGCCTCGCTCTGGTAGCCGAGCCGGCCCATGCGCAGGGAGGTCGCATGGGGAAGATACATCGTCCCCTCGTCGAATTGTTCGAGACCGCTTGCCGCGCCGCGAAGGAAGGACCTGCAAACTGCGGGAGAAGCGCCGAACAGGTAGATCAGCAGCCACGAGTAGCGGCGGAAGTTGCGGATCAATCCGAAGTAGGCCCGGGTGACGAACTCCTGTTCCGGGGTCTCGCCGCGCGCCGCGGCCACGGCGGGCCAGAGGGCCTCGGGCAGCGAGAAGTTGTAGTGGATGCCGCTGATGGTCTGCATCAGGCGACCGTAGCGATGGCTCAGCCCCAGCCGATAGACGGTCTTGGAGCGACCGGCGTTGGACGAGCCGAAGCGGGCGATGGGAATGTCCTCGTCCGGCCCTAGGATGCACGGCATGCTCGATGCCCAGAGCAGTTCTTCGTCGACGTTGGCGTACACGAACCGGTGCACGTCGGCGAGTTCGGCCAACGCGGCATCCGCGCTCGGGTGGACGCCGGTGATTAGCTCCAGCTGGGCCTCGCTGAAGTCCATGGTGATGTGCGGATGGGTCAGCGCCGAGCCGAGCTCCGACGGGTGTCGAGTCTTGGCGAGTGCGCCCGTGGGGGTGACCCGAAGGCTCTCCTTCTCGATCCCTCGGTGCAGGGCGGCTAGTTCGCCGCATCCGCGGACGGCCGAGAGCGCGGT
>JAGWBN010000221.1:0-486 GCA_021295875.1 Pseudomonadales bacterium
GTCGCGTTCCTCTTCGAGGCGGCGCACTTCCTCGGTCGCCGTGGCGATGGCGGTCTGGTTGTCGCCTACGCGTCTGAATACCGCCGCCACCCGTTCCCATTCGTTCTCGGCATCGCGGAGGGCTTGGGCGGCCTGTTCGCGGTCCCGACGCAAAGCGAGCAACCTGCGCGCCTCCTCGGCTTCGTCGCGGGCGTTGGCCAGCGCCTGGTCGAGGTCCGAGATCTTCTCTTGTGCCGCACGGCTTTCGTCCAACTGCGCGTCGACCTCCCGTTTCCGCCTCGCGGCGTTGTCGCGGTCCTCGCGCAGTTGCGTCCAGGGCGAAACGCGCCCGGTTTTCCTACGCCCGGTGGTGGGGGTGAACGCTTCGTCCACCTTCTCCTGCACGGCGTTCAGCACGCGCTTGAAACGCGGGTCCTCGGCAAGTGCCTGCAGCGCTTCGGTGAGGCGTTGCTTGCCGGAGTCGTCGGCGTCCTCGGCCAGACTGGC
>JAGWBN010000221.1:538-6025 GCA_021295875.1 Pseudomonadales bacterium
TGCCGCGCCTGCCGCGGCGTCCGCCCGGGGCTTCGATGCCCCAGCGCAGCAGGGCTTGCAGGGCACCGTCCACCTCCCGTCCTCTGCTGTCCTGGGTGAAGTCCCGTCCATCGCGCGAGAAGTCGAGATAGGCGTACCCGCCGCTGCCGCCGAAACGCTTGCGGATGCGCCAGTTGTGTCCTCGTTCCTGCTCGAACGTCAGGGTCACTTCCGGCAGCGCGTCGGTGTGCCAGTCGCTTAAGGGTTCGGCCGCCGTGGATTGCGATTGCAGCAGCAGCGCGGCGCGAATGGCGGCAGCCAGGGTGGACTTGCCCAGTTCGTTCGGTCCGTACAGGACGTTGAGGCCGGGTTCGAGGTCGACGCTGGCGGCGGCGATGCCGGCGCAGTGGGTCACTTCCAGGCGGCGAATCCACATGGCGTCAGTCGGCGAGCTTGCGCGACAGCCGATAGAGATGGTGCAGCGCTCGGCCAGCGGTCTCCGGTTCCGTCTTGGCGCGAAGCCGCAATCGCTCCGCGGTCACCCGCAGTACTTCCGGCAGCGAGTCGTCGAGTTTGACCTCCGCATCCGCCGCCAGGCGAAAGCGCTCCCGGCGGAGGCGTTGTCGCTTCCGACCCCCCGAGTTCTTCGAGGATGCGCTCCGCCTCGTCGTAATCGGCCATCGGCAATGCCATGTCCAGCGTCAGGCGCACGACAGTGTGCTGCAGGTCCGGCTCGGCGCGCAGCGCCTTGAGTTCCACCAGCGAGTCGCATCGAACTTCCCGCCAGGTCCAGGTGCCGACCTGCTCGGACTCCACCCGGGCCCGGCGACGACGATCGAGCGGGAAGAAGACCAGGGCGACCTTGCCGGTGTCGCGCTCGCCGAAGTTGGTGGCCTCGGGTGCGCCGGGGTAGACGGTGGGGGCGGGCGCGTCGGGCTCCACCTCTCGGAACGCGTGGGTGTCGCCGATGGCCAGGTAGTCGAGACCTTGCGCTTCGGCGCTACCGCTCGCGATGGGGAAATTCGTCTGATGGCCTTCGATGTCGAAGGTCTGGCCGTGGATCAGGCCGATCCGGATGCGCTCGTCCCCGGGTTCCCGCAGTGGCAACTTCTCGGCCAGGTTGCTTTGCCCTGCGTGCGACGTGCAGTGATTGGCCAGCACCACGGCGTTGTCGCCGATCGGCAGTTGCCAACCGGGACGGTCCACGACGTGGACGAAATCCGGCAGGCCGGCGCGGAAGGGGTGGCTCGGGTGATACACCGACGTCGCCGTGTACGGGTCGTGGTTTCCGGGGAGCAGTACGACCGGCCGCCGCCAATCGCGCCGCGCGAACTCACGGAGCGCGCCGCGCCACCATTCCTCCGGTGGCGACGGCTGATCGAACAGGTCGCCGGCGCAGAGCACGGCGTCCACGTTGCGGCTTGCCGCCACGTTCAGTATTCGGCCGAGAACCTCCAGTCGGGCGCGGGTGAGAAGCACTTCCTGGTCCCGCCCGAAGGCCGGAAAGCGGCGCCCGAGATGCCAGTCGGCGGTGTGTAAGAGCTTCAGCGCCACGTCGCTGTCCACGGGATTGTGTTCCACGCCGCCCTGCACCCGTCCGGCCCGCCGTTCATGCGATCACGAACTCCGCCGTCAGCAGCCGCTCGGCCCGCGGTGCATGATAGCGGCGTTCGTAGGCGCGCACCTTGGCGCGGTCGTAGGCGTCGTCGTCGCGCTTGGCCAGGGCGTCGAGTTGGGCATCGAGCCGGTCGATGCTGTGTTCGATCTCGCGCAACTGATGGTCGGCCCTGGCGCGCTGCTCCGCGCCGTTCGCACGGCTCCGGGCCTGTTCGGCGTTCTTCAACCGCGTGCGTTGACGCTCTCGGCTGCGGCGCAGCACCAGGGCGCGGTCGGCGAGATACCGGTCGAGCTGCGCCATCGCGGTCTCGAAGTTGGCCTGCTCGGTGTCTGCGACGCTGCCCTGTTCGAAGAACATCTCCTCGTCGACCACCTCGTCGAGATGGGCCTCGGTCACCGCCAAGGGCGTGTCGAAGGGCGGGATGTCCGTGCAGGGCTGACGCAGCAGTTCCAATGCCGCCTCGGCTGGCCGCAGCACCTGGGCATCTTCGAACACCGCGGTGGCGCGCAGCCGGTCTTCGCGCTCGAAACCGCGATACTCAAGACGGGTCAGCGCCAGGCGCCCGCGGCTGCTGCGGTGCTGATGCAGGGCGGCAGGTGCGCCGGGGCCGAGTTCGAAGCGTACGCGGTAGCCGCCGCCGTTCGTGCGCGCCTCGGCCACGGCGGCCCGGACCAGCGGATGGGCGAGATGCAGCGAGTCCACGTCGTCGAGCGTGCGGGATGCCCCCAGCGCCACGGACGCGCCGCCCTGGAACGGCGCGGGCAGAGCCTGATGCGCACCGATGTGCAGCACGCGGCGACCGTCGCGCTCGCCTCCGCCCCAGGGTATGTGCGACCCGTCGAGAAAACCGGTGACGACCCGTTCGAGGTCGGTGTCCAAGGTGGCGAGCGCCTTGGGCATGTCGCTTTCCAAGCGTTGGAAGACATCCCTCACCGCGTCGTCGATGCCGGATTCGATCAAGCCCACCGTGCGCCGGCGCACCCGTTCGAGTTCCTCGCGGCGGTGCTCCATGCTGTCGCGCAGCCGGCGTAGTTCCTCTTCGACTTCACCCACGGAGCGGGCGCGGTCCCAGATGCGGCGCAGTTGATTCTCGAAATCCGTTCCCAGCGCGGATGCGAGTTCTTCCGAGGCGTCGGATCGAGGCGTCTGCAACACCACGTCGGACGCGTCGAAGACCTTGCCGAACAGATCGAGCTTCGTGCTCAGTATCTCGAAGGTGAGGCGCTGCGCCTCGTTGTCGGTGGCGAGAAAGTTGACGACCGTGACGTCGCGCTTCTGCCCGTAGCGATGGCAGCGGCCGATGCGCTGCTCGATGCGCTGGGGGTTCCAGGGCAGGGAACTGTAGATTGAGGCCCTTGGCCCCGGCCTCGGAGGCAATCATCACGGTGGAGCGGGACTCGAACTCGTGCACCAGCGCCAGGCGAGCGGCCACGCCCGGGCTCGGCCGGCGATCCGGAGGGAGCGTCGCGCCCACTTCCTCGCGCCAGCGGGCGAGCGCCTGCGTGGCGCGGGGGGAATCGTTGGTGCCGCGGAACAGCGTGATGTCTTCGTCGCCGAGTTCGGTCTGATCGAGCAGGAGTTCCCGGAGGTAGTCCTGCGTGGTGAGCGACTCGGTGAAGATCACCATGCGGCGCCGGTCGGTCGGTCGGTCGAGCACGAGCCTGACGGCCTTGACGAGGCTTGCGGCCTTGCTGTCGTGGGGCAGGGCATGGGCGCGTGCGATGAAGTCCTCCACCGACGCGAGTTCGTCGCGCACGGCTTCGGGGTCGGGGTCGTCGTCCGTATCCGGCGTATCGGGCGTCGCGCCGGGCACGGGTTCGTTCTCCTCCTCGAGATCGCGGGCAAACGCGCCCTCGTGGAGGGCGTACGCGCCCTCGTGGACGAGGGCATCGTCATCCGTTGGTTCGCCGTCGAGCATGTCGCGCAACCGTCCGGCGACGCGTTCGAGACTCGCCGCGAGCGCGGCGGTGGACGACGCCATGCGACGGTGGAAACCGAGCAGCAGCAACTGACGGGAGCGTCCTTGGAACGCGTAGAGCCGGGGCCGAAGCAGGTAGTCGGTGACGTCGTCGTAGAGCGCCCGTTCCGCCGCGCTCATGGTGTACTCGAAAAGCTGCGCCCGTCGTCCGACGAACGGCTTGTCGAGGAACTCCTGCGCCTGGCGGCGCAAGGTGCGTTGCACGACGGTGTTGAGGCGCCGTTTAAGTTCCTCCGCCTGTTCCACGACGACGGTGCGACCGTCCCGGGCGCAGAAGACCTTCTCGAACGTCGGCTTGTCGCCTAGCAGCGTGCCGCTCGGGTCGACGTACTGCACGAGGCCCCACAGTTCGCTGAGCGAGTTCTGGATCGGCGTCGCCGTCAGCAGCAGCACCGGCGAGGCGCCGATGATCTCGCGCACCCGGTGCGCCGTCCGGGCATGGGGACTCTCCGGGTCGTAGAGCCCGTCCTTGTCGAAGCGCCGGTGGATGCCCGCAAACACTTCGTGGGCTTCGTCGATCAGGCACAGATCGAATGGCGGCGCGTTGCGTAGCCGTTCGAAACCGCGGTCGCTTCCGGCGTGCTCGCGTCCGACGAGAAAGACGCCTGCGAGATCGACGGATGCCGAGGCGACCTCGACCGCCTCGATGCCGAACAGCGTGAACAGTTCGTTCTGCCATTGGCCGAGCAACGGGTGCGGCAGCACGACAAGCACGCGCTCGGCACCCTCCGCGAGCAGTTGCGCGATGACCAGGCCGGCTTCTATGGTCTTGCCAAGGCCCACCTCGTCGGCAAGGATGCAACCCCCCTGCGGCATCCGCTTGAGGGCGAACATCACCGCGTCGATCTGGTGCGGATTCGGATCCACCCGCCCCCTGCGCTGCGACGCCACCTGCCGCCAGCGCTCGCCGGCGCGGCGCAACCTGACGAGGTCTTCGGCGTGGTAGCGTCGGTGGATGGGATGCATGCTGGCGGTTACGACGGGATGCGCGGTTGCAAGTATATCGACGTTCAACTGCGGCACGAGGCATCTACGCTCGACGCAGGCCGCGACCAACACCTGCGCCAGGGCTTTGTCATGCCCCCTCTCGGGAGTGTGCTACGTTGGCCGATTCGGATGCCGCAATGTACGAGGAAGAAATGCCATACGTGATTGATATGTCGACCTTGAAGAAGGAAGGGGAGTTCGGGTCGAAGGCGTGGGGCGAGGCCTGCGCGGCCGCGGCGGTCAAGATTCTCAAGGCCGCGGACCTGCCGGCGGATTTCGAGTGGGCGTTCACCGAGTGCTATACGCATCCTCCCGCCCGACTCATGCAGGGCGGGCGGGAAAAGGCCGGCTACTACATCATGGTCAAGGATGGCGAGATCACCGGCGGCGATGGTGAACCGGAGGAGGCGCTGGCCATACGCGGTTTCCACATCCGCGCCCGATGGGCCGCCATCTGCAACCAGTCCGGGGCCTTCTACGGCCGCGAGGGCGGGCGGAAACGCGGCGAGGGGCAACGCGCGCTGCTGGCGGCGGTCGAGAAATACGTCGGTCGGAAGAACCCCTATGGGGAGAAGCAGCCGTCGGAGATGTACTGGCCCGACACCGTCAGCGTTCCGCTGATGGCTGGCTCCGAGGAAGGCAATGGACTACACAACATTGCCGCTGCCATGCAGACCCAGTCGCCGGAGTTCGTGGATTTGCCGGTCACGGAGATGCTCGTGCCGATCTTCGAGGACATGACCGAGGAACAGAAGAAGGACTTCCTCAAACTCCTGGCCGTCGAGATGTAGGCGCTATGGGGGCTCGGCCGGCACCGCCGAGGAGTCCTCCAGCGACTTGATCACCCCGAAGGTCATCGCCAGCAGGATCGCGCAGACCGGCAACGCGGCGGCGATGGAGGCAGCCTGGAGCGCCTGCAGGCCGT
>JAGWBN010000222.1:0-2578 GCA_021295875.1 Pseudomonadales bacterium
GCGCTCCGGCCAGCAGGCAGGTTGTGGTTCGGATCAAATGCATGCGTCTCGTCCCCCTATGACCGGGCGACCATATCACAAGAGCCGGGGAATGGCCTTTTGTCGGTCCGGCGCGTGCTCGTCGCCGAACCAGAACCGGCCCGATTGAGCCGCCACCTGCCTCGAACCGAGTGTGCGTATTCGCCATCGGGCCGGCAGGAAGGCACGGTAGGCCGGGCGCGTGAAACGGGGATCGACGAGCACCGCCACACCCCGGTCCTCGGCCGATCGGACCACGCGTCCGACGGCCTGCACCACGCGGGTCATGGCCGGCTGCCGATACGCGATCCCGTCGCCGTCGTCACTGATGCCGAGTTGGACGTTGTCGGCCGCCACGAGATCGCGTTCCAGCGAGCGCGGCGGCAATCCCGCGCCGACGACGATCACCCCGTCCAGCGCACCACCGTCGAAGTCCACGGATTCGGCGAACACCCCGCCCATGACCACGATCCCCGTGCGCCCGGTGCCCCGCTCCGACAACCAGGCGATGAACTCATCGCGCTCGGCGAGGCTCATGCCGGGCCGTTGGCAGCGGCAATCGGCGACGCCTTCCACCGCACCGGCCACCGCCTCGGCATATTCGAACGACGGCATCGCCACGAGGTAGTTGCCGCCGGTCTGGGAACAGACGCCGCCGATCAACTTGGCGACCTGCGGCAACGTGCGTTCGCGGTCCCGGTAGTAGGTGGCGATGTCCGTGACCAGGTAGACGCTCAGATTCTCTGCGGGGAAGCAACCGGGCGAGACGACCACGTTGTCCGCTTCCGCCGCCCCGTGGATCCGCTGGAAGACCCCTGCCGGGGTGAGAGATCCGGACACCCGCGCGCTGCCGTGGAACCGCGCCATGGACTCGCGGATGTGGTCGCCGGGAACCGTGCACAGTAGCTGGACCGTCGCGTCGCGGCCCGCGCCCGACGCGGTGTAGTGAACGGTGCCCTCGCGGGCGATCTCCGAGAGATGGCCGAACCGACCCGCCTCGAAGACCGCCGCCATGCCCGCCGGAAACCGCTGGGCATCGAGGGGCAGTTCCGTCAGCGCCGCCGCCAGTCGATCGATGGCCCGCAACAGGGCCGCAGGCCGTGGAATCTCGCGCTCCTCGGGGGCCTCGTCGGACTCGGCACCGCCGAGTGCCGTCAACGCGCGGTCGATGGAGCGCAGGCGCCGGACAAGCGGGTCCGGCAATCCGGGCTCCGCCAGTGCCGACTTCACGGAGAATCTCGACAGTGACGCTCCCAGCATGTCGCGGACTCGGTCGCCGAGCTGGTGCGCCTCGTCCACGATCAAGCCGACACGCGAAAACGGGGGGTTCTCCACCCTTCCTAAGCGGACGATGGGGTCGAAGACGTAGTTGTAGTCGCCCACGACCACGTCCGACCAGGCCATGACGTCCACCGACAACTCGAACGGGCAGACCCGGTGTTCGCGCGCCCCGGCCTCGACGTCCGCGCGACGCAACAAGCCGCCGCCCAGCAGCTGTCGGCGGGCGGCCGGCATGCGGTCGTAGTAGCCCCTCGCGTACTCGCAGTTCTCGGGGTCGCAGGGCCCGTCCGGGTTGAAGCAGATGCGGTCCTTGGCGGTGACGGTCACCGCCGACAGCGCAGGTTCTCCATCCAGCTTCTCGACGACGTCGGCGAGGGCCTCCTCGACGGCCTGTTGACCGGTGGTCCGCGAGGTCAGGAAGGCGAGCCGGTCCAGGGCGCCGGCGCCCATGGCCTTCAGCGCGGCGAACAGTCCCGCCATGGTCTTGCCGGAGCCGGTGGGCGCCTCCACCAGCCAGTGCTCGCCATCGCGGAACGCCCGGTAGAGGTGCTTGGCGACGCGCCGCTGGTCGGTGCGGAAGTCCCCGTAGGGAAAGTCCAGGGCGGCGAGTTGGCGGTCGCGCGCGGCGACGCGTTCACCGACGGTCGTGATCCAGGCGGCAAAGATCGCGCAGGTGGTCTCGAAGTAGCCGATCAACGCCTCGCGTTCCGCGGTTTCCTCGAACGCGGTCTCGTCGGCCCGCGCCGGATGCAGGTAGACGAGTCGCAGGCGCACGTCGTCGAGGGATTCGTCCGCCAGCATCAGCATGGCCCCGTAGAGCCGCAGTTGCGCCAGGTTCTCACCGCCGGCATGGGCGTGCAGTTCCGTGGCGTCGACCCGGGTCGTCTTCACCTCCTCGACGAGGCGTTGATCGGGGTCCCAGCCGTCGATGCGCCCGCTGATCTCGAGGTCGCCGAACGTGGCGCCGACCTTGACCTCGCGCCGATAGCTCCCGCCGCGGTCCTGCTGGTAGTCCTTCTGCCGGGCGATGCCCTCCTGGGCCAACGTCGTCGATTGGTAGCGGTGGTGGAGGTCCCCCTGGCGGTGGACGAACTCCACGAGTTCCTTGACGGCTACGCGCATCGGTAGCGCAGTACCCGAACCGGGAGGCGACGACGCTCGAGGGCCTCGATCCACAGGCGCTGGTGAATCTGCAGTTGATCGCCCGGTCCCTTGACCTCGACGAACTCGTAGTGCCCCGGTCCGTAGACCACGGTGAGGTCCGGGAAACCCGAGTGCC
>JAGWBN010000222.1:2708-3384 GCA_021295875.1 Pseudomonadales bacterium
CCCTGAGACGGGTCTTCAGCGGTCCGTCGAGGGGATCGACGCAGATGGCTTCGCGCGAACTGAAGAAGTCCGGCCAGTAGAGGTCCACCGGCCCCGTCTGGAAGGCGTTGACGAAAGCGCCCTCGATGGGCGCGAACAGCCACGACCAGTAGGCCAGCGCGAACAGCCCCATGGGCAGGTGGTTCTCGAGGTGCCAGCCGACCCCGCCGTCCGCCGTCAACTGGTCGAGGGCGTGGGCTTCGATTCGCTCTGCCGGCGTTGTCAGCACCTGGTCCACGACCGGCGCGGGACGCCGCCGGAACCGCGTTCTGAAACGCGCCGCGAAGTCCGCTTCCAGCGTCGACCAGGGTGATTCGACAATCGCCGCGCGAAGGTTCTCGACGCCCGCGCGGTCTCCCAGCCGGTGCAGGATGCGCATGCGCCGTTCCCGGGCCGGCGCGAGACCCGAACGGGCGTAGCAGGCGAGCGCAGTGTCGAAGTCCCCTTCCCTCTCCAGGTTGCGCCCGAGACGGTTGAGAGCGCGGCTTCGGCGACGCTCCAGCATGCGGTTGCCGAGGGGCGCCCAGAGAGGGTCGACGAGGGCGGCGACGGCTTCGCGCCGGGCATCCGGTTCGAGCCCATCGTCGTCCACCTCGGTGCCGCGAGCCGAGAACAACGCGCGGCTCGCCTCCTCCGC
>JAGWBN010000223.1:0-3263 GCA_021295875.1 Pseudomonadales bacterium
GCGCGGCTGTTGCGGGCCTTGACGCTGCGCGACCGCAGCCGCTGCCGCTTCCCCGGCTGTCCGCACCAGCGTTATGTCGAGGCGCACCATGTCCAGCACTGGATCGACGGGGGCGAGACGCGGCTGGAGAACCTGGTGCTGTTGTGCAGCGCGCATCACCGGCTGCTGCATCACGGCGCCTTCCACATCACGGTCGAGGACAATGACGTCGTCTTCGTCAGCCGGGATGGCGAGGTGATCGAACGGGCGTTGCGACCTCAGTTTCCGGAAGTTCCTGCGGTGTTTCCGCAGGTGTTTCCGAGGGAACCCAACTCGTTCTGGCGCAAAACTCGGCTCCCGTAAACATCAAGCTGATGGCCGCGGTTCGCGACGCTCGAACGTTATCTGTCAAAGCCAAGTCGAGATGTCCCTTTTCTCCAATTTTGAAATGTCCCCTTCTCGGAGGGGGTTCCGACCGCCTTCCGTGCCGGCCCGACGCCAGACCCGCCGCCCCGCGTTCACGGTAGCGGCGTGCCAGCCGCTTCACCCGGCGCTCACTCAAGCCCAGACGCCGCGGCGCCTCCGACGAACCGACGCAGTCGTCTCTCAACCACCTCCCGAGTGACGACGATTGGCACGAGGCTGTTATTCGTCAAGTTGAATACGCCTCGGATCCTGCAACTGGGCGTGTACACCGTGGACCGACTGTATCGGGACCTTCACCTCATGGGGATCGCACGGCAGACCGGATGAGTGGCCGTTGTGGCGCTCGGGTAGGATACTCGCGCGACACCCAGCGGAGGCGGGAGATGGACCAGACACCGGGCGCGAAGATGATGTATCTCATCAAGCCTCGTGGCGCACTGGTTCGCGAACCACATGCCCGCCGTCATCCAGAGCCAGAAGGACGGGGCCAGCCGCGGTCGGCCCCATGCCACGCGTTACTTCGCGACGCTCTACGATGCGAATTCGTCGGGCGAACACCCCTGGGACGGTGTGGCGCAGCTCTGGTGGCCTCGACCGCTGCCGAGGCCCAAGACCGGATTCGGGGCCGAACCCCGCGACACGTTCCAGCAGAAGGCGGAGCCCTACATGCCCTGGGCGACCCGCGAGTACGTCGTGATCGACGGCGCCGAACATCTCGATACCGCGCCCTTGACCCTGAACGCGCCGTATCCCATGACCCGCTCGGGCTTCCACAAGATGACCTATCTGGTCGCCGCCAGGCCGGGCACCGACTACGACGAGTTCTTCGCCCACTGGCTGACGATCCACGTGCCCAACGTCAAGGCCAACATGGAAGCGGTGGGCGGGTTCCGCTACGTGGTCAGCCACAGCATCGACCCGGCCAACGAGCCCTACGCGGGCATGGCGGAGTTGTACTACCACGATCCCGGCGACTGGAAGCGGTGGCGGGAGGCCATCGAAGCCGACGGCATGGAGCGCTGGATCGACGCCGAGCGCATGCTGATACTCAGCGCCCGGACGGAGATGGTCGGCATTCCCTGATGGCTAACCTGGAGTGCTGGAACTGCGGCGAGTCCCTGGATGACCTGCCGCGCCCCATCACGCGGCACATGAACTGTCCCAAGTGCTTCGTGGACCTGCACTGCTGCCGGATGTGCGGCAAGTACGCGCCCAACGCGACCATCGCCTGCAACGACGAACGCGCGGAGCCGCCGGTCAACAAGGAGAACGCCAACTTCTGCGACTACTACCGACCGACGAACGCCTACCGAAGGGGGTCCGTGGAACGCCAGGACGCCGCCAAGGCGAGGCTCGACGCCCTGTTCGGTGCGGGCGGAGAGGACAGCGAAGATCCCGAGGGCGATTCCGTGAAGGACGAGGAAGACGACAAGGAGTCGCAAGCCCGTCGCCGACTCGACGACCTGTTCGGTCCCTGACTGCCGTGCCGCGTTTCGCCGCCAACGTCTCCATGATGTTCCCCGGTCGTCCACCGGCGGAGGCGTTCGCCGCTGCGCGCTCGCTGGGTTTCGAAGCGGTCGAATACCTCTTTCCCTACGGGGTGCCCGTCGCCGGCATCAAGGAGGGGCTCGACGACACCGGCATCCGGATGATCCTCCTGAACACGCCCTTGGGCGATGCCGCCAAGGGCGAACGGGGGCTTGCGGCGGTGCCCGGTCGGCAGACGGATTTCCGCGCCCACTTCGACCAGGCGCTCGGCTACGCGCTGCCGCTCGGCGGGCCGATGATCCACGTCATGGCGGGCATCGTGCCGGAGTCGCAACGCGACGAGGCGGAAACCGTATTCGTGGAGAACGTCCGGCAAGCCGCGGACATAGCGGCGACCCACGGCATTCTCGTTCTTCTCGAACCCCTCAACCACCAGGACACGCCCGGCTACTTCCTGACCCGAACCGGCGAGACCCGTCGCCTGATCGAGGCCATCGACCGAGGCAACGTCCGTCTCCAGTACGACATCTACCACCGCCAGATCATGGAAGGGGATCCGGGAGTCTGGGCCGCAGGAACGGCGCAGCCGTTTCCAGGCGCAGAGTCGCGGGGCGGTGGGGGTTGGGGCCAGACGCCGAGTCCACGAGGCGTTTTGGCGGCGCTGGGGCGCGGCATTGCCGACAATCTCGACCTCATCGGCCACATCCAGTTCTCGAGTGTTCCCGGGCGGCACGAGCCGCAGCACGGCGAGGTCGACCTGCCCCACCTCTTCGAAGTCTGCGACCGTCTCGGCTACGATGGCTGGATCGGCTGCGAGTACCGCCCAATGACCACGGTTGAAGCGGGTTTGACCTGGGGCAGACCCTACGGACTCGGCCCCGACCGATGACCCGACTGAGCCAAGCCCAGATCGACTCCTTCCATGAGAACGGATTCCTGTTCCCGCTCCGCGTTTTCTCGCCGGACGAGACCCTGGAGTTGAGACGCCGCCTGGAGGATGCCGAAGCGCGGGCGGACCCTGGGCGCGAACGGGCCGCCCGGCAGGGGCTTCCCATCACCCACGCATGGGCCTGGGACCTGGTCCACGACCCACGCGTCGTCGAGCCCATCTCGGCAGTGCTCGGTCCGGACGTCCTCCTGTGGTCCATGGACTGGTTCATCAAGGACCCGGGACCGTCCTTCGTCACCTACCACCAGGACGCCACCTACTGGGGGCTCGAACCCCACCACGTCGCCAGTGCCTGGATCGCCCTGTCGGACGCCGGCGCCGAGACCGGCCCGATGCGGTTCGTACCGGGAAGCCACAAGGGCCCGGTGTTCGAGCAGGACGACACCTATGCCGAGGACAACCTCCTAAGCCGCGGCCAGGT
>JAGWBN010000223.1:3287-5844 GCA_021295875.1 Pseudomonadales bacterium
GCGCCGCTCAGGCCCGGCGAGATGTCCATCCACCACGTCCGCGTGATCCACGGCTCCGAGCCCAACCGGACCGACGACCGCCGCATCGGCATGGTGCTGCGCTTCTGCGCGACGGACGTGCGTCAGACCAAGGCGGACGGCGACCGCGCGATTCTCGTCAAGGGAAGGGACACCCACCGTCACTTCGAGATGATCCCGCGGCCCCGCGAGGATCTTGGGCCGGCGGAGCGGCGATTGGCGCGGGCCCATGGCCTGACGCGCCACAAAGCCCTGATGGAGGACGCGACCGCTCCGCGGTCGCGCCGAGATTCCGCTGCGCGAAATCTCCCGTCGTCAAGCCGCCGCTGACCGAAGCCAACGACACCGCTGCACCATGGAATCGCCCACTGTGCACGTGCTCCACGTCTACCGAACCTATTTCCCCGAGACCCAGGGTGGGGCCGAGGAGACCATCCGCCAGATCTGCCTGAACACCCGCCGTCACGGCATCGCGAGCCGGGTCCTGTGCCCGAGTCCGTCCATCGCCCCCCGTGTCGTCCGACGTGAGGAAGCCGCGGTGTACCGCTGCCGCCTGGACGGCGAGGTGGCCTCGTGCAGCCTGTCGCGGGAGGCGTTCCCGATGTTTCGTCGCCTCCTTCCCTGGGCGGACGTCGTCCACTACCACTTCCCGTGGCCGTTGGCCGATGTCCTGCACTTCACATCCGGCGTGCGTGTGCCCACGGTCCTGACCTACCACTCCGACATCGTCCGCCAGCGCGTTCTGGCCCGCTTCTATTCGCCGCTGATGAACCGTTTCCTGGGTTCGGTCGACCGGGTCGTGTGCACCTCGCCCAACTACCTCGCCACATCCGAGGTGCTGAAGCGGTTGGGCGACCGCGTCGATGTCGTGCCCATCGGCCTCGACCGGACTTCCTATCCGGAACCGACCGAGGACACACTCGCCGACGTGCGCTCCGCGTACGGTGACGGCTTCTTCCTGTTCGTCGGCGTGCTGCGCTACTACAAGTGCCTCCACATCCTGCTCGAGGCGGCGCAGGGCGCCCCCTACCCCGTCGTCATCGTCGGCTCGGGACCCGACGAGGCCAAACTCAAACGCCAAGCCGCCGAGTTGGGTCTCACCAACGTCACGTTTACGGGTCACGTGGACGATGCGACCAAGATTGCGCTCATGCGCCTGTGCCGAGGCGTCGTCTTCCCGTCGTATCTCCGCGCCGAGGCATTCGGCGTCGCCCTGCTCGAGGGTGCCATGAACGGCAAGCCGATGATCACCACCGAGGCGGGATCGGGGACCAGCCACGTCAACGTCGACGGCGAGACCGGGATCGTGGCCGAACCCGCCTCTGCCCAAGCGTTCAGGAACGCAATGGATCGGCTGCACTCGGATCCCCGCCTGGCGCGGCACCTGGGCGCCGGCGCCCGGGAGCGTTTCGACCGCCTGTTCACCGGGCGACTGATGGGAGACCGTTACGCCGACATCTACCGGTCGCTGGCCGCGGACCCTGCCATCGCAGGGTCCCGTTCGCCGGCATAGCGGCAAGGCCATGAGGATCGCAGTCGATGGTCGGCCACTTCGACACCCCTTCGTCGGCATCGGGGTCTATACCCGGGAGATACTCCGCCGGATCGGCCGCGACCACGAACTCTTCATCTACCTCGACCGCGAACTGCCCGACGCGCCGGACATCCCCGCCGTCTACCGGGCGGGTACCGGACGACGCCTGACCGGTCTGTTCACCGCCAACGTCGCGTTCGCACGCTGGGCGAGGCAGGACGCCGTGGATTTGTTCTTCTCGCCGCGACACCACCTGCCGTTGGCGCTACGCGAGGTCCCCGCGGTGGTAACGATCCACGACCTCGTCTGGCGCGTCGCGGCGGAGACCATGAAGCCGCTGAACCGGGTACTCGACGCGATGCTGATGCCGGTGGCGCTGGCGCGCGCGGCGCGGGTGATCGCCGTCTCTGCGGACACGGCGGACCGCATCGAAGCGTTCTGTGGTCGTTCGGATGTCGCCACGGTGATGCTGGCGCCCCGTCAACTTCCTCCACCGGAGCCTTTCGAACATGGTCGACCGTTCTTCCTGTTCGTCGGCACCAAGGAACCGCGCAAGAACCTTCTCGGCACATTGGACGGCTTCCGGCGTGCGGTCGCCGGAGGACTCGACGACCACGACCTCGTGCTCGTGGGGTCGGACGGCTGGCAGCCGGGACTCGCAGAGCATATTGCGGCGAGCGGACTCTCCGACCGCGTCGTGGACCTCGGGCCGATCTCGTCGGCGCGCCTCGCGGGCGTCTACCAGGCATGCACCGCCCTGGTCCTGGCGTCGTTCTACGAGGGATTCGGCATCCCGCTGGTCGAAGCCATGGCATACGGCAAACCGGTCATCACCTCGAACATCGGCGCCATGGCGGAGGTCGCGGGCGATGCGGCTCTGTTCGTCGACCCCGAGAGTCCGCCGAGCATCGCCGATGCGTTCCTCAAGCTGGCGAGGGACCACGGCACACGGCAACGGCTGGCCGCCAACGCCCATCGCCGCGCCAAGACGTTCTCCTGGGACCG
>JAGWBN010000224.1:0-1788 GCA_021295875.1 Pseudomonadales bacterium
CGTCGCCGAAGTGCACGGCGTTGTGGTTGCGGAAGATCACCGCCGTGTCGCCGGCGGTGTGCGCGGGACCGGCGTGGACCAGGTCGATGCGCCCGCCGTTGAAATCCAAGCCCATGCGGTCCTCGAAGGTGATCGCCGGACGGGCGTCCGGTGGATACGCCTGCTGGCGGTATTTGGTGATGACGAGATTGATGGGGTTGTCCGTCGCCATCATCTCGGCGGAGTGCTCGTGGGCGATGATCCAGGTGCCGTCGGGACCCACCGCGAGATTGCCTTCGGCATGGTCGAAGTGCCAGTGGGTGTTGACCGCGAAATCGATCCGGCCGTCGCCGCCGTCGCCCTGGATCGTCGCGATGGCCGCCTTAACCTTGGGGATCATCTGCGGAAACATGTCGTCGACGATCAACACGCCCTGTTCGCCCACCGACGCGGCGATGTTGCCGCCCACGCCGAACAGCACGTAGAGGCCGTCGCCGACCTTCTCGGTGGTGATCCCGGTGGCGTCGAAGTCCCAGTTGAAGCGCTCCAGCAGCTCCTCGAGGCCGAGTTCGGCTTCCTCCTGGGCGCTGGCGGCAGCCCCCAGAACGATTGCCACAGTCAATAGCAGGTGCCGCATGGTCCCTCCCCTTGCGTCTTGGTCCGTTCTAATCCGGCAGGCCGAGAATCCGCTTGGCGATGATGTTCAGTTGGACTTCCGACGTGCCGCCCTCGATGGAGTTGGCGAGCGAGCGGAGCCACTCCCGGGTGGCCGACAGCTCCCGGCCGTCGAAGCCGTCGCCCTCCCAGCCGAGCATCTGGCTGCCCATCATGTCGAGCATCAGCTCGTAGCGCGCCTTGTTCTGTTCGGTGCCGTAGAGCTTGAACATGGACGACAGGAAGGTCGGCGCGCCGCCGGAACGCAGCTCCTCGCCGTTGCGCCGCACCGTCAGCCCGAAGGCACGGTCGGTGATGCGGTGCGCGACAAGACGCTTGCGTAGTTCCGGATCGCCGATGTGGCCGCCGGCGTCGCCGATGTAACGCCGCGCGAGGTCGGCCATCGGGTTGCCGCCGCCGCCCCCGCCGCCACCGCCGATGGACGTGCGTTCGTACTGCAGGAGCCGCTTGCCCACGGTCCAGCCCTTGTTCAATTCGCCGACGACGTTGCGTTTCGGCACGCGGACGTCGTCCAGGAAGGTCTCGCAGAAGGGCGAGGCGCCGCTGATCAGCTGGATCGGCTTGACCGTCACCCCCGGTGTCTCCATATCGAACAGGATGAACGATATGCCCTCGTGCTTGGGCGCGTCCGGATCGGTGCGCACGAGACAGAACATCCAGTCGGCGAAGTTGGCGCCCGAAGTCCAGATCTTCGAGCCGTTGATGACGTAGTCGTCGCCATCCTCCACGGCCCTGGTCTGCAGGCTCGCGAGATCCGAACCCGAGCCCGGTTCGCTGTAGCCCTGGCACCACCAGATCTCGCCGCGGACGATCTTCGGCAGGTGTTCGTGCTTCTGCTCCTCGTTGCCGAACTCCAGCAACGCCGGTCCGATCATGGACAGACCCATGCCCGTGTGCGCCGGGCGGGCGTTGATGCGGCGCATCTCTTGGGCGAGGACGCCAGCCTGCTCCTTGTCGAGCCCGCCACCGCCGTATTCCTTCGGCCAGGTGGGTGCCGTCCAGCCCTTCTCGGCCATTCGGTCAAGCCAGAGCTTGGCCTCCGGGTTGGGATAGGTCGCGCGCCGGCCACCGCCGGTGCCCTCTCCCGGTCCGCCCGGACGGCGGATGCTCGGTGGGCAGTTGTCCTCGAGCCAA
>JAGWBN010000224.1:1866-4601 GCA_021295875.1 Pseudomonadales bacterium
GGCGACCACCATCGCAGGCCGCTGCAGGACGCTCAAGTCCGTCAGGGGGTCGCCGGGGACGAATAGTAAATCGGCAGCCAGTCCTTCGCGCAAGGTGCCCGTGACATCGGCGAGCCCGAGGGCGTCGGCGCATTCGCTGGTGGCGGACCTCAGGACCTCCAGCGGCGTCAGTTCCGCCAGTCGCGCGAACACCGGCAGCGCCCGCGCAAGGTCCTCGTGGCGGACGTTGGGAATCCCGGCGTCGGTGGAGGCGACGAGGCGGCAGCCCTGGGCCTTGAGACCGCGGAAATTCTTGCGGACGCGCTCCGCGAATGCCTCCGGATAGCGCGCCCAGCCGGCGTTGACGGTAGGCGACACCCAGATGCCGCGCCGCGCGATCTCGCGCGCCACTGACGGATCGTAGGGTTCCCGCTTGCCGTCGGTGCCGATCCACGAGCAGTGTTCGATGCTGCGAACACCCGCGTGGGCGGCGTCGCGGATGCCGGGGGTGCCGTGGCAGTGGGCGGCTACCGGATAGCCCCTGTCGTTCGCAGCCGCGACGATGGCGGACAGGGTTGGCTGGTCGAACTGGCTGTCCTTGGGTTCGCTGTTCGGGGTCTGCATGCCGCCGGTGGCCATGACCTTGATCAAGTCGACCCCGTGTTCGTGTTGACGTTGGATGACCGCGACGGCTGCGTCCGCATCCGTGGCTTCGCCGCCCCAGAAGTGGCAGTGGCCCTTGACGGATGTGACCGGCTGGCCCGCGCATTTCAGCCGCGGCCCGATGATTTCGCCCGCGTCGATTCGGTCCCGCAGTTCGAGTTCCAGCCAATTGCCGCCACCCAGGTCGCGCGCCGTGGTGATGCCGTGACGCACCATGGCCTCTGCGCGGCGGACCATCTTGTCGCGGATGTCGGACTCGGACTGCATCAACTGGTCGGTCAACGACGCGATGGCCGGGTCGAGCACCATGTGCACGTGGGCGTCGATCAAACCCGGCAGGGCGGTCAAGCCGGTACAGTCCTCACCCGGCAGGCCTCGCCCCATCGCGACGATGGACTCGCCTTCCACGACGATGGAGTCGAAGGTCGAGTAGTCCTCCGAGACGCCGTCCCAGAGACGGATGTTGGTGTAGGCGGTCAACGCAGCCCCGTCAGGCGCCGAGCTTCCAACCACGCCACATGTCGTCGCCCACCGGCAGGTCTTCGGCGAACAGCTTCACGTCCTTGAACCACTCGAACTGGCCGAGGCGCTTGTGTTCGCGGAGGTCCAGCGTGGCGCGATCGTGGGCGAAGTCGGCGAACAGAGCCCAGCGAACGCGGTTGCCCACGTGAATCCCCGTGGAATGGACCATCCGGCCGTGCCAGAAGATGACGTCGCCCGCCGCGCCGACGAGTTCGCAGGGTTCGATCTCGGCCACGACCCGGTGGAGCGCGGTCCGGAACGACGCCAGCGGCGACCAGTTGGACTCCAGGCGATGCGCACGGAACATGATCCGGTGGCTGCCCGGATACAGGGTAAAGCCGCCGTTTCGGGGCGGCACGTCGTCCAGGTAGACACAGGCGTTGAGTTGCTGACACACCTGGTCCGTGTGCGGGCCCAGCGCGCGACGGAGGTCGTCGTCGCCGCACGACCCGTCCGCTCCCGCTTGGGGGAAGACGGCGTAGATGCCGCGGGTACGGGTACTCGGCTTAAGGTCGTCGCCCAGCAAGACACGGACGACCTGCCGCACGCGGGGGTTGTTGGGCACGAGATCGAGCAGGTAGTCCGCATCGCCGATGTCGTGCAGCTTGACCGTCCGACCCGAGTGGAAGATCCGTTGCCGGCCCTGGTAGGGACCGGACTTGCGCACGGCGGGCATGGGCGCCCAGCGCGGGCTGATCCAGGTCGTCGGATCGTCGGGCACGGGTGGTGCCGTACCCTCGGCCGGCGGCAGTTCCTCCAGGAGGTATGCCCAGATCCGCTCGAGTGCGGCCGCCAGGGCGTCCGGGTCCAATAGCCGCTTCTTCACCAGGAACCCGTTGTCGACGAAGAAACGGATCTCCGCGTCCGACACGTGCTCGCCGTCGACCGACAGGTCCGGCGCGTCGAAGACGACGCTCGGCCTCTTCTGCGGGTCGCTTGGCGGCGGTTCCGGGGCCATCGATCTGCCATCGGCATGAAGGCGTCGATTTTACCCCGGTCTGTGCGGCTATTCGCCCGAGGTGGCCGTTCACGCCAGGAGTCGTCAAACTAGCCGACTTTCGCTGCGGAGACGCCAATGCCTGCCAACCTACCAGCCGACTACGAGGAACGCGTCTACGCGGGCGTGCTCGGCAAGATCATCGGTGTCTATCTCGGCCGGCCGTTCGAGGGTTGGAGCAACGAGCGCATCGAAGAACGGCTCGGCGAGGTCGACTACTACGTCCACGACAAGCTGAACCAGCGGCTGATCGTCACCGACGACGACATCAGCGGCACCTTCACCTTCATCCGCGCGATGGAGGACTACGACTGCGACCCGGACCTCAGTCCGAAGCAGATCGGCCAATCTTGGCTCAACTACCTCATCGAGAAACGCACCATCCTGTGGTGGGGCACCGAGCACACCGCGTTCATCCGCCTGGCATCGGGCATCGACGCCCCGGCGAGCGGCTCCATCGAGATGAACGGCAAGGTCGTCGCGGAACAGATCGGCGCGCAGATCTTCATCGACGGCTGGGCCATGGTGTCGCCCGGCGATCCCGAACGGGCGGCCGACTTCGCCCGGCGCGCCG
>JAGWBN010000224.1:4612-5078 GCA_021295875.1 Pseudomonadales bacterium
ACGGGGCGCAGGTAATGGCGGCCATGGAGGCGGCCGCCTTCGTCGAGTCGGATACCGACAAGCTGATCGACATCGGGGTTGCACAGATTCCGGATGACAGTGTGCTCTACCGGATGATCGGCGACATCCGCGACTGGCACGCCAGGCACGGCGACGACTGGCGCAAGACCTTCGCCGAGATCAAGGCCAACTACGGCTACGACAAGTACGGCGGCAACTGCCACATGGTGCCGAACCACGGCCTGATCGTGCATGGCCTCCTGCACGGCAACGACGACTTCCAGCGCGCGCTGATGATCGTCAACACCTCGGGCTGGGATACCGACTGCAACTCGGGCAACCTCGGTTGCCTGCTCGGAATCCAGCACGGCCTCGAGGGCATCGACGCGGGCCCGGACTGGCGTGGGCCGTTCTCAGACATCTGCTACATGCCGAGCGCCGACAGCGGCAGCGGCGTCACCGATGC
>JAGWBN010000225.1:0-4470 GCA_021295875.1 Pseudomonadales bacterium
GCCGGAATATTCGGGCCCGCGGCTAGGCCGAATCGCGGTCCTCTCGGGGCGGCCCCGACGGATTGGCTATCTGGTAGGGGAAGCGGTCGGCATCCGCACCGTGGGACGCCGCCAGATCCTGGACCCAGTCCCTTGTGTCGCCTGTTCGATCGTCGAACGACGTGTCCTCGACCAGCGACAGCCCCGCAAGGTACCGCAACGCACTCGCCGTCGGCGGACTGCCCTCGAACAGGAGCATCGCCATCGCGATCAGGAAGTGTCGCTCGTCGATCAAGTCGCCGTGGAGATTGGCCTCGGCCCTGGCCAACTCCAGCAGTTCGCCCGTGTAGACCTCGTCCACGGACGCCAGGGGAAACTCATCCGCGGGGTTGCTGCTCGCCCGCGCGCCGTGGGCTCGTTGGCCCCTCGCCAGATCCGCTTCCAATCCGGCGACGCCGAGAGCCTGCTTGGCATTCCTTCCCAGGATGTCGACGGTGTCTTCGCGCAACGTTCGCGCGTCGAGCCCCAGTGTCCCGAGCCAATCGGATACCGGCGACCCGAGACTCAGGAAGGCGAGCTCCATGTGGAAGTGGTCACAGCAGGTGTCGCCTCGGTTCCGTGCCTCGGTTTCCGCCTTCGTCAGGAACGAGACAAGCCATGGATGCTCGTCGACCCACTCCGGCCAGAGGTTTGATTGCAGTTCGGTAGTGTTTTCAATGGTCATTTCGTTGTCCTCGGTATGGAAGTACCGACGAGCAGACGAATAGGACTCGCCCGTCTTGCGCATGCGGGCGCGGATCAGACGTTTGAGGGAATTGCGTGCTGTCATCGGTCTCCCCAACCAGCCCCGGCCATGACTCCCCCAGCGAGCCCGCCCGAGCGGGGTTTGCGATGACGCTTCGAGGACACACGCCCCCTTTACCTCGTGAGTCGGTCCTGCTGGGGAAGACCGGTTGAGGTCAGGCGCGAAGCACGCTCGATTCGCAACATACCGCCAGGGTCATGCAAGGTCAAGGATGAGCCGAGCGAGCCGCGACCGACGCGGAGTTGCTCGCAGGTGTTGGGCGTAGAGGTATGACAAGCTGTGACGAGGAGCTGTGACAAGCTGTCATCATCGAACGACAACTGCCGAGTCGTTGCCGTGAGTCAGCCGTGGATAGTTCTCGCTGTCGCCATTGCATGGGGGCTGGCGGCCTTACCGGCTTTGGCCGCCGGCCTCGCTGGTTGGGATCCCGTGGGGCGTTTGGGCGACCGCGGCTTCGGTCCCCGGGTAAACAGCCGCTGGGCGTGGTTCCTGCTGGAGCTACCCGCCCTCGTCACGTTCCCCGCGATCTACCTGGCGAGTGGCAACCACCACCTGGTCGGCAATGTGGTCGTCGGCCTCTGGCTCGCCCACTACGGCCATCGGGGCTTGGTGTGGTGTGTCCTGGTGCCGAAGCGGGGCGCTTCGGTGCCGTTGTCGATGTGCACCGCCTCTGTCGCCTTCAACCTGGTCAACGGCGGCTTGCTGGGCTGGTTCATGGGTCATGTCGCCGACTACCCTGGTGGCTGGCTGACTGACCCGCGCTTCATCGCGGGCTTGGTGCTGTTCACGGCGGGCGCGGCGCTGAATGTCTGGGCCGACTACCGACTCCGACACCTGCGCCAAGGAGAGCCTGGTGGTCGCGTGAAGCCCTCGGGCGGTCCCTTCGACGTCGTTTGTTGTCCCAACCTGTCCGGGGAGATCATCGAGTGGATCGGCTTCGCCCTGCTGACCTGGTCGGTACCTGGCCTCGCCTTCGCGCTCTGGACCATCGCCAACCTGGTGCCCCGGGCGTTGTGGCGACGCCGTTGGTATCGCGAGAACTTCAGTGGCTATCCCAAGGATCGGGCGGCGCTGTTTCCCGGGTTGCTCTAGGAATGTTCTGATCAAGCCATCCTTGGCTTGATCAGAAACGCAAAAACAAGAGCGCGGTCTTTTTTTGCGTACAAATTTGGCGGCACATCCCTGTGCCGCGCCAGGGAAGGTCTTAATCAGACCTTCCCTAGGGGTGCCGGCCGGGGCGGTCCGGTAGCCCGTCCACCATGGCCCGGATGTGGTGGATGGTGGTGCCGCAGCAGCCGCCGATGATCTGCACGCCGCTCTCGACCCAGTCTCGGCAGTGCGCAGCAAAATCCTCGGGCGTAACCGGATCCCGCGCTTGACGGGTCTCGGCATCGAACCCGGTGGCTTCGGGGTACGCCATGACCGGGCCGCTCCAGCGTTCGAAGAGGACCTCGAGGCCGCGCGTGGTGGATGGCAGTGAACTGTGCATGATGCCGACGGCCTGCGGGCCGAGGGCGCAGAGGGCGTCGACGATCACCTCGAGAGGCTCGGTCGTGGCCTGTTCGTAACCTTCCGGGAGCCTGCCGTCGCCCTCCTCCCTGGCCTGGTCCCAGCCGACCATCGTGCCGCCGGGGCCCTGACTCGTGCTGATGCCCGTCCACACCGGCAGTCCGGTGGCCAGTGCCGCCTCCATGACGCGGCTCGCGTGCCGCACGTCCAGCATCATTTCCATGATGAGCAGGTCGCATCCCGCTTCGGCGAGGGTGTCGGCCATTTCTCGGTAGTTGGCGGCTTCGTGTTGCGGTGAGGGAAGGTACGCGGGGTCGGCGCCGACAGTTCCGGGCAGCCACGCCACGTTGTTCGACATCGAGCCGGCGATGGCCACGGGCCGGTCCGGTGCCACCCGGTGCAGCGCTTCACGGGCGAGTTCGACCGCCCGGCGGTTGATGGCCACGGTCTCGCCACCGTAGCCCGCTCCTTCGAGGACGTGCCGACAGGTCGCGAAGGTGTTGGTGGTGATGACGTCGGCACCCGCCTCGAGATAGGACTCGTGGACACGCCGCACCGTGTCCGGATGCGTCCGATTCGCCACCCCGCACCACGCGGCGGCGTCCATCCTGCCGCCGAGGCGATCGACTTCCGAGCCGATGGCGCCGTCGAGCACGATGACGTCGCCGGCGGCGATTTTGTCGTCGAGGATCATTGGACTGTCGCGCCTCCGATGGCAGTCGTCGGCAGGAATGATACGGCTTGCCGCGGCGCGGCTGCAGCGGCCCGTTCCGCCATGCGTGGTATGTTGATCCAATGGGTCGACAGGCCGAGAAGACCACCAACGAGTCCCACACCATGCAACTGCGCCCCGTGCCCGCCGAGCATCGTCAGACCGGCTATACGCCATCGCCGATCCTTGATCCGCCCGTTGCGCTGGGCCTCCCACCGCCGGCGCACGACATGGCGGAAGCGAAGCAGCACCTCTCCGAATACGGCCTGTGTTTCGTTCACGATGTGCTCGCCGAGGACGAGATCGACGCCCTCAGAACGGCCTTGGATCGCCAGGCGGCGGCGGAGCGGGCGCTGGGCGAACTGGCGCCGCCCGGTGCGCTCGGCAGGAAGCAGAGCATCTCCAACATGGTCAACAAGGGCCGCGTTTTTCTCGACCTCGTTGAACGTCCCGAGACGGACGAACTCGCGGGCTTCATGCTTGGTCGCAATTTCCTCGTCTCCAGCATGACGGGCGGCATGTTCCACGGCACGACGACGGAGCCGCAGGCCCTGCACCGCGACCAGGGCTACGTCCCGGCCATGGCCGCGTTCCCGGCGGCGTGCAACCTGTTCTGGCTGCTCGACGACTTCACCCCGGCGAGCGGCAGCACGCACGTCGTGCCGGGCAGTCATCGCTGGCGACCGGATTACCAGATCAAGGCACCGCCTCGGGAGATGTCCGTCCAGGTCGAAGCCCCGGCCGGCAGCGTGTTCGCGTGGGAAGGTCGCATCTGGCACGGTCTCGGCGTCAACACGAACGGCGAGCCGCGACGCAGCATCACCACCTACTTCTGCCTTCCCTGGATGCGCCAGCAGGAGAACTGGGGCGTTTCCTGTCTGCAGGAAGTGCTCGACGAGGCGAGTCCGAAGCTGCGCGCACGGTTGGGCCTGCACACCTACGGCACCCTGGGAGGTGTCAACGGCACCCGCACCGACGCCGAGCCCGGGGGATTCGGCAACGCGGCCGTGGTGTTCCCCGACTATGTCATCGGCGAAGGCGGCAAGCTCCACCGACTCCGGCGCGTGTCCCGCGAGGACGAGGGGATTCGTTAGTAGCCGAAGCGTGTCGGTGAAAACGGCGTCGGGTCGATATGCGGACGTTCCTCAACGACGAGTTCCGCCACGAGCCGTCCCGTGGCGGGCGCCATGGTCATGCCGAGCATGTGGTGGCCGGTCGCGAGCACCGCGTTGTGCCGGCGCGGCGGACGGCCGATGATCGGCAGGCTGTCCCAGGTCAGGGGACGCCAGCCGGACCAGGTCTCGTGGACCGGGTTGCCGGTCGGTTCCCTGAGGTAGTGGCCGGCTGATTCGGCCAACTGGCGGATACGGCGCGGGGAAACGTCCGTGTCGAATCCCGCGAGTTCCATCATCGAACCCAGCCGGAAGCCGTCGTCGAACGGCGTCACGGCGACCCGGTGCTCGGA
>JAGWBN010000225.1:4502-4830 GCA_021295875.1 Pseudomonadales bacterium
GGAATAGCCCTTGGCGGGCTCCACGGGGATCGCGCAGTCGAGATCCGCCCCGAGGCGCGCACTCCACGCGCCGGTGGCGAAGACATAGTGATCGGCGGTCATCTCGCCGGTGTCGGTGACCAGCGCCGCGACCCGGTCGCCCAACGACCGGACGCTCCCCACCCGCCGGTTCTCCTCGAAGCGGACGCCCTCGGCCGCCAACCACTTGGTCCAGTTCGCGGTCAGGGTGTCGGGCCGGATCGAAGCGTCGTCGGCGTAGTGGTAGGCACCGGCGAGGCCCTCCCGCAGGGCGGGCTCGAACTCGGCCAGGTCGTCGCCCTCGATGCGC
>JAGWBN010000225.1:4902-6320 GCA_021295875.1 Pseudomonadales bacterium
AGGCCGTGCCGCTTCCATTGGGCGTCGATTCCGGTCTCGGCGAACAGACGTTCGTATTCGACCGCCGACGAGTCGAGGATGGACTTCATGTGGTGCCCCGCCTCGAGCATGGTGCGGTGGTTGCAGCGCTGGGCGAACCGCCAAAGCCAGATCAGCATCGACAGCCGCCATTGCGGCTTGATGCGGAAGGGCGCGGTGGGGTCGAACAGGGATTTCAAGCCGGCCCGCAGGTTGTCGGGATCGGTCAGGGGGAGGACGTGGCTTGCGCAGAGGTGACCGCAGTTGCCGTGGGAACAGCCGCCGCCGATCCGGCCCTGGTCGACCACGGTGACCCGGCATCCGCGTTGCGATAGGTAATGGGCGCAGGCGATTCCCACGATCCCGGCACCGACGACCAGGACGCTGTCGCCGGAGTCGGACACGTCAGCCGATACCTTGTGCGAAGGGGTCGCCCGGCTGGCGAATCAGGGTGCTCTCGGCGCAGACGAAGGCTTCGCCGGTGATGCTGGGAATCACGTCGCCTTCGCCGCCGCGTCGATACCGGGCGACGAACCGACTGCCGATCATGCTCTCCTGGACCCAGGCCTCGCCCGGTTGCAGCGCTCCCTCGGCCGCGAGGCAGGCGATCTTGGCGCTGGTTCCGGTGCCGCACGGCGAGCGGTCGTAGGCGCCGCCGGGACACAGAACGAAGTTGCGGCCATCGGTATCGTCGGCCTGCGCCCGTCCCAAGAGCTCGATGTGATCGATTTCCGCGCCGTCGGCACCGGTGACGCCACCGGCCGCCAACGCGCGCTTGATGCGCGTCGCGATGTCGGTCAACTCGATCTCGTGGGGAAGGCTGATCGGCACGGTCGCGCCCGTCGACTCGAGGTCGACGAGGAAGAACCAGTTGCCGCCCCAGGCGACGTCGCCTCGAACGGTACCGAGGCCGGCGACGTCCACCGCCACGTCGCGCCGGTAGCGGTAGCTCGGCACGTTCTCGATGGTGACCTCGTTGGCCGTGGCCAGGTCCACGGTGACGACGCCCACCGGCGTGTCGAGGCGCATGGCGCCGAGGCCCACCCGGTCCAGGTAGGCCAGGGTGACGGCGACGCCGATCGCGCCGTGACCGCACATGCCGAGATAGCCGACGTTGTTGAAGAACAGCACCCCGGTGGCGCAGTCCGGTTCCGCAGGCGGACACAGCAAGGCACCGACCAGGGCGTTGGAACCGCGCGGTTCCAGGATCACTGCGCGGCGCAGGTCGTCGTGGCGTTCTGCGAGACGCCTCACGCGCACCGCCATGGGTCCGTCGCCCAGATCCGGCGCACCCTCGACGATGACGCGGGTGGGTTCGCCGGCGGTGTGGGAGTCGACCACCCGAAGCGGTGGGTTCACGGACCCGCGGCTCCGGGCCACCGCGCCCACCAGCGCCGGAA
>JAGWBN010000028.1:0-4049 GCA_021295875.1 Pseudomonadales bacterium
CGTTGTTGACCGCGCGCTCGAACGCCGTACCCGCGCCGGCGAAATCGCGCATGGCGATGCGGTTGTAGCCGACCTCCTGGTGGGCGCGCCCGAAGCTGGGCCTTTCGCGGAGAACTCCGGCCAAGGTGTCCAGCGCCTCGGTCCATCGGTGCTGATGACGCCGGGCTACCGCCAGCGCGTAGGACGCTTCGAGGTTGTCCGGTTCTTCCGCCAGCACCTCGCCCGCCAATGCCGCCGCCCGGTCGGGGGCACCTTGGCTCAACAGACGTTGCGCTTGGCGTACGCGCTCTCGGCTATCGGACACAGCGGCACCGCCGTCCATGAGAAATGCGGGCTAAGCGTACACCGAAGAAAAAGGGCGAACGTAAAGCTCGCCCCCCAAACCCTACTTCTTGCGGTGGGTCATTCGAATGCGAAGGAGAACCTCAAGCCCATGGTGCGCGGTCGCTGCTCCGACACCACCGGGGTGTAGTGGCCGGCGATCTGCATGACCTGGGCCGCCTCGTTGTTGAGGTTGTCGATGTACAACTCGGCGCCCCAACCTTCTTTTTCGATACCGAACGCCACTTTGATGGTTGTCGCCGCCGGGTTGACGAAGCGCGAGTTCTTCGGTAGCCCGCCGGGGATCGGGATCGTGCCGTAGGTGCCGCCCTCGTCCTGGATGTCGAGGCCTGAGTAGTATCCGGACTGACGGAACAGCGTGTCGTCCATGAACTCCGCGCTGCCGACGATGCCCGAGACGTTCTCGCCCCGGTAGGTGAGGCTTGCCCGGAAGTAGCCATTCGCCTGCAAGTTGTCGAGGGTGAAGTCGTAGCGCGCACGGAGATTGCCGGAGAACGTCGGCGCGAACGGCAGTTCGCTGCCCACGGGCACCGCAATGCCATCCAATTGTCGATTCAACCGGGTCAACTCGGTACCCAGGAAGCTCGCGGCACCGGCAAGGGTCAGGTTTTCGCTCGCCGCCCACTGGAAGTCCACGTCCAACCCGCTACTTTCCGCATCGCCGACGTTCTCGATGAAGAACAGGAACGCCACGTTCGACGGGTCGAAGCGGGAGACCTGCAACTCGTCGATCACCGTACGGAAGTACGTGGCGTTCAAGCGCAGCGAGTTGTCGAGGAAGTCGCCCTTCATGCCGATCTCGAAGCTCGAGATCTCGTCGGTCAGGGCGGTGGCGGGCACGACGTAGTTCTGGTAGACGCCGGTTTGGTTCGTGGCGAGCTGCCCCGCGTTCCGGTTTTGGGCGGCGGGGCGGTAGCCCTCGGCGTAGGTCGCGAACAGCAGCATGTTGTCGTTCGGCGTCCAGCCGACCGACGCCTTGATGATCGTGTCGGTCTCGTTGATCGAGCCATCGGACTGCAGGCCGGAGAGGCTCAGATGTCCGTTCTTGATCGCCGCGAGTGTGGCCGCGTTGCTGCCGCCGCCCCGGAACATGTCCCGGGCGCCGTTCGGACTCTGGGCGTCGAGGATCACGTTGTCGTCGCCGGTCGACACGTAGTCGGCCAGGGTTTGCAGCCGGGCCGTCACGTCGTTGCTGAACGCGTGACTGTTGCAGCGTCCGTCGGTGGTTCTCTCGGAATTGCCGAAGCCCTGCGGCTCGATGCCGTACCGGCATCCGAACGAAAAGTTGGAGGCGCCCTGCAGCTGCGTGGACAGGTCGTAGTAGCGCGCGCTGAACGACACCGTCCACTGATCGTTGAGGTCGACCGCGACCTCGCCGAAGAATGCGGTCTCCTCCTCCGTGCGCGTGAAGTCGTTGAAGAACACCGTGAACGGCGTGCGGGGCTCCGGTCCGGCGTTCGTACCCTCGGTGGGTATGGTGATGTTGCCGAGCAGAAAGCCGTCGCCCGAGTTGTCGTTGTAGTAGCTCGAGATGTGCTCCGCGAAGGCGGGGTTGGCGGCTGCGTACTGGAAGTCGCCGAGGTGATTGGTCTCGAACGAGTTGGTGTAGAGACCCCCCAGCAGCCGGACGCGCTTCGTGGCGTCCGTGGTGAACCGGATCTCGTTCGTAAAGCGCGAATTCGCGGTGTCCTCGGTGTATTGCTTGGTCGGGTCGTAGCAGTTGTTGGGGTCGAGTCCCGTGCCGTCGTAGATGTTGCCGCTGCACAGGTAGTAGGTGATGTAGCCGCCGCCGTTGTTGTAGTGGGTGTAGTCGATGATGCTGTCGACGTCCCGGTTGAGGCTTCCGCCGGTGTAGATCACGTCCAGGTTGGCGATGCGCCCCGACAGCGTCCAAGTGGTCAGCCCGAAGCTGTCCCGGTTGTACTCCGGGGAGAACCGGGCCGACGCATGGTCCTGGTCCAGACTCGTGTCGACGACGAACGAACCCTCTCCCTCGAGGGTCTGGTGGCTGTGCTGGACGAGGGCGTCCCAGTTGTCGTTGATGTTGTAGGCGACGCCGAAGCGGCCGCCCCGGTAGGTGGCCTCGTTCCAGTCGTCCTGGATGATGGCGTCGTTGCGTGCGCTCTCGACGTTGTCGGCGCCGGTCAAAGGCGGGCCGAACCCGGCCACGTTGTTGCGGTCCACGACTTCCCCGCTCGGCGTGAAGGTGGCCGGAATGTTGTCCACCCAACCCCCTTGGCTGTCGCTGTAGACGACCACCCGAACGGCGAGAGCGTCCGACAACGGCAGGTTGACGAAGCCGTCCGCGCCGGCGCTGTTGGCACCGTCCACCGTGGTTGCGAATCTCGTGTTGAACCCGGCGTCGAACTTGTTGGGCTCGGGCTTGCGGGTGATCAGGCGAAGGTTGCCCGACTGGGAACTGGCACCGAACAGGGTGCCCTGGGGACCGGACAACACCTCGATCCGTTCCAAGTCGGCGGCGAACACATCAAGGTTGCGCCCGCCGAAGGAAACCGGCTGCTCGTCGACGTAGAGGGCAACGCCCGGCGCCGAGCCCTGCGCCGCCGTGATGGTGACGCCGGACTGTTCCGTCGCGCTGCCGCGGATGTAGAGTTCGCGCTTGCCCGGGCCGTTGCCACCGCTGACGACATTCGGCAGGAACTCCGCGTACTCGTCGAAGGTCTCGATGCCCAACTCGCGAACGGTGTCGCCGGTGACCGCCTGGACGGAGATCGTCACGTCCTGGGCGCTCTCTTCGCGCTTGGTGGCGGTGACCACCACGGTTTCGATTTCGGCCGCACTCACACCGCCGGTGCCCGCCACGGCGGCGGATATGGCAACGCTCAGCGGCGTCTTCTTCCAGCTGGCCGGGCCGCCCGCGGCACGGTTGTTCATACGTTTCCGGTCAAACTTGCTTCGCCTCCCCATGGCGTGCCCCCCTAGTTGTTCAGTTGTTCGGTCGAAACTTGTCCGACGATGTTGAGTCGCGCTCTCGCAGCGCGCGGTGGAAGCTGACCGCTGCCCCTCTGGTACCGCGCTCGCGCGTCGCTTCTTACGTTCATCGCGGCGAGCCGTCCAACAAGCACTGTTGCTTGTAGCACTACCGTGATGCCAATGCAACGTTGGTTCGGGGCGTCGTGGGCAGGGTTCCGAAGCAGGAATCCCACCGTGATTCCGTTCATGGGCCGAACGGCAACGAATCCACCGCCTCGGCGGTGTCGCCTTTTGACTACTGAACGTCGCCTTTAGATCGCATCAGCCACAACGATCCGCAACCGAACAGGATGGCCGCTCGACGAATCACTCGGCGAGTTCCACGTTGTCAATCTCGAGCCAGAACGGCCCGAGTTCACCGGGTCCGCCGATGAAAAATGCCATCGCTCCCCGGGGATCGAAGCTGGGGAATTCGGATAGTTGGATCTCGACGCGCTGCCATTCGATTCCTGCTTCGAACTCAGTGATGGCGGGCATCTGGCCCAGGTTCTCGGCGAACGCCATGGCACGAAAGCGCTTGCCCCCGCCCCGTGCGTCAAAGATCAGCCGGCGAATGTCGCCGAGGTTCACCGGCGCCATCATCGTGGAACCAAGGTTGACCATCGCACCGCTCCAGGGGTAGGGGTAGCCACGCGCGTTCTCGCCTTGGATCCTCAGCGCGCCCCCGTTCCGACTCACGCCGTCGGCGATACTGAGTTCCACCGTCGAGTTGC
>JAGWBN010000028.1:4251-28134 GCA_021295875.1 Pseudomonadales bacterium
CTCGGCAATCCGCCCGCGGTCGTGCAGACCGAACGCGTCCGCAACGCCGCCCGTCGCTGCGTGGAGGACATCGGCGATCGGCAACCCCGCCTCGACGAGCAGCTCAAGTTCCCGATGCAGGCTTGCGCCGTGGGTGACGCCGGGATTGGCGGCGTCGCTGCCGGCGAGGATGGGCACGCCCGCCTTGAACAAGGCGCGGACATTGGACAGTGCGGTTTCCATCCCCTCTGGATTCGCACGTTGCGCGAAAGAACGCTTGAGATTGGCCTTCGCGTTGGCCGAGAGGTAGTCCGAGACGCGGGGATCGGCGGTCAACACTTCCTCGTCCGACAAGCCCAACATGCTCTGGATCACCGCGAGGGTGGGAACCACGAACGTGCCCTGCGCCTGGATGGCGGCGACCAGTTCGGCGTCGCCCCGGTCGCCGTAGATGTGCATCAGACCGTCGCCACCGGCGGCAATCGCCCTGCCCGCGCCCTCGGCGGTGCTGACATGGAACAACGCGAGCTTTCCGCCATCGTGGGCGGCGGCGACGATTCGCTTGAGTTGCGGGGCGTCGAACGTCGGGAAGCGCCATCGCCCCGAACCGGCCTCGAGGATGATCTTGATGAAGTCGGAGCCCTCGGCGATGCGCGCGGCCACGAAGGTTTCGGTTTCCTCGGCATCGTCGAGCGTCGGAATGTCGACGCCGAACTGCGTCCCGTGGCCACCGGCCACGGTCACCAGAACGCCGGCGGAGAAGACGTCGGCACGGTCGTGAACCGGGCCGGCGCGCTGTTCCCCTCGCCAGTTCGCGGCGAGAGTAGGATCCGTGAACATGTCCAAAACGGTCGTCACGCCGAAATTCAGCGCCTCCTGGGGCGCGGTTCCCCAACTGTGGGTGTGGGAGTCGATGAGACCCGGCAACAAGGTCATGCCCGTCGCGTCCACCTCCGCAGCGGCTTCCGGGATGGTCGGCGGCTCTGTGGAGATGGTTGCGATCCGACCGTTCTGGATCACGACGGACGCGTTTTCGATCACGCCATCTCCGTCGAATATCCTCGCGTTGCGAATCACCGTCGCGCCTTCGCCTGGAAGGACTGTCGCGGCGACCGCGATCAGGGCCAGCAGGCCGCTGATGCGGTGAGTGGGCTTGTTCGTTCCCATTGCTCGTCTCCTGGCAACCGTCGTCCGCACTGTTGAATCGCAGCGGTGGTCGTCTGTTGCAAACCCTAGCCTTCGCGGCGAGGTTCGGTCAGTGACATCCGTAACCGGCAAGCGTGACGTTTGTCAGTCGACGAACTCGGCAGCACCCCGTGGCAAGCGGGTTCCCGTCGGCAATACGGACTTGGTGAACCAACGCGACCGTACGGTCGCGTTGGGGTTTCGCTGGCACCAAACTCCCAACGGCGCAAGCTCCCATATCCTCTGATTCCTATATCCTCTGATCAAGCCCGTCCATGGGGCTTGATCAGGTCGCAAGACAAGAACGCGGTTTCGTTTTGCTCGATAATTCAATGGCTTGCGTCATCCAATTTGGCGGCACATCCCTGTGCCGCGGTGCCGCGGTGCCGCGCTAGCCTCCGTCAGAGCCAACCGCGTGAGCGCGCGAGCCTCGCTGCTTCGATGCGATTGGTCGCCCCGAGCTTGCTGATCGCTTCCGACAGGTAGTTGCGTACCGTGCCGTCGGTCAAGTGCAGTTGACGTCCAATCTCTCCGCTTCTGAGTCCCTCGCCCGCCAACCGCAAGACCTGACGTTCGCGGTCGGTCAACGGATCGATCTCGCCCCAAGCAGCAGCCGCCAGTTCCGGGTCCACCACACGCCGTCCGCCGTGCACTCGACGCAATGCATCCGCAAGCGTCGGCGCCGGGGCGTCCTTCAGCAGGTAGCCTGCGGTTCCCGCATCCAACGCCCGCTTCAGGTAGCCACTGCGGGCAAAGGTGGTCACGATGACCACCTTGGTGGCCGGTACGGCGATCGCCACCTTCTGCGCCAGCTCGAGTCCGGTGAGACCGGGCATTTCGATGTCCGTGAGCAGGATATCGGGTGTCGTCTCCTTGACGAGCTGCAAGGCCGCGTTGCCATCCGCCGCCTGTCCGACGACATCGAACCCTTCGAGTTCGAGGAGCGCCGCGAGCGCGCCGAGTACCATTTGCTGGTCTTCGGCGATGGCCACGCGAATCATTGTCGATTCGCCGATTCTGCGCTCGATTGCGGGATCTTCTTCGGCAGGCGAACCGTCAGTCGCGTTCCGTCCGCCGTGGTCCGCGAGAAGCTTCCGCCGAGAGCCTGGACGCGCAACCGGATGCCGGACAGTCCGTTGCCTTCACCGCCGCCACCCCGGCCGTCGTCGGCGAAGGTAAGCACGACGTCGGTTCCTTCGTCCCCAAGCGCGGCCCGTACCTCCGTTGCGTCCGAATGGCGAAGTACATTGGTTGTGGCTTCGCGCAGCGCCAACGCCAACGCGCTCTCCTGCTCGGGTGCCAGGCTTACGGGTTCGAAATCCATGTGGAACGCGATGTCGGCCGTCGCGAGTGCCTTTCGGATGCCCGAGACCTCCTCGGCGAGGCCGCTCGCCCGGTAGCCCCGCACCGCTTCCCTAACCTGGTCCAGGGTGTCCCGGGAGATCTCCTCGACGCCGCGCATTTCGTCGCCGGCCCGCTCCGGGTCGGCGGTCGCCAGACGGGCGGCAAGTGCGCTCTTCAAGGTGATGGTAGACAGCGTATGCCCCAGCAGATCGTGGAGATCCCGAGAGATGCGTTCCCGTTCCGCGATGGCCGCCAGGCGTTTGATCTCCTCTTCGCCGAGTCTCAGCCGCGTGTTGTGACGCTGCCGTTCCGCTTCCAGCAACTGGCCGACGACGATCACCGGGACCAGCAGCACGACGGGAAGGAAAGACGCCCATCGGAAGGCAAGCGGCCACTCGGAGAGAAAAAACAGGCCCGCCAGGATGGCCAAGGCCAGACCGACCACCACGACCGCCTTCCCCGCCGTTGTCTCTCGGGTTGCCGACGCGGCGGCGTAGATGAGGAAAATCGTGGCATTGACGTTCAGCTGAAACGCGACGCCGATGATCGCCAGCGCCGCCATCGCCCCGCAGGCGCCGTAGAGTTTCGAACGCTGGTCGACGCCGCCCCAACGGACAGCGGCGACGTAGATCGGAACGAAGACGGCGATCAGCACAAGGGTCGGCAGCCAGCTCCCGTCCGGCGAGAGAGCCGGCTGAAACGCCATGAATGCGAGGAAACACAGGTAGACGTAGGGCTCGGCGGCCTGCCAGAGTCGGACGGACGGCGTGACGCCATCTCCCACGATTTCCCCTTGTTCGACTGTGCTTGCTGCGCTTTCACCGGGCATTTTCTCACTCCTCCTCTACGTCTCTAGTCGTAAGCGGACTCCGCCAGTGTCGTCGGGGCGACGGGCTGTCGCCCACTGACACCTGTAATCGGATCGGATGACTTCTGTCAGAGGCATGCACAGGAGTAGCATTGAGCCGGCGTTTTGAAACGACAAGGGGAGACGACGGCGCAGCTACCGCCGCGAAGTGCCGACGGGAGCGCGCCAGGCCACGCACACCGTGAACACCGTAGCCCGGTATCAGGACAGCCGCGAAACACCGGACGGGACGCGCACGACGCACCTCGCTTTCCTGATGGTGCCCGACTACACCCTGGTCACGTTGTCGAACGCCATCGCGGTGTTGCGCATGGCCAACCGTCTGAGCGAGCGCCCGATGTACCGATGGTCGTGCGCGACGCTCGACGGCGCGCCCGTACCGTCGAGTGCGGGGCTGCGCATCATTCCGGACGGCGACGTCCGAACCCTGGAAGCCGTGGACATCCTGTTCGTCTGCGGCGGGTATGATCCGGAGCGCCAGTGCAGCCGGTTCCTGATGGACGCGCTGCGCCGATTCGCGGCGCGCGCGGTGCCCTTGGGTGCGCTGTGCACGGGAACGCACTTCCTGGCGGCCGCGGGCCTGCTCGACGGCTACCGCTGCGCGATTCATTGGGAAAATCTCTCAAGCCTGCGGGAGCTGTTCCCCAAGGTCGAGGTGTCCTCGAGATTGTTCGTGATCGACCGCGACCGCTATACGTGCTCGGGTGGCGTCAGTTCGATCGACCTCATGCTGACCCTTGTCGCGGACGCCCACGGCCAGCGCTTGGCGGGCGACATCTCGGAACAGTTCATCCTGGATCGGATTCGCACCGAGGAAGACGCCCAGCGAACGCCCCTGCACTACCTCATCGGGGCAGGCCAGAACGAAACCCTGGTGGATGCGGTGACCTTGATGGAAGCCAACATCGAAGAGCCCCTCGGCCTCGGTGAACTCGCCAGCTACGTGGGGGTTTCGAGGCGGCAACTCGAGCGACTCTTCCACCAACACCTGGCCTGCACACCGTCGCGCTACTACCTCGATCTGAGATTGCATCGCGGACGCATGCTGCTGCTGCAGACGGGCTTGAAGATCGCGGACGTGGCATCGCGTTGCGGCTTCTCCAGCGCGGCGCGATTCGGCAAGTCCTACGTCGAAAAGTACGGCAAGCGACCACGCGAGGAACGTCACCCGGTGGCGTCCTGAAAGCGCCCGTTTTCGCTGTCGCTTTTCGACTAGTCGAGGTCGCCTTAGGCAGCCGCTAAAAATGCTCTTCGGGCGCAATCTCCGCGCAGCGTGAGACCGTCCGCAAACGCGGCGGCAATCGCGTGCAGAGGACCGTGCGATGACAAGCGAGAGCAGCGGGCGTCAGTACTCGAATGTGCGGCAATGCGCGACCGTCGACCAATCCGACAGACACGTACCCATCAACCTGAGACAGTCCGGTCCGACGCCGGTCGGACTGCTCATCTCGACCCGCGTGCGCAAGTCGCCGTTCTGGCATCTGTCCATGGAAGCCGGCTGCTGGCGGGCCACCGTCTACAACCGCGTCTACCATCCCCGCGGCTACGTGCGTCCCGAGGACGGCGGCGCGATGGTGGAATACGACGCGCTGGTCAACCACGTCACGCTCTGGAACGTCGCGGTGGAACGGCAGATCCAGGTCAAGGGACCGGACGCGGAGGCCTTCGTCAACCACGTCATCACCCGCAGCGCGTCGCTGATCAAGCCGATGCACGCCAAGTACGTGATCCTGTGCAACGAGGACGGCGGCGTGCTGAACGATCCGGTGTTGCTGAGACCCGCCGAGGACGAATTCTGGTTCTCGCTCGCCGACAGCGATCTGGAGCTGTGGCTGCGCGGGGTCAACCAAGGTCTGCGCTGCGACGTGTCCATTGCGGAGATCGACGTGGCCCCGGTGCAGATCCAGGGTCCCAAGTCCGAGGCGTTGATGGTCGATCTCTTCGGCGAGCAGGTTCGCGACATCCCCTACTACGGTTTGATGGACGGCCGCGTGAACGGCCGCGACGTGGTCATCTCCCAGACCGGGTTCACGGGCGAAAAGGGCTACGAGATCTACCTGAAGGACGCCACCCTCTACGCGGAAGACCTCTGGTACGGCCTGCTAGAGGCGGGCGAGCGGCACCAATTGATGGTTACCGCGCCGGCACACCATCGCCGGATCGCCGCCGGCATACTCTCCTGGGGCCAGGACCTGGACCAGGAGACCCTGCCGTTCCAATGCAACCTCGGCTACCAGGTACCCCGCCGCAAGCGCGCGGACTACGTCGGCAAACGTGCCCTCGAGGCCGCGCGAAGCGCCATGGAGGCGGGCAGACCACCCTTCAAGAACGTGCTCGTCGGCATGGTCTTCGGCGGTCGTCCGGTGACCGACTACGCCAACGACTTCTGGCTCATCAGCCGCGGCGATGGCGGCGAGCCCGTGGGCTACGTCACCTCGCCCTGGCATTCCCCGGAGCTAGAGACCAACATCGCCCTCGGCTACGTGCCTTGGGCAATGCGCGGCGTCGGCACGCGACTACGGGTACATCTGCCGGACGAGTACGCCGAGCGCCCCGGCGAGCCGGCGCATGCCGAGGTGGTCGATGTGCCGTTTCGCGAGTCCGTCAATCCGAACGTGCGCGAAACGGCCCGCCAGCGGGGCCGGGACAGCGTCGACTGATGACAGTCCTCCCCGACAGCCTTCCCGCGTCCGGCCACGCCGTCGGCGCCATCGAACGCGAACTCGCCTCTGGGGCGAGCGTGGAGCTGGCCCCGCGACAGATCGAGTCCGCCGGATGTCTCGCCGACCATCTGCCGCCCGGAACGTCGGTCTACGTCCCCTTCACACCCGGTGCCAAGCGGCAGGATACGGTCGCAGCCTGTCGACGACTGCATGATCAGGGCATGCACGCCGTGCCGCATCTTGCCGCTCGCCCGCTGGCGGGATCGGGCGAGTTGGACGACTGGCTCGGCGAATTCGCCGGCGTCGGGGTGGCCGGCGTGATGCTGGTCGCCGGAGACGGCAGGCGACCCGCCGGACCGTACCGGGACACCCTGGACCTCCTCGAATCGGGCAAGCTGGCCGAACACGGGATCGATCGGCTGGGCATCACTGCCTATCCCGAGGGACACCCGGTGGCGGCGGCAGCCGATCTCGAGGCCGCCCTCGCGAAGAAGGCCGCCTATGCGGCGGCGACGGGTGCGCAGATGTGGATCGTGACCCAGTTCGTCTTCGATCCCGCCCCCGCGATCACCCTGATGGCTCGGCTTCGCTCACAGGATTGCCAGCTTCCGGTGCGCATCGGTGTGGCTGGACCGGCGCGGCCCCGCACGCTCTTGGAATTCGCCGTGCGGTGCGGCGTCGGGACGTCCGTGAAGATGTTGAGACGTCAGCCGAACGTGACCCGGTTGTTGAACAACTGGACACCCGACGGTCTGCTGTCGGCCCTGGCCCGACATCGCGCCGACTCGGGCGAGACGTCGCCTGCCGGCATTCACCTGTTCACCTTCGGCGGACTCACCAAGACCGCCAGCTGGCTCCGCAGCCGCCGCGGAGTGGAAGACGAGCCCGCCGACGTCGTGGACTTCCCGACCGCCGACCACAGATCCTCGTGACGCGCCGGCCCCGCCTTCACCGCCCGGCGGCAGGTCCGAACGTATATGCTCCGCACCGCAAAATTTGGCGGGAACCGACAATGATCCATCATCACGGGGCGACGACTGCGTTGAGGAACGAGCCGTGACCAGTCACCCGGACGACAACCTTCGGCCGATCCTGCCCCTCGTCGAAGAACGGTTCGGCATCGCCGCGGATGCACTGACGCCCTACGGACATTACAAGGCGAAGGTCGTACCGGATGCGCTTCCAGCCGGCGGCGGCGAAGCCGGCAAGCTGGTGCTGGTGACCGCCATCTCGCCGACACCGGCCGGTGAGGGCAAGACCACCACCAGCATCGGTCTCGGCGACGGTCTGAATCGGCTGGGCACCCGCGCCACCGTGTGCCTGCGCGAACCCTCGCTGGGTCCGTGCTTCGGCATGAAGGGCGGTGCCACCGGCGGCGGGCGCGCCCAGGTGGCGCCGGCGACGGACATCAACCTGCACTTCAACGGCGACCTGCATGCCGTCTCCGCCGCGAACAACCTACTCGCGGCGATGTTGGACAGCCACCTGTATTGGAAGAATCCCCTCGGCATCGACATCGACGCGATCACCTGGCGCCGGGCGGTCGACCTCAACGACCGGGCCCTGCGCGAGATGGACCTGACCCTGGGACGGGGCGCTCACCGCATGAGCGGATTCGACATCACCGCCGCCTCCGAGGTCATGGCGGTCCTATGTCTCGCCAGCGACCGCGCGGACCTGCAACGGCGCCTCGGCGACATCGTCGTCGCGCGCAATGCCGACGGCGCCCCGGTGACCGCCCGCGACCTGGGTGTCGACGGCGCGATGATCGCGCTCCTGACCGATGCCGTCGATCCGAACCTGGTGCAGACCCTGGAGGGCAACCCGGTGTTCATCCACGGCGGCCCGTTCGCCAACATCGCCCACGGCTGCAACTCCGTGATCGCCACCCGCGCCGCCCTGCAACTGTCCGACGTCGTGGTCACCGAGGCCGGTTTCGGCGCCGACCTCGGGGCGGAGAAGTTCCTCGACATCAAGTGCCGGCAATCGGGCTTGAGGCCCGATGCGGTGGTCCTCGTGTGCACCGTGCGCGCGCTTAAGATGCACGGCGGCGTCGACCAGGCCGACCTGGCCGAGCCCGACCCGTCCGCGGTGCGCGCCGGTGCGCCGAATCTGGCGCGGCACATCGCCAACCTGCAACGCTACGGCCTCACGCCGGTGGTTGCGGTCAACCGGTTCGCGACCGATACCGACGAGGAGATGGCCGCCGTCGAAGCCGTGGCCGAGAGCCATGGTGCCACCGCCGTCGCCGCGACCCACTTTGCCGACGGGGGCGCCGGCGCGGCCGACCTCGCCCGCGCGGTGTTGGACCGTCTTGAGGAACCGGCGAAGGTCGAACTGCTCTACCCGGACGACATCGGACTCGCGGAGAAGATCGAGACCGTGGCGACGCGAATCTACGGTGCGCGAGGGGTTGAGATCGAACCCGCGGCGGCACGGCAACTCGAGGAATTCGAGGCCCTGGGCTACGGCAACCTGCCGGTGTGCATCGCCAAGACCCAATACAGCTTCTCCGCCGATCCCAAGGCACTCGGGGCACCCGACGACCATGTGCTCCCGGTGCGTGAAGTGCGCCTGAGTGCCGGCGCAGGCTTCGTGGTGGTGATCACCGGCGCGATCATGACCATGCCCGGCCTGCCCCGCCGGCCGGCGGCCCTGGACATCGGGGTCGACGAACGTGGCCGGGTCGCGGGACTGAGCTGAACCACCGCGGGATGCTGCCATGACTCAACACGCCCGCGCCGTGGTCATCGGTGGTGGCGTGGTCGGCGTCGCCACCCTCTACCACCTCGCGCGCAAGGGTTGGGCCGAGGCGGTCCTCCTCGAGCGCAAGGAGCTGACCTCCGGATCCACGTGGCATGCGGCCGGCCTTCTGCCGCTGTTCAACATGAGCTACTCCGTGGGCCAGATTCACAAGTACTCGGTGAACCTGTACCGCACCCTCGAGGAGGAAACCGGGCAAGACGTCGGTCTGCGCACCGTCGGCAACATCCGTCTCGCCATGACACCCGACCGGATGGACGAATACCGTCAGTACGCCGGTGTCGCCCGGACGATCGGCGTCAACGTCGAATTCCTGACCCCGGAGCAGGTCCGGGAAATCTGGCCGTTGGCCGTCACGGACGGTCTGATCGGCGCCATTCGGCATCCCGACGACGGCTACATCCAGCCCGCGGACCTTACGCAGGCGTTCGCCCGCGGCGCCCGGGCTCGGGGGGCCGTCATTCATCGCCACACCCGCGTGACGGCCATCGAGCGGACGGGCGGCGGCGAGTGGCGGGTGCAGACCGATCAGGGCGATTGGGTCGCCGAGCACGTCGTAACGGCGACGGGCAACTTTGCACGACTCACGGGCGCGATGGTCGGCCTCGACATTCCCGTTCTCCCGGTACAGCACCAGTACATCGTCACCGAGGCGCATCCGGAGATCCTCGCGCGCCAGGAGCAGGGCCTTCCCGAAATGGGCGTGCTGCGCGAGTCGGACGGCTCCTGGTACATGCGCGAGGAAGCCGGCGGACTGCTGCTCGGCCCGTACGAGAAAGGGGCACCCGCCTGCTACATCGACGGACCCCACGAGGAGAGCGAATACGAACTGTTCGACGCCGATATCGACCGCTTGGTGCCTCACATCGAGTCCGCGATCCACCGGGTGCCGATCTTCGAGGCACTCGGCATCAAGCGCGTCTACAACGGTGCCATCGCCTACACGCCGGACGGCAGTCCCATCATCGGACCGGCCTGGGACCTGCCAAACTTCTGGCTGAACGAGGGTCACAGTTTCGGCGTAACGGCCGCTGCAGGGGCCGGCTGGCAACTCGCCGAATGGATCGTCGAGGGCGAACCCACCATCGACATGCTCGGCGTCGACCCGCGCCGCTTCGGCGACTACGCCACCGGTGCCTATCTCAAGGCCAAGAACGAGGAGGCCTACGCCAACGTCTTCACGGTCCACTATCCCGACGAGGAGCGGCCTGCGGCACGGCCGTCGCGCACCGCCCCCTGCTACGAGCGATTGCGCAAGCTCGGTGCCGTGTTCGGCCAGAAATTCGGCTGGGAAAGACCCAACTGGTTCGCCCCCGAGGGCGTGCCCGCCGAAGACCACTGGTCGTTCCGCCGGTCCCGCTGGTTCGAGCACGTCGGCAACGAATGCCGCAACGTGCGCGACAACGTCGGCGTGCTCGACTTGACGACGTTCGCGAAAGCCCGGGTCAGCGGCGAAGGCGCGGCGGCTTTCCTCGGCCGCCTCGTCGCCAACCGGCTGCCTCGGACAGGGCGCGTGGGGCTCACCCACGCGCTGAACGCCCGCGGCGGCGTGCACTCCGAGTTCACCATTCACCACGAGGCGGCGGACCGCTTCTACCTCGTCTCCGCCGGTGCCCTCCAGCGCCTGGACCACGACTGGCTGCGCCGCCAGATGCCCGCCGACGGCAGCGTCCGGTTCGAGAATCTCACCCCGACCATGGGCGTCCTCGTAGTGGCCGGCCCGAAGTCGCGCGAACTGTTGGCGCGCGTCACCGACACCGATCTCTCGACCGAGGCCTTTCCCTGGCTGACGGGCAAGGACGCCGCCATCGGCCTCGCACCCGCGAAGCTCCTGCGGCTCAACTTCGTCGGCGAGCTCGGCTGGGAGATCCACCACGGCATCGAATACCAGAACACGATCCTCGACGCCCTGATGGACGCCGGTTCCGACCTTGGCCTCGCACCTTTCGGCATACGCGCCATGGACTCCCTTCGCGTCGAGAAGTCCTATCGGATGGTCGGCACCGAACTGTCCATCGAGTACGCCGCACTGGAGTCCGGCCTCGATCGGTTCGTGCGTCTCGACAAGGATGACTTCACCGGCAGGGACGGCCTCCTCGCCTGGCGCGACCGCGGCTTCTCAAACGCCTTCGTCACCTTGGCGGTGGACGGTCCGGACGATGCCGACCCCATCGGCAACAACCCGCTCTACGTCGACGGCGAGATGGTCGGCCGCGCCACCAGCGGCAACTACGGCTTCCGCCTGGAGCAGTCGTTGGCGCTCGCCATGGTGCGGCCGGAGCTGGCCGAGGCCGGCAGGTCGCTCGAGATCGAGATTCTCGGCGAGCGCTACGCCGCAAAGGTGATCGAGGAGAGCCCCTGGGATCCGGACAACGAGCGACTACGGGCATAGCGACGGGCGCGTCTGTGCCTCGTCGTCTCGCTAGGAATGGCGGGGTACATCGAATTGGACGGTCTTCGTCCAATTCTTAATATGAAGACAGAGGTTGTTCCGTTAATCCCCTCATTCCATCGGCCATTCCCGCGTCGTCTGCTCACCCCAGGGTTCGCGCTCGAATAGGCGCTCGACCATCGCTACGAAATGGTCGATGCCGAGCGTGTCGTAGTCCGGATCGAAAGAGAGTTGGTCGTAGTCCGCGCAGAAGCGGACGGTCATATCGTACGCGGGGTGGCCCCGATGTCGGTCGCGGGCGTTCGGATCCTCACCCGTCATGCCGAAGTAGTAGTAGCCCTGGAACAGGCCGTGCTGGAGCACCATCCAGTAGGTGTGTCGCGCGACGTAGGGACGCAGCACCGAGGCGCCGAGTTCCGAGTGATTCTCCGGAGCGAGGTCGTCGCCGAGGTCGTGGAGCAGGGAGGCGACCACGAACTCCTCGCCCTCCCCGGCCCTGAACGCGCGCGTGGCGGTCTGCAGCGAATGCTCGTAGCGGTCCACCCGATAGCCGGGGAACCCCCCACCCTTGAGCTGCTCGAGGTAGGCGAGCACACGCTCGCCCGTACCGGCGATGTAGGGTTTGGCGAGTTCGTCGAGCAACGCGTAGTCCTCGACGGTGCCGCGATCCATGCGCGTGAAGCTGACAGACTGCATCCTCGTCGAGTTCTTCATGGTTCCTCCGAATCAAATGAGTCCATAGCCGATCTCCTCGTCTACGGCCACCAACGCCCCGTGGAGCGTGGGATCCGAGAGCGCACGGTGAAACAGGGGATTGGCGGGAAACATCGAGTTCCTATTCGCCCGCTCGTACAAGGCGATCGTGGGTCGATTCGTAAGCGAGGATCGATAATACAGGCCCTGGATGTCGGGGTAGGCCTCGTAGAAACCACGCGACCAGTTCTGGGCATGGAAGAACGGACCGCTCACGAGCTTTGCGGACGCGCCGACGCGAAGGCAAAAGGTGTCCGTCAGGTTGAGCAAACGCAACTCACAGGACAAAGCAAAGGACACCAGCCACGGCTGGCGTAGAGACCGGTTGATGCGCCGATTGCGCTGGAAGAACTCGGCGAACGCGGTAGGCATGTCCCCTGCGGCATAGAGGATGCCCCGGTCCTGGTAGGTCGGTCGTTCATCGCCACTATGGGTGTGGTGATCGAATCGCGACACGGGACCGATGTGCCGAAAGGCGTTCCAGAGGGTCGGGTACCTTCCGCCGCGCTCGTACAGCCGATGCAGCCGCAAGCCGGTGATCGTTTTCAGGCTCGGTTTCGTACCACGTAGGCGAGCGGCATCGGGTGCGCGGGGGAGCTTTGCCACGCCTAGTCAAAGCCGTCGAACGAGCACCAACACGGACTTGACGTCGCCGCCGCTACCAAGCCATGCCAGGGGGCTCATGGATGCGCCGATGTCGTCGCCGACGAACAGATCCGGATCGGGTTTCGTGTACCAATCGTACACGTCGACGGGATGGAGATCGCCCGGCAACGCCGCGTTGACTTTGGTGATGTTGGGCATCAGCCCACCGTTCTTTTCGAACTGAAAGAGTGGGATGTAGCGGCGGTTGTCCAGCAGCACGCTGTAGAGAGTTCCTCGGGCGATCATCTGCCGAACGCGGTTTTGCCGCATGTCCAATCGCTTCGCGGCTTCGTCCGTCGTCACGCTCGTCTCGATGATCGCGGCGAACAACGCTGCAGTCGCCGCCAGGGGATCCTCACGAGGTTCCGCGTTCAAGTCGACGCCCGCGTCGATGAGCACCTGCCGCTCGGCCACGGTCAACTCGGTGTCCGTCTCTCCATAGAGCGTGGTGGGCATTGCATCCAACACGCGGCGCAGTAGCTTGTTCAAGGACTCCGGCGCGGTCGGTGCCAAGCCGCGAACGACGAAGTACTCGGGATGAATGTGTTCAGGCGTGGCCACGGTCGTCTATTGGTGGAGCTTCTTGGAGCACCATACCCCTGCGCTCCGAGACACGCAACTCAGGCCGCATACCAACGACCGCCGCCTACGCCGAACGTCAGACATCTACGCGCAGCTGATGGCAAACGCAAGGTGTCGGTTCACTAAGACGGGCGACGACAAGCGTCGACCCTACGAACCCAGCACATCGTCCATGCCGTACAGACCCGGAGCACGTCCTGCCACGAATCGTGCGGCCCTTATCGCGCCAGCGGCGAAGTTCTCGCGGCTGCCGGCTCGGTGGGTGATCTCGATGCGCTCGCCGGTGCCGGCGAAGGTGACGGTGTGTTCGCGCAGGCTGTGGAAGCCGATGGTGCGCCGCTCGCGCTCGCCGGTGATGCCTTCGCGGCCGTAGACGGCGTCGGTATCGAGGTCTCGGTTCAAGGTGTTCGCGAGGATCTCGCCCATGTGGACGGCGGTGCCCGACGGGGCGTCGATCTTGTGGCGGTGGTGGGCTTCGAAGACCTCCACGTCCACGTCGTCGCCGAGCGTCCGGGCAGCGAATTCGATCAACTTGAAGGCGACGTTGACGCCGACGCTCATGTTGGGCGCCATGACCATGGGTATGGTCTCGGCGGCGCGGCGGATGGCGTCCAAACCGGAGGGTTCGAAGCCGGTGGTGCCTATGACCATGGCCTTGCCGTTGGCGACACAATAGTCGAGCTTCTCGAGGGTCGCCGCGGGGACGCTGAAGTCGATCAGCACGTCGAAGTCCGCACACGCAGCGATGTCGGCGGCGATGGGTACCTGCGCGGCACCGACGCCGGCCAGTTCTCCCGCGTCCGCGCCCACTTCAGCTGCATCGGGTCGGTCGATGGCCGCCGCGAGACGCAGTCCGTCGGCGGCGGTGATGGCCATAACCAGCATCCGGCCCATGCGCCCTGCAGCGCCGGAAACCGCCACCAAGCGGGTGTCGGATGTCATCGGGTCAGGTCGTCGAAGAAGCTCTTGACGGACTTGAACCAGCTCGTCTCCTTCGGCGAGTGGGTGGTGCCGTTGGCCTCCAACGTCGCCTTGAACTCGCGCAGGAGGGCCTTTTGGGGTTCGGAAAGACGAACCGGCGTCTCGATGACTACCCGGCAGAGCAGATCGCCGGTGGGCCCGCCCCGGGCGCTCGGCACGCCGCGGCCGCGCAGCCGGAACAGCTTGCCCGTCTGGGTCTCTTGCGGAACCTTCAGTTTCACCCGGCCGTCCAACGTCGGCACGTCGATCTCGCCGCCGAGCACGGCGTCGACGAAGCTTAGCGGCACGTCGCAGTAGAGGTTGGTGCCGTCGCGACGGAAGATCGGATGCTCGGCGACGGAGAACTGCACGTACAGGTCGCCGGGCGGACCGCCGTTGAGGCCGGCATCGCCTTTGCCGGTCAGGCGCAGCCGGTCACCATCGTCGATGCCCGGTGGCACCTTGATCGACAGCGTCTCGCGGCGTTCGACGCGACCGCCGCCGCTGCACGCGCGGCACGGATCCTGGATGACCTTGCCGACGCCCCGACAGCGCGGGCACGTCTGCTGGAACGCCATGAATCCCTGGGAGACGCGCAGTTGGCCACTGCCGCCGCAGGAGGGACAGTCCACCGGCTTCGTCCCGGGCGTGGCACCCGTTCCGTCGCAGTCTTCGCAGGCGTGGAGCGACGGCACGCGGACTTCGACGTTGTCGCCGGAGACCGCTTGCTCCAGAGTGATCTCCAGGGAGTAGCGGAGGTCTCCGCCGCGTTGGGCGGAGCTTCGGGAACGGCCGCGGCCCCCCGAGAAGATGTCCCCGATATCGCCGAAGATGTCGCTGAAGATGTCGCTGAAGTTGGCACCGAAGCCGTCGAAGCCACTCGTCATGCCCTCGACGCCGGCGTGGCCGAAGCGGTCGTAGCGTTCGCGCTTTTCCTTGTCCGCGAGAATCTCGTAGGCCTCGGTGGCCTCCTTGAATTTCTCTTCGGCGTCGGCGTCGTCCGGATTTCGGTCCGGGTGGTACCGCATGGCCAGCCGGCGGTAGGCCTTCTTGACCTCCGCTTCCGTGGCGCCGTGATCGACACCCAGAACCTCGTAGTAGTCGCGCTTGGCCATCTGGTTCTCTCGCCGCGGCATGCCTTAGGGCGTTGGCCGCGGACTCAGCCGTCCTTCTTGGGATCCTTGTCGTCGACCTCCTCGAACTCGGCCTCCACGGCGTCGTCCCCCCCGTCACCTGCCGATGCACCGGCGTTCGCCTGTGCGCCGTCGGACCCGGCCGCTTCCTGCGCCTCGTCAGCATACATCTTTTGCGCCAAGCCACCCGTCGCCTCGGTCAGCGCCTGGATCTTCGCCTCGATGGCGCTCTTGTCTCCTCGAGGTCCTTGGCGGCGGCCTCGATGGCCTCCTTTTCGGCGTCCGTGGCCTTGTCGCCCGCCTCGGTGGCCATCTTGCGCGAGGCATGCACCATGCCGTCCGCCTGGTTGCGCAGGTTCGCCAGCTCCTCGAAGCGGGCGTCCTCGTCGGCATGGGCTTCGGCGTCCTTGACCATCTGGTCGATCTCGTCCTCGGACAGTCCGCTCGACGCCTTGATGACAATGGACTGCTCCTTGCCGGTCGCCTTGTCCTTGGCGGAGACGTTGAGGATGCCGTTGGCGTCGATGTCGAAGCTGACCTCGATCTGCGGCACGCCGCGGGGCGAGGGCGGAATGTCCGTGAGGTCGAAGCGACCCAGGGACTTGTTCTGCGCGGCCTGCTTGCGCTCGCCCTGCAGGACGTGGATCGTCACCGCGGTCTGGTTGTCGTCCGCAGTGGAGTAAACCTGCTGCTTCTTGGCCGGGATCGTGGTGTTCTTCTCGATCAGCACGTTCATCACCTGGCCGAGGGTCTCGATGCCCAGCGACAGCGGCGTCACATCGAGGAGCAGCACGTCCTTCACGTCGCCGGAGAGGACGGCGGCCTGGATGGCGGCACCCATGGCGACCGCTTCGTCCGGGTTGACGTCCCGGCGCGCCTCGCGGCCGAAGAAGCCGTTGACCTTCTCCTGGACCAGCGGCATGCGGGTCTGGCCGCCGACGAGGATCACCTCGTCGATGTCGCCCACGGCGAGACCGGCATCGGTCAGCGCGGTGCGGCACGGGCCCATGGTGCGTTCCACCAGGTCCTCCACCAAGGCCTCCACCTTCGCCCGGGTCAGCTTGATGACCAAGTGCTTGGGTCCGGTGTTGTCGGCCGTGATGTAGGGCAGGTTGACCTCGGTCTGGGTACTGGAGGACAGCTCGATCTTGGCCTTCTCGGCGGCCTCCTTGAGCCGCTGCAGCGCGATCGGATCGGTATTGAGGTCGATGCCGTTCTCCTGTTTGAACTCCTCGGCCAGGTACTCGATGATCTTCAGGTCGAAGTCCTCGCCACCGAGGAAGGTGTCGCCGTTGGTGGACAGCACCTCGAACTGATGTTCGCCGTCCACCTCGGCGATCTCGATGATGGAGATGTCGAAGGTGCCGCCGCCCAGGTCGAACACGGCGATCTTGGAGTCGCCGCGCTGCTTGTCCATGCCGTAGGCAAGCGCCGCGGCGGTCGGTTCGTTGATGATCCGCTTGACTTCGAGGCCAGCGATGCGGCCCGCGTCCTTGGTGGCCTGGCGTTGGGAGTCGTTGAAGTAGGCGGGCACGGTGATCACCGCCTCGGAGACGCCCTCGCCGAGATACTCCTCGGCGGTGCGCCTCATCTTCTTCAGCACCTCCGCCGAGACCTGGGGCGGCGCGAGCTGCTCGCCGTTGCCCTCCACCCAGGCGTCGCCGTTGTTCGCCTTGACGATCTTGTAGGGGACCATCGACAGGTCGCGCTGGACCACGTCGTCGGCGAACTTGCGGCCGATCAGCCGCTTGACCGCGAACAGGGTGTTCGCCGGATTGGTCACCGCCTGGCGCTTGGCGCTCTGGCCCACGAGGACCTCGCCGTCGGTGAACGCGACGATGGACGGCGTGGTGCGGTCGCCCTCCGAGTTCTCGATGACGCGCGGGTCCCGCCCGTCCATGACCGACACGCACGAATTGGTCGTGCCGAGGTCGATGCCGATGATCTTGCCCATGACGTTCTCTCTATTGCTCGTTTCGCTGTTCGGTTACCGCTGCCCACGGCCAAACGCTTGCGGGCAGCAATACTGACTGTGTGGTGGCGCGAGGCCCCGGATTCAAGGCGTCGGCGTGGTCTCCTCGTCGGACGACTCGTCCGCTTCGGACGTCTTGTCCGCTTTGGATGTCTTGTCCGCCGTTTCGGGTTCCGGCGCCGGTTCGCGGGCGACGATGACCCTGGCGGGTCGGGTCAGGCGTCCGTTCACCGTGTAGCCCTTCTGGAAAACCTCGGTCACGGAGCCCGGTTCGGCCTCGGCGTTCTCCACCATGCTCATGGCTTCGTGGAGTTTCGGGTCGAAGGGCGCGCCGATGGGATCGACGACCTCGATTCCCTGGCGCGCCATTGCTTCGAGCAGCAGCTTCAGCGACAGTTCCACGCCCTCGGCCAGGGCATCGACCGCCTCCCCGGCCGTCGACTTCACGGCCGCCGCGGCCGTCACGGCGCGTTCGAAGCTGTCCACTGCGGGAAGCAGGTCGCCTAAGAACCGCTCCAAGGCGTACTTGTGGGCGTTCTCGATGCTGCGGTCCGCACGCTTGCGGACGTTTTCGGTCTCCGCCGCGGCGCGCAACGCCCGATCCTGCAAGGACTGGATCTCGGCCCGGGCTGCTTCCAAGGCGGCCTCGGCGTCCTTCAACGCGGTGCTCGTCTCCGACGCGGCGGCCTCGGCCGCCTCTTCCACGTCGTTCTGCAACGCGTCGTCTGCGTCTTGCCCGGCAGACTCCTCAACCGCTGCCGACTCCTCCGGCTCCCCGGCCGGCGCCTCGGCGCGATCCGCGTCGGTCTCCTTCGGCATTCGTTCGACCCCTTCCCGTCGCCCGTTGTTACAGCGCACGTTAATGGAGTCGCCGATAACGGAATTCAACCCGCTCTAGGCGTGGTCGTAGTCGATGGCCGAGCCCAACAGCCGGGCGGTGACGTCGACCACGGGGATCACCTTCTCGTAGGCCATGCGCGTCGGACCGATGACGCCGAGCACGCCGGCCACATGGCCGCTGACCTCGTAGCGGGCGGTGATCAGGCTGTAGTCGTCCAACGGGCGGTAGCCGGATTCCTCGCCGATGAACAACTGGATGCCGTCGGTCTCTAGACAGCGGTCGAGCAGATGAACGATGGCACCCTTGCGGGTGAAGGCATCGAAGAGGTCGCGCACGTCGTCGACGCTCGCCAGGGAGTCGACCAGGTTCGACTCCCCGGAGACCACGTAGTCGGAGCCGTCGGCATCTTCGTCGGTGAACGTCTTCGACGCCACGTCGAGGGCCGTCTGCATCAGCGAGTCCAGGCGATCCTTGTCGCTCTGCATGCTGTCCAGAACGCCGGTGCGGACCGCCATCAGCGACTGGCCCACGAATTCCCTGTTGATGTAGTTCGCCGCCTGGTGGAGTTCGGTCTCGTCGTATTCGCGGTCGGTGTGGATGACGCGGTTCTGCACCTCGCGTTCGTTCACCACCAGGATCGCCAGCACCCGTCGGCCCGACAACGGCAGGAACTCCACCTGGCGGAGCGACACCTGTTCGGGGCGGGGTACCGTCACCACACCGGCCATGTGGGTCACCTGGGACAGGAGCTGCGACGCGGCGGCGACAAGCTGATTGGGCGTCATGTCCGGATTCAGGCCGCCGCGTAGCCGGCCCACCGAACGAGCGTCCATGGGCTGAACCGAGATCAGGCTGTCGACGAAGAACCTGAGCCCCTGGTGCGTCGGCACCTTGCCTGCCGACGTGTGCGGGCTCGCGACGAGGCCGCGGGCTTCGAGGTCCGCCATGATGTTGCGAACCGTGGCAGGGCTGACCGCGACGTCCGTGGACGACGCCAGGGTCTTGGAGGCCACCGGGCCGCCCTCGGCGAGATAGTGCTCGACGAGCATCTTGAACAGGTGTTGCGCGCGTTCGCCCACGTCGACCTGGGGAACCCGCCTGTTTCGGGCCGCCCGACGTACTTTGCCGCCCACCGTACGCCCGGCACTGCGAATCGTCGCCACGGTGTTCAGTTCCGTTCCGCAACCTTCGAAATCGACTTCACGGTTGGCTACTCTACACCCCTCGCGCGCAACGCGCCCGCCGTCCCAACGACCGCAACGACCGCACGGAATGAGTTCGTCAAGGTGCTGAAAGCGCTCACCATCCGCAACTTCGCCCTCGTGGCAGAGCTCGACATCGAGTTCGGCGAGGGCCTGACCGTCATCACCGGCGAATCGGGCGCCGGCAAGTCGATCCTGCTCGACGCGCTTTCGCTGGTACTCGGTGCCCGCCTGCGGCGCTCGGCGCTGCGGCCGGGCACACCCGGGTGCGACGTCAGCGCCGAGTTCGACGTCGGCGGCTATTCCCACGTCCGGGACGCCCTCGCCGACCTCGCCGTGCAGACTGCGGACGGTGCCACCTGCCTAGTCCGACGCACGGCCAGCGAGCGTCGGTCCCGGGCCTTCGTCAATGGTGTGCCGGGCACGCTGGCGACGCTGCAGGCGGTCACCGAACCGCTGATCGACATCCACGGCCAGGATGAACACCGGCAGTTGCTCAAGGCGGACGTGCAACGCCGGTTGCTCGACGAGTTCGGCGTCGACGCCGCACGCCTCGAAGCGGTCGCCGTCAGCTACCGCGAACGCGTGGATCTCCAGCGACAACTCGACGAGACCCGACGCGCGGTCGCCCAGGCCCGGGACCGCAAGATCCTGCTCGGCTACCAGATCGACGAACTCACCGAACTCGGCGACGACATCGACCGCTTCGACGAGTTGACCGAAGCGCACAAGCGGCTCTCCCGGGCCCGGGAACTCATCGCCTCCGTGGGGTCCGCCACCCAGGAACTCGACGAAGACCTGACCGGGCGAGTCGCACGTCTGCTCGACCTCCTCGAGCGTACCGACGATCCCCACCCCAGGCTGCGCGCGGCGGTCGACCTGGGCGCCAGCGCGCATGCCCATCTCGCCGAGGCGGCGGTGGAACTGCGTGGCTATCTCGACTCGTTTCCGGAGGACGATTCGGAACTCGAAGGCATCGACGACACCCTTGCCCGCCTTCACGACGTGGCGCGCAAACACCGTGTCCGCGCTGCCGATATGCGCCAACACTTCGACGAACTCAAGGGGGAGTTCGACGCTCTCGCCGTGGACGAGGCGAGAGTCGAGGAACTCGGCGAACGGGCCACGGCGGCACAGGCGCGTTTCCGCGAGGTGGGAGAGGCGCTCTCCGATGCCCGACGGAAGGCGGGGTCGGCGTTCGCCAAGGCCGTGACGGCCACGTTCGCCGAACTCGGTCTCAAGGACGCCTCGCTGATGGTGGAGTTTCGACCCACCGAGTCCGCCGCCGGCCTGGAGACCGTCGAGTTCCGGGTCGTCACGAACCCCAGGTATCCCGCCGGCACGCTGGCCGACATCGCCTCCGGCGGCGAGTTGGCGCGCATCAGTCTCGCCATCGAGGTGGTGGCCGCCGAACGCTCGCGGCTGCCCTGCCTGATCCTCGACGAGGCCGACATCGGCGTTGGCGGCGTCGCCGCCGACGTACTCGGCCGGCTGCTGCGGCGGCTGTCGAAAAGCACGCAGGTGATCGCCATCACCCACGCGCCGCAGATCGCCGCCTTGGGGGACGCCCACCTGCGCGTCCTGAAGACAAGCGACCAGGACACCGTCATCGAGGTCCTGGGCGGTGCCGACCGAACCGAGGAACTTGCGCGCATGCTCGGCGGTCGAAAGGTTACCGATGCGACGCGGGCCTACGCGCAGACATTGCTTGCCGAGGCTGGCGGCGGCTAGACTCCGCGCGCCTGTAGTTGGAACCCAACCCGTGACCCGAACATTCGTCCTTCGCCTCCTCGCGCTCGCCCTGGCGGTTGCCGTCTCGTCGTGCGCATTGCCGCGGGTCTACAAGGTCACCATCCAGCAGGGCAACGTGATCACCCAGAAGATGGTCGATGAACTGAAACCCGGCATGACCCGCGAACAGGTTGCCTACATCATGGGCGAACCAGTCATTCGCAACCCCTTCGACGAAAGCCGCTGGGACTACGTATACACGCTGCGGGTACCGGGCAGCGTGGAACGCCAGATCACCATGTCGCTGTTCTTCACCGACGACGTGCTTTCACACTTCACGGGCGACCTGGCACCGTCCGATCGACAAGGCGACGAAGAGAACCCGGACCTCGCCTCGTCGGAATAGCGCCGACAACTGGGTGATCCGACTGCACCGCTCGTGGTAGTATCCCTTTTGCGAGTCAGATCGCTACCGATCCGCGGGAAGGGCTAGGGCCCATCTGACACATTCGACGACATCGCCTTCTTTCAGTCCAAGGGCGCGGATACTGGACGTGAACGAAAGGAGGCCCATCATGGCCATCAAACCGTTCCCCGCCGGGCTCCCAAGCGGCGTCAGCCTGGATGATCTGAAGGATCATGCCAAGACACTTCTGGAGGCGGTCGGGGCCAGCGAGCCCGGTGCCCTCGAGCGCATCAAGCCCTACTTCGACGATGCTTCGTCGCTGACCCTGCAGCGGGCGCAGCTCGTCATCGCCCGCGAGCTCGGCTTCAGCAGTTGGCGCAAGGCGAAGGCCTTCCTCGAAGCGCGCGACGAGATGCTGGCGAACCCGCTGCCCGATGTGGGGCGCAATCCCCCACCGGACGACCAACTGGATCGCCGCTTCGGCCTCGCACGCCGCATGGCGTCCGCCCTGGTGACGACTCTTCGACCGGACGAGTCGACAAGGTATTGCAGCTTCTGCTTCAAACCCCAGGACGAGGCGTTCAAGTTAATCGCCGGAACCGGCGTCTTCATCTGCGATGCCTGCGTCCGCGTGTGCTCCCAAGTCGTCGCCGACGACACGACCACCGGCATCCGGGGCGGGGACGACGCCGCGTTGCAGTGCAGCTTCTGCCGCAAGCGCGCACGCGAGGTCCGGACGTTCGTCCGGTCCAGCGCCGACAACATCTGCAACGAGTGTGTCGAGCTGTGCGTGGAGATCATCGAACAGGGGACGGAGACCAGTCGTCCGCAACAGCTCGACGACATGATCGAACGCGGGCGCCAGGCGGTTTCCCAAGGTGCGGACAAGCGTGCCGTGATGGAGTTGAGCCGCCTGCTCCTGAACCGCATGACGTCGTTGGACAGCCCGCAGGAGGCTCAGGCGTACTTCGGCGAAGCCTTCGACCATCTTGACGGGGTGATTGGGCAGGAACGGAGTCACGACCCAACGACTCGCTCCCCACTCACCATACGGGCGATCCTCTTTGGTGGCACCGTTCAATTCCTGAAGTCGGGAGGGAAATTGTCAGCGGATCAGATGCGGCGCGTCTCCGAACTGTTGGACGAGACGGACGAGCGGTTTTCCGAAGAACCCGGCGCCAAGATCCTGACCTCGGGTCTGCGGGGATTGCTGGGCTGACGACCCATCGGCAGGTGAAACGGGGTCAGGACACCCGCCCTCGAGCATCTCCAAACATGACGAGGGGCGGTCCGCGTTCGCTCACCTACCGAGAACGCCCCCGACAACCCGGTGGATTACGGGGGCTCACAACGTCATCGCGAACCGTTCACCGGCGGAGGGTTGGACGATCGCATCCGCTTGCCCAGCACGACGCGCCACGATGTCCAGATGGGCGAATCCGTGCAGCTTCGGATCCAGTCCTTGCGCTCGGAAATACTCTGCTCCGAGGATGCCTGGGCCAATGTGGTCGTAGCGGCGAGCGACGTGGCGAGAACGAAGCCCCAACGGCTGCACACGATGCGACGCCAACCAGGATTCACCGGATAGCCTCTTCGATTTGCGACCGATGGGGGCATGGGTCTGTCAATGATGGTCTGCCCCTCGACTTTGGTGCAAGGCACGCAAGCGCCGGGCATCCTTGGGGTCGATCAGGAGGTCGGGCAAGAGCTCGATGCGGTCGCCTTTCTCGAGTATCCGGTCTTCACGCACCAACCGACCAAATACAGCGTACGCCGCCGTGTCAGTTCCCGCGAAGCGCGACGCCGAGACGGCTTCAGCCACCGTTGTTCCCACGGGCACGTCGACAGACTCCACGCTCGTCCCATCGGCGTCGGCGCGGACGAGTTCGATCTTCATCCGCCAAGCTCCTGCCGCGCCCGCGTCGCGAACGCGTCCACCACCCGGTCGGCGATGCGGTTGACGAAGGGGGCCGCGAAGGCGCCGACCAGCCGATTCGACAACTCGAACGACAACTCGAGATCGACGCGGCAGCCGGCATCGCCGAGCGCCGTGAACCGCCATTGGCCGTCGAAGCGCCGGAACGGGCCTTCGACCATTTCCAGCGCGATGGCGCGATCGGGCGTCAGGCGATTGCGCGTCACGAGGGTCTCGCCATGCCCACGCACCCTCACTTCGATTCGGGCGAGGACCTCCGATTCGGTGCGCGTCAGAACCTCGGCACGGGTGCAGCCGGGGAGGAACTGCGGGTAGTCCTCGACCCGGTTGACCAGCGCGTAGACATCGCCAGCCGGATGGGCCAGCAGTACCGAGCGCTTGATGCCCGGCACGATGTCAGCCGTTGAACGACTCGTAGAGCGTATAGGCGAACACGATTAGGATCCCCGCCGGTGCGACGACGGAGATCGCCGCGTTCCAAAGGCTCCACTTGGTCCCGTCGCCGAAGCCCAGTTGCTCGACGACGAT
>JAGWBN010000028.1:28427-28968 GCA_021295875.1 Pseudomonadales bacterium
GGAAGGTTGCCGAAGGCGATGGGCAGGGTGACGAACATGAGCCCCGGCCCCTCACCGGGTTCCAGACCGGCGACGGCGAAGACGATGGGGAAGATCGCCAGTCCGGCGGCCAGGGCGACGACGGTGTCGAGCACACCGATGGTGACCACGGTAGTCGATATCGACGATTCGGACGGCACGTAGGCCCCGTACGCCATGATCGCGCCCATGCCCAGGCTCAAGGTGAAGAAGGCGTGTCCCATGGCGGTCAGCGTGCCGCCCCAGCTCAGCTTGCTGAAGTCGAAGCTGAACAGGAACTCGAAACCCCGGGCGAAGTCGCCGTAGATCGCGGCGTAGCCGACGAGACCGAGCAGCATGATCAACAGGATCGGCATCAGGTAGCGGACGGCGACTTCCAGTCCCCGCGCCACGCCCCGCGCGACGATCAGGATCGTTGCGGCCATGAACAACGTGTGCCAGAGGAGCACCGAGGCGGGGTCCGCCAGGAAGTTGTCGAAGATCTGTCCCGACTGGTCTCCGCTCGCCCCGTCGAACACCCCGC
>JAGWBN010000226.1 GCA_021295875.1 Pseudomonadales bacterium
TGCCGCCAAATTCGGTGGCGCAAGCCACTGAATTTGTGAGCAAAACAAAACCACGCTTTTGTTTTGCTCCTGATCAAGCCCATGGACGGGCTTGATCGGAGGTTACTTAGCGCGGCGGGTGCCTACTCGGGGACCCAGCCCGTCCCCGACGCTGCTGGCGCTAGCGGCATTCTCACGTTGGGCCGCAGCGAACTCGCACACGTCCAATGGCAATTCGCTTACGGTGATTCGTTGACCACGGGTGTATGGTTCAGTCCATCGCTGTGGTCAAACGCAGGAAGTAACAACCATGGCACTGGAAGTCCTCGCCCTTAGCATCACGCAGATCACCGCCATCGTCGCAATGGGGTTTTTCCTCTGGAAGCGATTCGATGCAATCGACTCTCGCTTCGAGAAGGTGGACGAGCGCTTCGAGAAGGTGGACGAGCGCTTCGAGAAGGTGCACGAACGGTTCGAAAAGATGGACGAACGGTTCGAGAGGGTCGACCAGAGATTCGACAAGCTCGCGGCCGACATGGCTGGGCGGATGAGCGAATTGGCGAAGGACCACCAGAGCCTTGCCCGAGAGCTGTCGGAGTTTCGCGGCGAAGTACGCGGGCGGCTGGACGCGCTTTTGTCTCGGCACGCGGCCGACACCTGACCTGCGTTCACCTGCGTTACTCCCGAAGCCGGGAAAACCGCGAACCCCGTCGATGACCCAAGACACGTTCTACACCGACCACTGGCGCCAGATCGACGACGAACGCGTGGCCCGCTACGAACGCATGTTCGTGTGGCGCGAGGGACACGCAACCTTGCTCGCCCCCCTCGATCTCCGCGCCGGATCCCGGGTGTTGGACTATGGCTGCGGGCCCGGTTTCGTCGCCGAGGGAATGGCGGGGATCGTCGGCGCCACCGGTCGCATCTTCGGCGTTGATCTCAACGCCCGTTTCGTCGAGAACGCGTCGAGACGCAATTCGGAGTCGGAGATTGTGTCCTTCCACCAGGTCGACGGAAACCGCATTCCCCTTGCCGACGCCTGCGTGGATCGCCTCTTGTGCAAGAACGTCCTCGAGTACGTCCCCGACGTCCAGGCCACGCTCGCCGAGTTCCGGCGCGTTCTCGAGCCGGGCGGTCGTCTGCTCCTGATCGACAGCGACTGGGGCTTCGTCGCCGTCGAGCCCTGGGGCAGGGAGCGCACGAAACGCTTCTTCGACGCCGCGGCGCCGGCGTTCAGGGAACCGGAGATCGGTCGGAAGCTGCGTTCCCACCTGCTCGATGCCGGATTCGACCACGTCGATGTCCGCGTGCAGGCGGGGGTCGACATCGAGGGCGGCAGCCTGCTCGTGCTTCGCAACATGGCGACTCGATGCCCGCCGCCGAGATCGACGCGATGCTTGACGAAGCGGCAGCGGCCGTCGACGACAACCGCTACCTGTTCTGCCTGCCGCAGTTTCTCGCGACGGGAGTCAGGCCTTAGGTCAGCCGCCGGATAGCTGTTCCCGGCCTGCAGTCGGAGATTTCGCCAGTCACCTATTCGGGTGACTCGTCGCGTTCCTCGGCATCCGTCGATGCGCCGAGTGTCACTCCACCGCAGGCTTCACAAGCTTGTAGAGCACACGGTCGGTTTTGCCGCGGATCGCCTCTTCGAAAACGTTGGTCGTGCGGTCGTCGTCGGGGTTGCGGAGCATGTCCGACGACGTGACCTCGAAGCCTGCCGCTTCGATGATCGGCCAAGCCGTTGCATGGTTCAGCCGGTGCAGCGTGTTGTTGTCCTTGTCGGCATCACCGTAGTGATCGATGAGGCCGAGCACGCCGCCCGGTTTCAGCAACGTCTTCACCGCCGCCAGGAAGTCGACCGCCGCTTGGTCACCGCCCATGTTGTGCACATCGTGGAAGTTGAGCGCGGTCAACGCGGCATCCAGCGTGCCGGCGGGGATACCGGTGTCCTGGAGGTCGCGGTCGACGCGCTCGACGTTCGCCAAGCGACCGTCCGCCAGGCGCGTGGCCATGGCCTTGTCGTAGTAGCCGTCGCGGAACTGCATGAACATCGGCGGGTTCTGTGCATAGACCTTGCCTTCCGGCCCGACGGCAATGGACAACACCTCGGTATACCAGCCACCCGAAGCGACCAGGTCCATGACGGCCATGCCGGAACCAATGCCCAGCCAGGCCAACACCTCGGCCGGTTTGCGTCCGGCATCGCGCGCCCGGTCTTCCGCGGAACGGCTTTCTGCAGCCAGGGCGGCCGCCAAGTCGGCTTGGGCCGTCGTGGGTATCGCCACAGTCGTCAACACGATCACGGCGCACAGGTATCGGACTTTCATCCCATTGTTCCCCTTTGGTGGGTCAAAGGCGGCGTACCGTAGCACGTCCGTTCATACGCGGGCTCGGCGGCGTCCGTGATTCCGGATTCGGACACTCGCGACTTCCGTTCCTGCCTCGCTCGGCGAATCGCCCGCCATGGAACAACCCCGCCGGATCACATAGGCTCACTCGGTAAACAGTTGATGGAAGACACCATCGAGCCAACAGACAGCGCCCTGACGGACGAGGACAAGTTCCTGTTCGATCTGCGCGGCTTCATCATCGTCCGCGATGTATTGAGCGTCGCCGAGTGCGACGACCTCGTCCGACTCGCCGACGACGTCTGGCCACGGCAGCCGGAGGACGGGCCGTACCGACGGTTCAACGGCATCTCGTCCTGGGGGCAGCGATTCGTCGATCTCATGGATCACGACAAGCTGCTGCCGTATCTCGTGGAGCTAGTCGGCAGCCGGCTGCGCATCGACCACGACTATTGCATCTTCATGCGCAAGGGAGCAGGTTCGCACACGCTTCACGGCGGTCCTTGGCGGTACGAATCGGACCACTGGTACCGCTACCACGACGGCGTGATGCGCAACGGTCTCACCGTGGCCACCTGGAACCTCACCGACGTCGGACCCGGCGACGGCGGCTTCGTCTGCGTTCCCGGTAGCCACAAGTCGAATTTCCTCCAGCACATGCCGAGAGACGTCGCGCGGTTCGAGCGCCGGGAGGACTGGGTCGTGCAGCCCGCCATGGCCGCCGGCGACGTGCTGATCTTCACCGAGGCGCTGATCCACGGCACCGCCGTGTGGGACGCCGACCATGAACGCCGCACGTTTCTGTACAAGTACAGCCCGCCCCATTCGACCTGGGCCAGGCGGCCCTACGATCCCGCGGACTTCCCCGAGGCAACGGATCGACAACGACGACTCATGGCACCGCCGTCGGTGGAAGCCCATCCGAGGGTGATGGACGCCTGATCAGCACCCAGGAGTCACAACGAGGGTCGACACGCTGCCCTGGTTCGCCGACGACGCGACCGGCATCGCGTATGATCGGATGGTCGACCAACCATCGGTCTGGTCGTCGCGATCACGGTTGTGGCGATCGTCGCGGCACGATCGGCCCTGCCCCTTCAAGCAGTCGCCAGGAGACGAGCAGGCAGCTGGCCGGCAGGACGGGAAGGCTCTATGGAACACCGCAACTTCGGCGATACCGACCTCGGCTGCTCGGTGGTTGGTTTCGGCACTTGGGAAATGGGCGGCACCCAATACGGCGACATCGACCTCAAGGCGGCCGTCCGCGCGGTCGAGATGGCCGTCGACCACGGCATCACCCTGTTCGATACCGCCGAGGTCTATGGCCCGTTCACGTCCGAGGAGTTGCTTGCCAAGGGTTTGGGCGCGCGCCGCAAGGACGTCGTCGTGGTCACCAAGGTCGGATTCGCCTATCGGGACGACGACACCCGCGGTCGGGATGCCTCGCCCGCCAACATCACGGTTCACGCCGAGGATTGCCTGCGTCGGCTGGACACCGACTACATCGACCTGCTGCTGATTCACTGGCCGGATCACAAGACGCCCCACGACGACACGATCGGCGCACTCGAGGCGCTAAAGGACGCCGGGAAGATCCGTCACTACGGTGTCTCCAACTACGACGTGCCGATGATGCGCGAGTGCGAACGGCATGGGCATCTGACCGCCAACCAGGTCGGCTACCACCTGTTCGACCGTCGCATGGAGGCTCACGTCCTGCCGTTCTGCGGCGAGGCCGGGATCGGCTTCATGTCCTACGGCAGCCTCGGCTTCGGGCTGTTGACGGGTGCGATGACGCCCGAGACCACCTTCGTGGACTGGGATTGGCGCAGCGCGGGCAAGGCATTCGGACTGCCGCTTTTCGAGGGCGAGCGCTTTCGCGCGGAGCTTCTCGTCGTCGACAAGCTCAAGGCCTTCGCCGCCGACCACGGCAAGTCCGTGGCCCAACTGGCCATCGCCTGGGTACTGGGCAACCCGGCGCTGACGGTCGCCCTGGTCGGCATGCGAAACGAACGAGAACACTGGCAATTGAGCGACGACGATCGGCGCGCCATCGACCGGATCTTCGAGGAGGAAGACGTCCCGACCTACGTGGGTGAACCCCAGGCGAGATGATGGTCGACAAGCGACACCAGGACGATCATCGTCTTCTTCACATCACTCCATCGGGCCACCGATGCCGCCACCGACTATCAAGGCAGACACGTAGGCACTGTTGAGTCATCCTCGACGCATGGTGGTCACCCGACCGTAGGTCAGCGTCCGCCACAGCCATTCCATCGGACCGAAGCGATAACGCGCCATCCACCATACGCTGAACGCGATCTGAAAGGCCCAGATGCCGGCGACCACGAAGTAGAGCTGATAGCGCTGCAACTCGTTCCACCAGCCAAGGCCCATGTCGTGGAAGATGAACAGGCAGATAACGCTTTGCATCAGATAGTTCGTGAGTGCCATGCGTCCCACTGCGGCGAGCGCATGTCGCGCCGCGCCCAGCATTCCGCGCTGACAGATCAACATCACCAGGCCCAGGAAACCCAGCGCCAAGCCCAGGCGACCGATGTCGTACAGCGGCGATGAGAACTGCTGCATCCACTGTAGGCCGAAATCCGTCGCGATGCGGACGCCGAGTTCGGTCAAGTTCACCGACAGGCCGACGGCGGCGCCGACGGCCGTCAACCGGACGTAGAACCGCCGACTGCGCTTGGCCTGCAGGATGCCGGCCTTGTACAGGCCCATGCCGATCAACATGCCGGCCAGCGCGTCCCAGAACGTCAGCACCGGCAGGACCTCCCTGTACTGGTAGAACAAACCGTCGGCGTTGGCCGCAAGGGACTCGGGATAGCTCCCTTGTCGGACAAGCGCCTCGCGCGCCCGTTCTTCGGCGGGCGGATCGACAGTGTGCTCGACGGCCACCCACTGGTTCAGCAATGCGCGGTCGAAGGCGCTCGGCTCCGCGCCGGCGGCGATACTGGCGTTGACCTCTGCGGCTTGCTCCGAGAGCCACGACAGGCCGAAGCAAAAGGCGCTGTAGATGATCGCAAGATATGCCAGTGCCACGCCTGCCCCCGCGTAGAGTCGCCGCGGCGTCCAATCCCGCACCAGGTAGAGCACCAGTCCCGCCAAGGCATAGGGCACCAGTATGTCGCCGGGCCAGAGCAGCACGAAGGCGTTGAACAAGCCAAACAACAGCAGCAGCAATTGGCGGCGGTAGTACGGACCCGCGGTTTTTGTCGAGGCAAAGATCACCACGCCCGCGCCGAACAGCATCGAGAACAGCGTGCGCAGCACGCCCTCGAACAACACGTCCACGGTAACGTAGACGGCGAAGTTCACGCCTCCCGTGGCACCGTCCGCGCTGGGCGTGAGGTAGGACAGAAAAGGCAGTCCGAAGCCAATGATGTTCAGCAACAGGATGCCAAGCAGAGCGAAGCCGCGCAGCACGTCCAGGGCTTCGATTCGGTCCCGTTCCGCAATCGGTGCCGGGCTTCGCGGCTGTTCTAGGGTCACGGTGTCCCCCGGCGCATTTGGTCGCCGCAAGCATACACGGCGGCATACCCCTCAATGCCCGAGCGCCGAACGGCGTTGGTCACCAGCAAAACCGTCGGGGCGGAGCGTTGCCAAACAGAAAAAACTATTTCGCCAGCTGGTGTGAATCCCTTCGCTTCCACCGTAGTACAAACGGATTTCGTCCTCTAGGAAGACCGGCTCACCATGAACCGCTTCTACGAGAACATGGGCATCTACTCGTCGGTGCGCAGTGCCACGGAGCAGGATGCCTTGGCGCAGATGACCGAGTGGACCTACAGCTTCGGCGAGGCGATTCGGGAAGGCGGCCTGACTAGTCCAAAAAGACCGATAACCAGCTGTCGCTCCTTGCCAGTGGCCCGCTGCCGGGTTTTCCTGGAATCGCCTTACGGCAGTCGGGGCCAACGAAGCGTAGCGCCAGGCTGCGCCGGGTAGAAGCCGCCCCGGTCTGACCACCGCCGTGCAGAGCACCGAAGTGGAACAGCACGGCGTCGCCAGGCTGGCAGGCGAACGAGACAACATCGTAGTTGTCGCGATTGCCCTCGACATCCGGGATCGGTGCCGACCCGGGAGGCCCGTAGACGGAGTCGTAGACCGGTGAGCTCCAGGCTCTCTTCTGCCGACACAGGGTCCAGCGACATCCAGATCGTTACCGCATCCATGCCCTCAACGCGGGCGTCCGAAATGTCCTGGTGCCAGCTCGTACGGGGCGAGTTGGGTTCCTTCAGAAAGACCTGCTCCGCCATACACCAAGCGGTCCGGGTCCCGAACGTTGCCGCAACGATGGACTCGATGCCAGGCAGACGGATGACCTCCGCGAGTCGGGCGCGATTCGCCGGGTTGCCAACATCCTGATAGCTGAACCCTGGTTCGCGGTCCGGAAGTGCCCGCGCCGCGTCAACGCCCGGCGCTCGATCCATTCCGTCAGTGTAGAAACGCGTGGCCGCGGGACCGGGATGGTCGATGCAGAACTGCCAGAATTCCTCCAGCCCGGCCACTTCGCCCGGGGAGAATGCGCCGGGTACGTGGACGACGCCATCGCGGCGAAACCGGTCCTGTAGATCAGTCATTAGCATACGAGTTCTCCTGAATGCTGAAGCCTAACGGGAGAGGCAGGCGGATATGACGTCGGCTGCCCTCGAGCTTCGCGTGCACTACGGGCATCCCAACGAGGTGCATGCCGGGTCGCCGCGTATTCTCATTCCGAGGGGCCAAGGTGAAGCTCAACATACCTCTGGTAGGCCTCGTGCGTGCTTGCATCGACAGTCCGGCCGTTCTCGACGAAAATGACTCGATCGGCATCTCGAATCGTGGTCAGCCGGTGTGCGATCACGATCAACAGGCGGCGATGTCGTTCGCGTTGAAGGCCGGCAACGAGCGCGTTTTCGGTCTCGGGGTCGAGCGCGGCGGTGGGCTCGTCGAGGATCAGAACCGGCGCTTCGCTCACGAGCCCGCGCGCGATGGCGATACGCTGCTTTTGTCCAACGGACAGTCTTGCGCCGCCCTGACCGAGTCGCGTAGCCAACCCTTGCGGGAGCGCCCGGACAAAGTCGAGTGCGCCTACGGACGCGAGTGCGGCTTCGATTTTCGGATCGCCCGCTTGCCGATTGCCCATCGCAACGTTGGCGCGCACCGTATCGTCGAACACGATCGGCTCCTGGAACACGAAGGCGACGTTCTGCCGAATCGACTCGAGAGAGAGGGTGTTCAAATCCATACCGTCGAGGGTCACTCGGCCCGCTTCGGGCTTGACAAAACCAGGGAGCAGATAGGCGAGTGTGGTCTTGCCGGCGCCGG
>JAGWBN010000227.1 GCA_021295875.1 Pseudomonadales bacterium
CCCCCGCGACCCGATCGATTGCATGTCTTGTCGGTCTGAGGCGAAGCCTCGCTGGGTTCCTTGAGCGGGGCCAATGTTAACGGCCAGGTTGCATTCACTCACGGGCGCTACGAGTCGCTCTTGGACGGCTCACGAAGAGAGACGCGCTAGGCCTTAACCCGCGAACTGCGCCTCTTCCGTGGACCCCGTCAGCGCCGTCACCGACGACTGACCGCCCTGAATGACTTCGGCGACCTGGTCGAAGTAGCCGGTGCCCACCTCCTGCTGGTGGCTGACGAAGGAATAGCCCGCATTCGTGGCGGCGAACTCCTTCTCCTGCAGGTCCACGTACGCCGACATCTGCCGGTCGACGTAGTCGCGGCTCAAGTCGTACATGTTGAACCACATGCTGTGGATGCCGGCCAGGGTGATGAACTGAAACTTGTAGCCCATGGTGGCCAGTTCGCGCTGGAACTTGGCGATGGTCGCGTCGTCGAGGTTCGCGCGCCAGTTGAACGACGGCGAGCAGTTGTAGGCGAGCATCTGGTCCGGGTGTACGCGGTGAATGGCCTCGGCGAATGTCCTGGCCTCGTCGAGGTCGGGCACCGCCGTCTCGCACCAGATGAGGTCGGCGTAGGGGGCGTACGCCAAGCCGCGCGAGACCGCCTGGTCGAGCCCGCAGCGGGTCTTGTAGAAGCCCTCCGGGGTGCGCTCGCCGGTCAGGAAGGGTTGATCCCACTCGTCGATGTCGCTGGTGACCATCTCGGCCGCATTGGCGTCGGTACGCGCCATGAGGATCGTGGGCACATCGCAGACGTCGGCGGCGAGGCGCGCGGCGATCAGCTTCTGCACCGCTTCGACGGTCGGCACGAGCACCTTGCCACCCATGTGGCCGCACTTCTTGACCGAGGCGAGCTGATCCTCGAAGTGCACGCCGGCAGCACCGGCGGCGATCATTCCCTTCATCAACTCGAAGGCGTTCAGGACACCGCCGAAGCCGGCCTCGGCATCGGCGACGATGGGTGCGTAGTAGTCGATGCCGTCGTCGACGCCGGTTGCCCACTGGATTTCGTCCGCCCGGCGAAAGGCGTTGTTGATGCGGTTGACGACGCTCGGCACGGAATTGACCGCATAGAGCGACTGGTCGGGGTACATGGTCTCGGAGGTGTTGTTGTCCGCCGCCACCTGCCAGCCGGACAGGTAGATGGCCTTGATGCCGGCCTTGACCTGCTGCACCGCCTGCCCGCCGGTGACCGCGCCGAGGCAGTTCACGAAGTCTTCGCCCTGCAGGATCTCCCAGAGCTTGTCGGCACCATGGGCCGCGAGCATGCTTCGGTGCGGGATGGTGCCGCGCAGATTGACGACGTCGGCCGCCGTGTAGCCGCGCTTGACGTCCTTCCAGCGCGGGTTCGTGTTCCATTCCTCTTCGAGTTCCGCGATTTGTTCCGGGCGCGGCTTCCTCGGCACGAAGTGAAGTGCCATTGGGGTTCCTCCAAGTGCTCCAGGGTGGACGTGCCACGTTTTGCGGCACGAAAAGCGCGCCATTGTAGCGGCGCGGTTGCAGATTGGAAGATGTGTTGTTTGTTGGCTTGGGCTGGAAGAACCACCGCTGACGATCAACTGCCCGCACCAGTGGGCACCGCTGGCGGGCCATCCAATACGCAACCCAAGGTTGACATCTCCAGGGATGTCAACGACAGTCTCCCCATGAGGGTAGTGCTCGATACGAATGTCGTGGTGACTGCATTCCGGAGTGTCAATGGCGCGAGCAACGAACTATTGCGACAGGTGGCGCACGGCAACGCGACGTTGTTGTGTTCGACCGCCCTGTTCTTGGAGTACGAGGCCGTGCTCAGTCGCGATGAGATTCGGGCTGCCACGGGCCACACACTCGTTGGCGTGGCAGCGATCATGGATGCGTTGGCAAGCGTCGCGGAACCGGTCGATATTCAGTTCAGTACGCGTCCGACACTCCGCGATCCTGATGATGAGATGGTTCTGGAAGTGGCGAACAACGGCGGGGCGGACGTCATTGCGACGCACAATCTCAGAGACTTCCGACCCGTAGAGGCTTTGGGAATCGATGTCGCCTCTCCCGGCGATGTGTTACGGAGACTAAGAAAGTGAAGGATGCTGTTCGGTACAAGTACCCGCTCAACCTGCCGGCCTCGTTGAAGGAACACGCGGCTCGCCTTGCCCGAGACGACGGTGTCTCGTTGAATCAGTGGATCACCGCTGCCGTCGCACAGAAGGTTGGTGCCGTAGAGACGGCTGATCGGCTTTTCGCTCGTCGCGGTGCGAATGCGAAGAAGGGCGACCTGCAGCGCTATCTCGACGCCGCGCCAGATGTGCGACCGGTGCCTGGCGATGAGTTCGGAGACTGAATGTCGGTGAGGTCCGGCTGGCTGGAACGGGAAGTGATCCGTCGCAGATGACCACCGGGCTCGCGTTGACTTGACGGCTGCATACCCGTCAGGGCAGTGACATCATCCGGTGCTCGATCCCGGCTCGAAACCCGGCGCGTTCGTAGAAACCGACGGCATCGGCCTGGGCGTGCAGGAAGACCGACAAGCCCGTGTTCCGGGCGGCACCGACGGCGAGTGCGAGGAGCCGGGCGCCGACGCCGCGTCCCCGCCACGGTTCGAGTACCGCCATGCGTCCGATCTGACCCGACGGCATCAACCTCGCAGTGCCGATGGGACGACCGCCGTCGTCCACGGCCAGAAAGTGACGGCAGCGGGGATCCTCGCCGTCCCACTCCTCGTCGCGGTCGATCCCCTGTTCCTCGACGAACACCGTTCGGCGGACCTCGGAAAGGGCGATGCCCTGTCGCTCCCAGGAAACCTCCGAGGCACGGTAGCCGGTCATCCGTCGCTTTCGAACGCGGCCCGGGCAAGTGCGGCGGCCAAGCCGGTGTACTCGGCCGGTGTCAAGGTCGCGAGCTTGTCGCGAACGGTCTCGGGCAGGTCGAGTTCGTCGAGCATCGCGCGGTACACGTCGCGGTCGATCCGCCGACCCCGTGTCAGTGTCTTGAGGCGTTCATAGGGCTCGTCGGCACCCGAGGCCCGGAGCATCGTCTGCACGGCTTCGGCGAGGACCTCCCAGGCGCCGTCCAGATCGGCGGCGAGCCGGGTGCGGTCCACGTCGAGCTTGGCGATGCCCCGGCACGCGCTGTCCCACGCGACGACGCAGTGACCGAAAGCCGTGCCGACGCTGCGCAGCGCCGTGGAGTCGGACAGGTCACGCTGCCAGCGCGACACCGGGAGCTTTTCGGCGAGGTGCGAGGTTGCCCTCGGAGTTCTCGAAGTCGATGGGGTTGACCTTGTGCGGCATGGTGGAACTACCGGTCTCGCCGGCCACTGGCCGCTGCCGGAAATAGCCGAGGGCGATGTAGCCCCAGACGTCCCGGTCGAAGTCGAGGACCACCTGGTTGAAGCGGACGAGACTGTGGAACAGCTCCGCCAGGTAGTCGTGGGGTTCGATCTGCGTGGTGTGTTCGTTGAAGTCGAGCCCGAGTCGGGCGATGAACTCGCGGTTGCGGGCCGGCCAATCGACCCCGGGATAGGCCACGACGTGGGCATTGTAGTTGCCTACCGCAC
>JAGWBN010000228.1:0-642 GCA_021295875.1 Pseudomonadales bacterium
GAATTCTGCCGCGCGTTCGGCATGCCGTATGTCAAGGTGGCGGGCATGGCGGATGGGTTCGATTTCGATGCCTTCGCCCACGGTTACCCGGACGCCAGCGCCTTTCTCCTCGACACCCACGACGATGACGTCGGCGGCGGCACCGGGCGGTCCTTCGACTGGTCCCGGTGGCCGCGGTCGGATCGACCGCTGATGCTTGCTGGCGGCCTGCACCCGGACAACGTCGCGGCTGCGGTTGCGGCCACCAGGCCGTACGCGGTGGACGTCGCCAGCGGCGTCGAAGGCGATGTCGCGGGACGCAAGGACGCCGCACGCGTTGCCCGGTTCATGGCAGAGGTCGCCGGTGTCCAATAGACCTCCCTACGAGGCCCCGACTCCGGAGGGTCGGTTCGGCGCCTACGGTGGCCGCTTCGTCGCGGAGACGCTCAGCCACGCGCTCACCGAACTGACGCGCCTCTACACCGAGGTGTCGGCTGACCCTGACTTCCATGCAGAGTTAGCGGAGGAACTCGGCAACTACGTCGGGCGGCCGACACCGCTCTACCGCGCGGACCGCCTGACCGCCCACGCCGGCGGCGCGCGCATCTACCTGAAGCGCGAAGACCTCAACCACACCGGCGCCCACAAGATCAACAACACCGT
>JAGWBN010000228.1:662-3138 GCA_021295875.1 Pseudomonadales bacterium
ATCGCCGAGACCGGCGCGGGGCAGCACGGCGTGGCGACGGCGACCGTGGCCGCGCGCCTGGGTCTCGAGTGCCGCGTCTACATGGGTGCCGAGGACATCGCCAGGCAGAGCATCAACGTCTACCGCATGAAGCTGCTCGGCGCCGAGGTCGTTGCCGTGAACTCGGGTTCGCGCACCTTGAAGGACGCCATGAACGAGGCGATGCGCGACTGGGTGACCCACGTCGACGACACCCACTACATCATCGGCAGCGTCGCCGGTCCGCACCCCTATCCGATGCTGGTGCGCGACTTCCAGGCCGTCATCGGCGTCGAGGCGCGCGCGCAGTGCCTCGAAGCCGAAGGTCGGCTACCGGACCTCCTGGTGGCCTGCGTCGGGGGAGGTTCGAACGCCATGGGACTGTTCCATCCGTTCGTCGACGACGACGGCGTGGACATGGTCGGCGTGGAGGCGGGCGGCGAGGGCCTGGCGAGCGGACGCCACGCCGCGCCGCTGAACGCGGGCACCCCGGGTGTTCTGCACGGCAGCCGGACCTACCTCATGGACGACGGCGATGGCCAGATCAGCGAGACCCACTCGATCTCCGCCGGACTCGACTATCCGGGGGTGGGGCCGGAACATTCCCACTGGAAGGATCTCGGCCGGGCGCGCTATGCGAGCGTCACGGACGACGAAGCCCTGGCGGCGTTCCGGGTGCTGAACCGCACCGAGGGCATCATGCCGGCGCTGGAATCGAGCCACGCCGTCGCCTGGGCCGTCGACGAAGCCGCGCGGCGCCCCGCCGGGGACCTGATCGTCGTCAATCTTTCCGGGCGCGGCGACAAGGACATCCACACCGTCGCGGGCATCGACGGCATCGAGGTGTGAGGGTGTCGCGGCTTGGCGAGCGTCTACGCACCCTCCGTGCCGAGGGGCGCAAGGCGCTGAACACCTATGTCGTCGCCGGCGACCCGGTCCCGGAGGCGACGGTGCCGGCGTTGCACGCCCTGGTCCGGGGCGGTGCGGACCTGATCGAACTCGGCGTACCGTTCTCCGATCCCGAGGCCGACGGACCGGTCATCCAGGTGGGCGTGGAGCGAGCGCTGCGCCACCGCGTTAGCCTGGCCGACACCCTGGACATGGCGTGCGCTTTCAGGACCGATGACGAGCAGACGCCGATCGTGCTGATGGGCTATCTGAATCCTTTCCTGAGAATGGGTTACGACGTCTTCTGCGAACGTGCGGCGGCCGCGGGGATCGACGGCGTCATCGCGGTCAACCTGCCGCCGGAGGAGGCCGACGAGTTCCGCAGCGCCCTGTCGGCGCACGGCCTGGACCTGGTGTTCCTGGTCGCACCGACGACCACGGTCGAGCGTGCCGCGTACATCGCGAGCCAAGGCTCGGGCTTCATCTACTACGTCAGCTACAAGGGCGTCACCGGTGCCCACCGGGCCGACGCCGAGGCGGTCGCCGGCAAGCTGGCCGAGCTGCGCTCGGTGGCCGCCGACTTGCCGGTGCTGGTGGGCTTCGGCATCAAGGACGGCGCGTCGGCCGCGCGCATCGCGCCCCATGCCGATGGCGTGGTGGTGGGCAGCGTGCTCGTCCAGACCATGGGGGAGGGGGCCGGCGCGGATCTTCCGGCACGTCTTGAAGCCCAGGTTCGGGAGATCCGGCAGGCGCTGGATACCGCCTGAGTCCCCGTGGACGCACTTTCCGACTGGCTGGACCGAATCGGCGTCCAGCATCCCCGCGGCGTGCGTCGCGGCCTCGGACGTGTGCGTGCCGTCGCCCAGCGGCTCGGTGTGTTGCTCCCTGCGCCGAGCAACATCGTCGTCGCCGGTACCAATGGCAAGGGATCGACCACGGCTTTCGTCGAAGCCCTGCTGCGTGCCGCGGGTCGATCCGTGGGTACGACCACCTCGCCCCACCTGCACCGGTTCAATGAACGCATCCGCGTCAACGGCCGCGAGGCCGACGACGCCACCATCGTCGCCGCCTTCGAAGGCATCGAGGCATGCCGGCAGGATGCGGACCTGTCGTATTTCGAATACGCGATTCTCGCCGCCTTGAAGGTGATTGCCGAGGCCGGGGTGGACCATGCCGTGTTGGAGGTCGGGCTCGGCGGGCGCCTCGATGCGGTCAACGTCGTCGATGCCGACATCGCGGTGATCACCAGCATCGGCCTCGACCACCAGGACTACCTCGGTGCGACCCGGGAACTGATCGGTGCCGAGAAGGCGGGCATCCTGCGTTCCGGCGTACCCGTCGTGTACGGCGAGCCGGAGCCGCCTGACTCCGTGATGGCCCGGGTCGAGGCACTCGATGCGCCGCTCTACCTGGCGGGTCGCGACTTCGGCCACTCGGGCCGGTCGCTGTGGTTCCGCGACGGCGGGGAGCGCTGCAGCGTGGCGTTGCCCGCGTCGGCCGTGGACCCCGTGAACGCGGCAACGGCGGTGCAGGTCGCGCAACTCGCGGGATGCCCGGTGGACCAGGACGT
>JAGWBN010000229.1 GCA_021295875.1 Pseudomonadales bacterium
GTAGCTACATATCTCAAGCATGTCAAAGGACTTTCCAGAAGAACGCTGGCTCCCTTATTTAAGATGTCGAGAATGATGGATCAGGAAAATCGCCATGAGATGGCGCAACTACGAATGCGCTGCGGTTGCGTGTAGGACGGTGATTGACTTGCCGGCGCTTACTCCGGGGCTCACCGTTTTCCGCCGAATCCGGCGCTGAGGTCATCGCGTTGGAGTACCCCACCCATGCCTTCGTGTGCGGGGCCGAAGAACGCGCCGGTCACCGTTCCCGCATCGCCTCCCGTGTGAATGAAGGCATTGCCCTGCACTTCAATTTCGTAGCTCAGGTCACCATCTTGCCACATGGTTCCGGTTCCGATCAGGCCCGGTGCGGTGTTCTCCGTCCACTGTTCGAGTTCAGCAAAGTCCATAGTGCCGGTGAGCGTAGCCAGTTCGAGGGTCAGGTTGGCGTCACCGCTGACGGCTTCGGCGTGCGGCGTGAGCCCCAGGAGTCGACCGCGCCAACTGACGCTTCCGGAAAGCGCGCCGTTGTCTGCGAGATCCGTCTGCGGCGTCGGCCCGACGGCCCACGGTTGCGACAGGCCATTTCTCAGCGCGGTGCCGAACGCGATGTCGCCGCCCGAGATGTCCAGTTCGCCGCGGATGTGCAGCGAGGTGTCGGCCCAGGGGCCCAACGCTTCGGCAAGTTGGGCCGGTGTAACCCCCGGCTCCAGGTGGGCGTACACGGCGAGCAGCGCTTCGCGATCGAGCGGGTGGAGTATGTCCGCGGGGACCTCTTCGCTGCCGCCGGCCACCATGAGCGTTTTCGGGAACCGCCCGGCGTCTACGTGGTTGCGGCCGAGTACATGGATGATCTCGTGCGCGATGACACCAAGCCGCTCGTGTCCCACGGTCAGCAACGGGTCCACCCAGATCCTGCCCGCGATGCTCTCGATGCTCAACGACACGTCCGGGTCAGTGGTGGGTCCGAGGGCGTAGCGCGACTCCGCAAGCCCAATGGCTTCGTCGATCATGGCTTCGTCCGGCCATTCTGCCTGCGGCGCGAAAGTGACCAGGATCTCGCCGTCCGGCGGGCGGGACACACCGGCTAGGGCAGTTTCAGCCGCGACCTCCAGTTGCCAGTCCCGGGGCAGTGCGGCGTTGATGGCCTGCACGACGCGAAGCGTCTCGTCGATGAATACCGGCGACGTACCCGCGGCGAGGCGAATGGTCGGCGGCGTCCTCCCGAAACGCAGGATCAGCCCGTCGGAAAGGAGTTGGACATCCGTGGTGTCTTGGCCGGCGTCCTGGAACGCGGCGGCATCCGCCTGGAGGTAGGCTGTCAGCTCCTGTGCGCCGACGCCGTCCCGGACCATGCCATAGGCCACGCGAATCTCGCCGTGATCGGGGCCTGGCGTGAGCAGGGCGGCCGATGCTGCGACATCCGCTCCGATCCGCACTCTGCCGTGAAGGTCCACGCGCGGCACCTGATGTGCCGTACGAGGTATCTGCAGCGGTAGGTCTGGCCTTTCCGGGATCGACGGGCCGGAGTTTCCGCCCCCGCATGCCGCCAGCATCAGCGCGATTCCGATGCCCAGGCCTGTCCGTACGCCTTTCATGACTTCTGTGCGTCCCCTACGCTGCGCCGGGTCAGATGGTCGTCTGTTTCTTATCTTGCCCGGACATAACCGTGTCGATCATGGAGCGAAACAACAGTTGTCCGTCCTGGTTGCCCAACACGGATTCGGCGCAGCGTTCCGGATGCGGCATCAAACCCAGGACATTTCCTGCCGCGTTGCGAATGCCTGCAATGTTATCCAGGGAACCGTTGGGATTGGCCTGTTCCGTCACGATGCCGTCTGCCCGGCAGTACCGGAACACGATCTGGGCGTTGGCTTGAAGTGCGGCCAGCGTGACCGGATCGGTATGATAATTGCCCTCGGCGTGGGCAATGGGCAAGCGCAGCACCTGCCCGGCCTCATAGGGACGGGTAAACGGCGTGTCGGCATTTTCCACCTTCACCCGGACGTCGTCGCAAATAAAGGAAAGGCCGATGTTCGGTAGCATGGCTCCGGGCAATAACCCCGCCTCGAGCAGGATCTGAAACCCGTTGCAGATTCCCAGCACCAGCCCGCCTGCCCGGGCGAATTCCTTGACCTCATTCATGATGGGCGACAATTGCGCGATGGCCCCGGTGCGCAGGTAATCCCCGTACGAGAATCCTCCCGGCAGGACCACGGCATCCACTCCATCCAGGGACGTGTCGCCATGCCAGATGAGGTTGACGTCCTGCGCCAGCGTGTCCGACAGGACGTGCGCACAATCGCGATCGCAATTGGAGCCGGGAAAGACAATGACGCCCCATTTCATGAGAGAGGCCGTGAGGGTTGGGAGTCCAGTTCGTACCGGTATTCTTCGATGACCGTATTGGCGAGCAGGGTTTCACACATGGCCTTGAGTTGCGCTTCTGCCTG
>JAGWBN010000029.1:0-12937 GCA_021295875.1 Pseudomonadales bacterium
CGACGTCATTCGCGCATTTCGACTTCGAACTCGGTCAGGCTGTCGCGGAAGGACTGGCGCGCGAACATCCGCTGCATGTACTTGGTCAACGCCCGGGTCTGGCGCTCCGGCAGTTCGATGTTGATGTGGTTCAGGCGCCAGAGGATCGGTGCCACGCAGCAGTCGAGCAGCGTGAACTCGTCGTTCATGAAGAACGGTCGCTCGGCGAAAAGCGGCGAGGCGCTGACGATGCTCTCCCGCAGTTCCCGGTGCGCCTTGGCGAGCGTGCGTTCGCCACCCCGCCCGCGCATGAGGACGTCGACGTGCCCGCTCCAGTCATTCTCGATGCGATGCATGAGCAGCCTGCTCTGGGCGCGGGCGACGGGGTACACGGGCAGCAGGGGCGGATGCGGGAAGCGCTCGTCGAGGTACTCGATGACTATCGTGCTTTCGTAGAGGACCAGTTCGCGGTCGACCAGCGTCGGCACGGTGTTGTAGGGGTTCAGTTCGGCGAGCGCCTGGGTGGGTCGCCGGGCGTTGACGTCGATGATGTCGACGGTGACGCCCTTCTCGGCGAGGACCATGCGGACCCGGTGGCTGTAGTGGTCCCGCGGGTCCGAATACAGCGTCATGGACGAGCGTCTTACCGGGTTCAGATCCATCGCATGCCCCTTGCGTGCGTCAATGCACGTCCTTCCAGTATTCCCGGTTGAGCAGGGTGGCGAGAACGAAAAGTCCCACGAGGAAACCGAGCACCCAGAGTCCCAGTCGTTGGCGGTCCAGACGTCCGGGGTCGCCCACATAGTGGAGGAAGTTGGCGATATCGTAGGCGGCCTGATCGAATTCCTCGGGCGACATCGCCGCTGTACCGGGGTCGACCTCGAGGACGTATCGCTTGCCGCGGATCACGGGGTCCTCGCCGCCGACCTCGTCGCTGGCCGTGACCGACGTCACGAACTCGCCACCGTCGCGCTTGCGCAGCAGGCCGTCCTTGCCATCCAAAATGTCGACGGCCTTCAAGCCCGTCTCCTTCAAGCGCGGCACGCCCTGCAGGCCGACTAGCACGTGGGGCATGCCGATGTTCTCGTAGACGCGGTTGTTGAATCCGAAGTCGCGCTTGGGGTCGACGTAGAAGTTCTTCAGCATGTTGTACACCCACGCCGTACCGCGTACGCGATCCACCATCGTGAGGTCCGGCGGGGGTTTGCCGAACCACTGCTGGGCGCGTTCCGGCGGCATGGCGGTGTGCATCAGATCGCCGATCGCCGGTCCATCCCTGCCTTCGGCGCGTGCACGACCAGGAAACACGAGGTTCGCGAGAGCCACATCGTGGGGAATGCCGAGATCGTCGGCGGTGCGCTCGTAGCGCTGGAACTTGAGGGAATGGCAGCCTAGGCAGTAGTTGACGTAGAGGGTCATGCCGCGCTGCAGCGACGGCAAGTCCCTGAGGTTCGGCTCCATGGGCTCGAGTTCCACCGAGGACTCGGCGCCTCCCGCACCCCATGCGAGCACGCAAGCCACGCCCGCGCCGAGAAGGGCCACCCGGGTCACGTCAGCCGCTCCGGCGGAGTCTTGGTTTTCTCGATCCGCGTGTACCAGGGCATCAGGATGAAGTACGCGAAATAGATCAACGTGCCGATCTGCGCGATCCCCGTGGTCAGGGGGGTGGCGTGGATCGTGCCCAGGTAGCCGAGAATGAAAAAGCTCACCACCAACAGCGCCAGCATGAACTTGGAGATGAGGCCCTTGTAGCGTATGGACTTGACCGGACTACGGTCGAGCCACGGCAGGACGGCGGGCATCATGACCGCCGCGCCCATGACCACCAGGCCCCAGAACTTGGCGGCGACGCCGAACAACGGGAACGTCGTCGCCCGCAGCATCGAGTAGAACGGCGTGTAGTACCACACCGGCACGATCAAGTCCGGCGTCTTGAGCGGATCCGCCTGCTCGAAGTTCGGCTTCTCCAGGAAGTAGCCGAACATCTCGGGCACGAAGAACAGGATCGCGCAGAAGACGATGAGGAACGCCACGGTCGCCTGGAAGTCGTGCACCGTGTAGTACGGGTGGAACGGGATGCTGTCGAGGGGTATGCCGTTGTCGTCCTTGTTGGCCTTGATCTCGACGCCGTCGGGATTGTTGGATCCGACATGGTGCAACGCCACGATGTGGACGAAGACCAGCCCGATCAGCGCGATCGGCAGCGCCACGACGTGCAGCGCGAAGAACCGGTTCAGCGTGATGTCCGAGATGCCGAAGTCGCCGCGCACCCAGGTCATCAGTTCCTCGCCGACGAACGGTACGGCGCCGACCAGCGAGACGATGACCTGCCCCGCCCAGTAGGACATGTTCCCCCAGGGCAGCAGGTAGCCGAAGAAGCCCTCCGCCATCATGACGAGGAAGATCGCCATGCCGATGAGCCAGAGCAGTTCACGCGGTTTGCGGTACGAGCCGTAGGCGAGCGCCCGGAACATGTGCAGGTAGATCACGGCGAAGAACGCCGAGGCACCGGTCGAGTGCGCCAAGCGGATGATGTCGCCGTACTCGACATCCCGCATGATGTATTCCACCGACGCGAACGCTCCCTCGCCGCTCGGCACGTAGGACATGGTCAGCCACAGGCCGGTCAGCAGCTGCATGACCAGGATCACGAGGGCGAGCACGCCGAAGTAGTACCAGAAGTTGAAGTTCTTCGGCGCGTGGTACTTCGAGGCGTGGTATTCGAACGTCTCCGACAGCGGAAAGCGCTCGTCGACCCACGCGAGCAGCCGCACGAGCGGCCTCGCCGGGGAAGGCTCGGCCACCTACGCGATCTCCTCTGGATCTTCGCCCGGTTGTGCCGCCAAGTGGACGTCGCCGCCAGCCGCCGCCACGGTATCCTCGTCCACGCCGATGATGATCTCGGTGTCGGACAGGTAGGAGTACGGCGGCACCTCGAGGTTGTCCGGCGCCGGCACGCCCTTGACGACGCGGCCCGCGAGGTCGAACCGGGAAGCATGGCACGGGCAGTAGAAGCCTCCCTCCCAGTCGCTTGCGAAATCCTCCGGCTTGGCCTCGCCGAAGTATTTGGGCGAGCAGCCGAGGTGGGTGCAGATGCCGACGTAGACCCCCAACTCCGGGCTGCGCGAGCGCCAGGCGTTGCGCGCGTACGCGGGCTGCCGTGCCAGGTCCTCGGACTCGGGGTCGGCCAATTCAGGGTTCTCGGTCGCCAGTCTTTCGACGTCCTCGGGCGTGCGTCGGACGACGAATACCGGCTTGCCCCGCCAGGACGGTATCGGACTAAGCAGCTCTCCCGGCCCGACTCGGGCGATGTCCGCCTTCTTAGGCGCCCCCGCGGAACGGGCCTTGGCACTCGGAGTCCACGACTTCACGAACGGCACCGCAGCACCGATGGCGCCGACGGTCGACGCCGCGGAGGTCATTCCGATGAGGAACTTGCGTCTGCCTTTGCTGGTCGCGTCGGCTTCTTCTCGTCTCTTGCTCACGCGACTACTCGGGCGAATTCAAACTCACGGGGTGGGATCGGAAAATCTTATCACAGTGCCGTGGTCGGACCGAAGCCGGCGACAGGACGTGGCGTCGATTGCGGGCTAGCGTCGTGCGTCACAAATACCTTGAACTTTGGGAAGGCCCTTTGGAACCCGAAATCGCCGAAAGATGGGTGATGTGCCGCCATTGTGGACCCCCGACGCACCTTCTGGCGTAAGACTCGGCTCTCGCAAAATCAAGCCATTTCTGGACGCGGCACACTAGCGCTTCGAGTATTGCGGACGTTTGCGCGCCTTGCGCAGACCCACCTTCTTGCGTTCGACCTCGCGGGCGTCGCGGGTCAGAAATCCCGCCTGGCGTAGCGGCACGCGGTGCTCCTCGTCGCGCTCGACCAATGCCCGCGCAATGCCGTGGCGAATGGCGCCCGCCTGGCCGGAGCCGCCGCCGCCCCTGACCGTCACCTTGACGTCCAGGCTAGTGGTCGCACCGACCGTCTCCAGCGGCTGCCGGACGATCATCCGCGCCGTCTCTCGGCCGAAGTACTCGTCGAGCGGCTGACGATTGACCAGGATTCTGCCGATGCCCTCGGTGATGAACACCCGAGCGGTTGAGGTCTTGCGGCGTCCGGTGCCGTATTGCGTCTCTGCCATCGGGTCGTTCAACTCCTAGAGTTCGAGGGCCTTCGGTTGCTGGGCGGCATGCGGATGCGTCGGCCCGGCGTAGATCTTCAGCTTGCGCAGCATGGCGCGCCCCAGGGGGTTGCGGGGCAGCATGCCCTTGACCGCATTGCCGAGAATCCGATCCGGGTGGTCTTCGCGCATCTTGTCCAGCGGCGTCGCCTTGATGCCGCCGGGATAGCCCGAGTGCCGGTAGTAGACCTTGTCGGTCTCCTTGCGTCCGGTGACCTTCACCTTGTCGGCATTGACCACGACGATGAAGTCGCCCGTGTCGACGTGGGGCGTGTACTCCGGCTTGTGCTTGCCGCGCAGGCGCTTGGCGATTTCCGACGCCAGACGACCCAGAGTCCTGCCCTCGGCGTCCACGACGTACCAATCGTGCTGCGCGTCCTCGCGGCGCGTGCTCACGGTTCTCATGGGCTTAACGTGCCGGATCCATTAGCAAACGAGGCGCGAATGGTACGCATCTCGCCCCCGTCCAACAACCCCGGCGACGCCAGAAAAAGGCCGAGTTGATGGGCAGCATCATGGTCCGGCGAGCTTCGCTACCGACCCGATGTCGCTATGTCGACCCGTGTGCGATCAACTCCCGGACAACACCAATAGGTTGGTGAAAGGTTCCGTGTCCTTCCACCGGTAGGCATTGAAGTCACGTTGGTCCGTCGTAAGGATTCGTCCCTCGCCCAGATCGGTCGCGGCCACCACCAAGGAGGCATCAGCCAGATCCATGGGCAAGTTGCTGTACCTCTCCATCAATGCGCGAACATCGTCGATGCGCTCCTTGGCCATCTCGTAGATATCGACGTGCGTCGAAATCTGCTCGACGAACCGCAACTCCGCCAGCGTGCCGAGCCGAGACAGCATCAGGTGACAGGTTTCGGTCAGAACAGGCCAAGTCACGACGAGGGATTCGTCGAGTCGCCGGGTCACCGCCACGGCGACCTCATGCCACCGGTCAGACCTGTTGGCCAACGCCAGCCAATACCCGGTGTCAGCGAGCACCATGCTTGGCGTTCAAGTCTCGTGTTAGGTAATCCTTGTACTGGTTGGCAAGATCCTCGGGGCCGTCGGCGCAACCGATGAAATCGCTCGACAGAAGAGCATCCAGCTTCTTGCGGGCAGACGCGACCTGTCGCGCATACATGAGATCGAGGGCCCGCTTCAGGACATCGCTCGCACTTTGACCCGTCAACGACTGAAGTTGCTTGAGCTTCTCGGCTCGCTCGTCATCGAGTCTTGCATTAACGCGCACTTTAGGGCCGCAAACCTTGGCCAACACGCCGACGAACGTAGCACGTATGACGTCGTCATACAAGACGCGACCGCTTCGCGGGCGCCCCGAGAATTCGCTACGCGAGTTCTCCCGGCATCGAGCGCCGCTGACTACCAGGCAACAACGGAGTTTTCTTTCGTACAAGTGCGGTGCGTCTTGTGCGGATCCTCAGGGCCGGTGCATGCGGCGCAAGTAGGTCTCACCCTGCATCTCGTTGATCCGGCTTCTGGTGCGCTCGAACTCGGCGGTCAGCAAGTTGCCCCCATACAAGGCATCGACAGGTGCCGCGGCGGAGAACAGCACCTTGACGTTGCGGTCGTAGAACTCGTCCACCAGGCTGATGAAGCGCCGCGCCGCGTTCTCGCTCTCGCCGCCGGCGTCGAACACGGGCACGCCGTTGACCACGACGGTGGAGAACAGCCTGGCGAGCTCGATGTAGTCGTTCTGGCTGCGCGGCCCCTCGCAGATCGCGGCGAAGTCGAACCAGACCGCGGCCTCCGCGCAGTGCCGGGCGCGGATCGGCCGGCCGTTCACGACCACGTCCTCGTCGTCGGACACCCGCGTATTGCACAGCGAGCGGAAGTTCGCGCCGAGCGCATCGACATCGCCGTCCGTGCGGTAGATGTCGGTCCGCCGCAGCATGCGCAGCCGGTAGTCCACGTCACCGCCCAAGTGCACGACCTCGGTGTGGCGTTTTAGAAGCTCGATGGCGGGCAGGAACCGGCGCCGCTGCAGACCGTTCTCGTAGAGATCCTCGGGTGCCACGTTGGAGGTCGCCACCAGGGTGACGCCGCGCCGGAAGAGTCCGCCGAGAAGCTCGCCGAGGATCATGGCGTCGCCGATGTCGGAGACGAAGAATTCGTCGAAGCAGATGACCCGGGCCTGGGCCGCGAATCGATCCGCGACCGTCTCCAACGGATCCGCGCGACCCGCGAGGTCGCCGAGGTCGGCGTGGACCCGCTGCATGAAACGGTGGAAATGCAGGCGTTGCCTGTCGGCGAACGGCAGGGTGTCGTGGAACAGGTCCATCAGGTAGGTCTTGCCACGCCCGACCCCACCCCAGAGGTAGAGCCCCCGGACGGGAATCTCCTCGCGCCGCAGCAGGCGTCGCGACCACTTCGCCAGCCGGCCTCGGTTGCCGGCATGAACCAGCCGACGGGAGAGGTCGGTCAGGCGGTCGGCGAGCTCGGTCTGCGCCGGATCGGCGACGAATCCGGCGCGGACGTTGGCGGCGTGGGCTTCGGCCGGGGTCAAGACTCGTTGTCGTCAAAGCCCGTGATGCGCGCCCGGGCGGCCGCCGCGTGGGCCGCCAGCCCTTCCGCCTCCGCGATGTTCGCCGCGGTGCGCGCCAGCGGCTGCACCGACGTAACGCTACCGCCTATCACCGACATGCGCTTCTGGAAGTCCGTCACCCCGAGGGGCGATGCGTATCGGGCGGTGCCGAAGGTGGGCAGCACGTGACTGGGCCCCGCGACGTAGTCGCCGAACACCTCGGCCGCATGGGCACCGAGAAAGACGGCGCCCGCGTGACGAATGGCCGGCAGCAGGGATTCGGGGTCGCCTACGGCGAGCTGCAGGTGCTCCGGCGCGACCCGGTTGGCAATGTCGCAGGCTTCGTCGAGATCGCGCACGGCGATCATGGCGCCGCGTTGGCCGAGGGATTCCCGAACGATCTGCCGACGGGGCAGATCGGCGAGCAGGGTCTGCACCGCCCGGTTCACGTCGTCGAGACAATCGGCGTGCGGCGAAACCAGGATCGCCTGCGCCGCGGCATCGTGCTCCGCCTGCGAGAGCAGGTCCAATGCCGTCCACCGGGCGTCCACACTGCCGTCGGCGATCACCAGGATCTCGCTCGGTCCGGCGATCAGGTCGATGCCCGCAGCACCGAACACCAGGCGCTTGGCGGCCGCGACGTAGGCACCACCCGGCCCGACGATCTTGTCCACCCGGGGCACCGTCGCCGTGCCGTACGCGAGCGCGGCGATCGCCTGGGCCCCCCCGATGGTGAACACGCGGTCGACGCCGGCGATGGCCATGGCCGCGAGGACGTGATCGCTACGCTCGCCGCCGGGCGTGGGTACCGTGACGATCACCTCGCCCACGCCGGCGACCCGTGCCGGGACAACCGTCATCAGCACCGTCGACGGATAGGCGGCCTGGCCACCGGGGACATAGACGCCGACGCGGTCGAGCGGCCGCACGAGCTGGCCGAGGCGGTTGCCGAGCGGGTCGGTGTACTCGAATCCGCCGTCCGGCTGGCGTTCGTGGTAGTCCCTTATGCGGTCGCGGGCGGCGACCAGGGCATCCCGGTCGGCCGCCGACAGGGCGTCCAGGCTACGCCGGAGGTCCGCAGGGTCCAGTTCCAAGGCCTCGGGGACTTTCACGTCGACGCGGTCGTGAAGCCGTGTGAAGCGGACCAGCGCCGCATCGCCACCCTCGCGTACCCCGGCGACGATTTCGGCAGCGGTACGCGTCACCTCGTCGGGCGCCCTGGCATCCCAGGCGAGTAGCTTGTCAAGCTCACCCTCGAAATCCGGATCGCTGGTGTCCAGGCGGCGGAACACGGAACGGTCGCCGTTGCCTCGGGGTCAACCCGCCTCGTCGGGCGTCAAGGCTCGGATGGTCACGGCGTGGACGGCGCCCGAGGCGATCAGGTCGGCGATGGCCGCATAGACGGCTTGCTGACGCTTGACCCTGCTCAGACCCTCGAATTCCCCTGAGACTACCCGGATTTCGAAGCGGTTGCCCTCCCCCGCGACCACGACCTCGGCACCAGAGATCGCCTTTTCGATGCGTTCCTGCAGGTCTTCGGTCATGGATCCGTATCGCTTCGCCGCCGCCGGATCAGAGTAACACGGCGTCAATCATGTTTACTCAGTGTTACTGTCGGTAACATAATGGGATCGGGATGGAGACTATTGTGGGTGTATGGGGCTCATTGCGACCTTCTACGAGGCGATCTCGACCTACCCTTTCCTAGCGCTGATCGTCGGCTTCCTCGCGCTCGGCTGGAGCGCCGACCGATTCGTCAACGCCTCCGCCGCGGTCGCCAAGAACCTGGGCGTGTCGAAGATCGTCATCGGATTGACCGCGATCGCCGTGGGTACCTCCGCGCCCGAGATCATGGTCGGCATCGAGGCGAGCGTCGTCGGCATCGGCGAGTTGGCCATCGGCAACGCCATCGGCTCGAACATCGCCAACATCGGACTCGTGCTCGGCATCACGGCGCTGGTGAGTCCCCTACCCTTCGCGGACAACGTCCTGAAACGCGAGCTGCCCTGGTTGATCGGTGCAACGTTGTTGACGCTCGCCTGTCTGTTCGACCTGTACGTCGGAATCCTCGACGGCCTGGCACTGCTCGCCGGCCTTGGCGTCATCCTTTACCTGCTCGCGCGGAGGAGCCGCGCCATGCCGGACACCCTGCAGGCCGAACTGAACGAGTTGCCCGACATGACGGCGGTGAAGTCGTTCGCCTGGTTCGTTGTCGGTCTCGCGGTGCTGCTGGTCTCCGCGCATGTATTGGTCACGGCCGCCGCGTTCGTCGCCGTCGAATACCAGGTGAGCGAACTGGTCATCGGGCTGACCATCGTCGCAGTCGGTACGAGTCTGCCCGAACTGTCGGTGACCGTGGCTGCCGCGCGCCAGGGACATCCGGAGATGGCGATCGGCAACGTCGTCGGCTCGAACATCCTGAATATCCTCGCCGTGCTCGCCATCCCGGCGCTTCTCGACCCCCAGGCCATCGACGTCGCCGTGCTTTGGCGGGACTACGGCATGATGATGGCGCTGACGGCGTTGCTCATGTTGTTGGCGTACGCCGTCGGCTCGCGCAAGGTCATCACCCGATTCGAGGGCCTCGTCCTCCTCGCCGCGTGGATCGGCTATACCATCATCCTGTACCTCCACGAGCACGGCGCGTGACACGCAACCCGTTCGCAACACCCACCGCGGAGATTTCGCCTGGCGGTCGCGTCCACGAGCACGCTGCGTGAAACGCTCTTTTCCCGAGACCGTTGTCGAGCATGCGAAGCACATCCGCCTGCTCGGCCTCGACGTTGACGGTGTCATGACCGACGGGCGCCTCTACTACGGCGCCGACGGTACCGAGTTCAAGGCGTTCCATGTCCAGGACGGCAGCGCCATGAAGAGGCTGATCGCCACCGGCATCCCCATCGCGATCATCTCCGGGCGGCGGTCGGAGGCCCTCGACCGCCGGGCCGCCGAACTCGGCGTGCCGCATGTCTTTACCGGTGTCGACGACAAGGTCGCAACCCTCGACAGGGTATCGACGTCGACCGGGATCGAAACCCGGCTCATGGCCTATGCCGGGGACGACCTGCCCGACCTTCCGGTGTTCGACCAGGTCGGATTGTCGTTGAGCGTGCCCAACGCGCACCCCGCCGTCATCGCCCGGGCCGACTTCGTCACCGCGACGCCGGGGGGCATGGGTGCCGTGCGGGAGATCTGCGACCTCCTCCTCGGCGCGCGGGAGTGAGCGTGGCCACCGAACACGCCGAGCCCGGGGTCGCGGACCCGCAGCCGGGGAAGACGTTCATCCGCTGGGGTACCGTGGCGATCGGCGCGGTGGGTTTCGCCGCCGTGGCCGTACTGCTGGTACCCGGCGAACTACGCAGCCCCGAGCTTCCACCGGAGTTCGCAGACGAACCCGACGTCTACCTCGAGGACAGCGTCATCACCCGTTTCCGGGACGACGGCACGCTGCACTATCGGCTCCGCGCCGAACGGATCAGTCAGTTCGAGCGTGATCGCGTCGCACGCCTGACCGCGCCCGTGCTCGAACTCCACGAGATCGATGGCCCGCCGTGGACGGCCGAGTCGCGACGCGGCGACGTGTTCACGATTGCCCGCGCCGAAGGAGGCGAAGAGGACCGCGTCGAACTGCGAGGCGAGGTCCGGCTGACTCGCGACATCGGCGGACCGGAATTCGTCGAGATGCGCACCGAGTACCTGGCCTTTCTCCCCGAGCGGCGACATGTCCGCACGGATCAAACTGTTATGATCGAGACGAGTTCCGGTCGCCTGGTCGCTGCGGGCTTCGACGCCGATCTCGCCAGCAGGCGCGTAGAGTTCTTTGCGTCGGCAAACCAGCGGATTTCCATCCTTGTTGAACCGCACCAGCAGAACGGCTCCCCCTGACCGATCCGTTGTCCTCGCATGGCGGGGCATCGGCCTGTCAATCGCGCTCGCCGCCGGGCCGGTCTCGGCTTTGCCCGAAGACGCCGATCAACCGGTGTCCATCCAGGCCGACAAGGGCACTGCCGACCTGAACCCGAACGGAGTCACGGAGGTCTCCGGATCGGTGGTCGTCGAACAGGGTACGTTGCACATCGCCGCGCAAGAGCTGACACTCACGAACCGGGACGGCAAGCTCGCGAGAGCGGTGGCCAATGGCGGCCCGGACGACCCGGCGCGGCTTCGTCAACAAGTCCGTGCGGACGAACCGTTTGTCGACGCCCGCGCACAGACCATCGACTACCGCCTGGCCGATGACCGGATCGAGTTGCGCGGCGAGGCGTTCCTGTCCAAGGCCGATGGCGAATTCGAGGGCGGCGTGATCGTCTACCACCTCAAGGACAACCGCGTCGAATGCAGTGCCGGCTGCCGCGCCATTCTGCCGCCGACCACCGACCCCGACTGATCGTGGCCGAGTCCGCCGCACGACCGGCCACCCTTGCCATCGCCGGCCTGACCAAGGGCTACCGCGGACGCAACGTCGTCGAAGACGTCAATCTGACGGTCCGGAGCGGTGAAGTCGTCGGGCTCTTGGGTCCCAACGGCGCGGGCAAGACGACCTGTTTCTACATGATTCTGGGACTGATCCGGGCGGATGCGGGAAGCGTGCGGATCGACGACACGGACTTGAGCCGACGCCCCATGCATGAACGCGCCCGCGCCGGACTCGGCTACCTGCCGCAGGAAGCAAGCGTTTTCCGCAAGCTCAGCGTCGAGAACAACCTGCTCGCCGTCGCCGAACTGCGCCGCGACCTGGACCGCGGCGCGCGCCACGATCTCGTCGCCGCCCTGCTCCGGGACTTTCGCCTCGAGGGCATCCGCGACAGCATCGGCGAACGTCTGTCGGGGGGCGAGCGGCGCCGGGTCGAAATCGCCCGGGCACTCACCGGCGAACCCGGCTTCATGCTCCTGGACGAACCCTTCGCCGGTGTCGATCCCATCTCGGTGAACGATCTCAAGGACGAGATCAGAAGCCTCGCCGGCCGCGGGATCGGCGTCCTCATCACCGACCACAACGTCCGCGAAACCCTCGACATCTGCGACCGCGCCTACATCGTCAACGAGGGGCATTTGATTGCCGAGGGCAGCCCCGAAGCCATACTATCCAACGAAACGGTAAGAAGGGTCTATCTCGGCGAGATGTTCGAACTGTGATGAAGCAATCGCTGTCGCTGCGGCTGGGCCAGCAACTGTCCATGACGCCGCAGCTGCAGCAGGCAATCCGTCTCATGCAGCTCTCGGCGTTGGAACTCAAGGCCGAGATCCAGCAGACCATCGAGTCGAATCCCATGCTGGACCTCTCCGAGGACGACGACACGGACGCCGTCGCCGAGGACGACGAGCCTCCGGAAATCACCGAGGCCGAGAACGAGGACATCAGTGGCGATGCTGTCGACGACGGCGGCGACCTGGACACCGCTGATGTCGACGCCGAGTTGGACGAGCCCGCCGAGGAACCGGAGACCCTAGACGAGATTCCCGAGGACCTGCCCGTCGACGTCTCCTGGGACGATGTCTATCATCCCACCACCGCGACCCGGGTGTCCACCGCGGACGGCGACGACGGATTCGAAGAGCGCAACGGCGCCACCGACACCCTGCGGGACCACCTGCTGTGGCAACTCGAACTGACCCGCCTGTCCGACCCCGATCGGTTGGCCGCGATGACCATCATCGGCAACATCGACGACGACGGCATGCTCTCGGCCACCGTCGAGGAACTCGTCGAAGACATGGATTCCACCCTCGACTACGGCACCGACGAGATGGAGGCCGTGGTGAAGTTGGTGCAGTCGTTCGAGCCGTCCGGCGTGGGCGCGCGGGATCTGCCCGAGTGCCTCCGCCTGCAGCTCGAGCAGCTCGCCGAGGACACGCCCTGGCGGACCGAAGCCATCTGCCTGGTGCGCGACCACTTCCCACTGCTCGCCAGCCGGGATTTCGTCGCCCTGGCTCGACGCGCGAGGCTTGACGAGGAGCAGCTGGTCGAGGTCATGACGCTGATCCGTTCGCTCAATCCCCGTCCCGGCGCCGGCATCGGCGAGAGCGGCATCGAGTACGTCGAACCGGACGTCCTCGTCACCAAGCGCAACGGCCGCTGGACGGTGGAGTTGAACCAGGATGCCGCGCCCCGGATACGCATCAACCAAGACTATGCCGGTCTCATCCGGCGCGCCGACCCGAGTCCCGAGAACCAGTACCTGAAGAACAACCTGCAGGACGCCAAGTGGTTCCTGAAGAACCTCGACTACCGCAACGAGACGCTTCT
>JAGWBN010000029.1:12991-13993 GCA_021295875.1 Pseudomonadales bacterium
CTCGCCGACATCGCAACCGCCGTCGACCGCCACGAATCCACGATCTCCCGCGTCACGACCCGCAAGTACATGGCGACCCCGCGGGGGGTGTTCGAGTTGAAGTACTTCTTCTCCAGCCACGTCGGCACCGTCAACGGCGGCGAAGTGTCCAGCACCGCGATCCGCGCGCTGATCCGCAAGCTCACCGCCGAGGAGAACCCGCGCAAGCCGCTCTCGGACAACCGCATCGCCGCCCTGCTCAAGGAACGCAGCATCCAGGTGGCCCGGCGAACGGTGGCCAAATACCGCGAGTCCCTGGCGATCCCACCATCCAACGAACGGCGGCGGTTGGTCTGAGAACCGTCGGCGTCGGGACAGCCAGTCAGAAGACTGCCGGGACCGGGCCTCTTAGTAGCCGCCGTGACCCGCGTCCTGCTTCACGAGGGCGGCCAGTTCCCGATCGGTGGCGAGCGCACCGTGCAGGGGCGGACCGGGAAGCCGGCGGACCAGTAGGGTCTCGAGTTCACGGCGTTCGCGTTGTGTGATCTCGGCGTAGACATCGCTCGCGGCGAACTGCTTGTAGGCCGCGCCCATGTCCACCTTGGGCATGACGTACATCGGCACCATGGCCTGGAGCATCGCGGCGCGCCGGTTGTCCGTGCGATTGATGCCGGCGCGGTGCCAAGTGCGGGCGTCGTACAGGATGATGCTGCCCCCCGGCGCCTCGACGATATCGGCGTCCGGGCCGTTGTAGGGCAGTCCGTGTCGGGCGCGGTGATCGGCCCGGGCGTGGAGCGCCGCCGTACCCCACTCGTCCGGTGGCCCCTGGTTCCTGGCGTGTGAGCCCAGCTTGAAGGCCGTGGCGCCACCCACCTTGGTGAAATCCGACACGCAGACGTTGCGCTGCACGCCGAGCCGGGTCGCCCCGGGTTGTATCGGCACCTGTCCCGGGGCCGGCACGCCCCAGTGGTACGGGTAGTCCGAATGCCAGCCCTGTACCCGGCGTTTGCCGTCGTCCTTGCC
>JAGWBN010000230.1 GCA_021295875.1 Pseudomonadales bacterium
CGGCGAATCCCTGCTCCAACAGGTAGGCGGATGCCTTTTCGCAGCGGATCCCCCCGGTGCAGAACATGGCAATCGGCCGTTGCTTGTGATGCCCGAGGTCGCGCGCGACGAAGTCCGGGAAATCGCGAAAGTTGGCCGTGTCGGCGCGCTTGGCACCAGGAAAGGTCCCGACGTCGGATTCGTAGTCGTTGCGTACGTCGACGACGACGACGTCGGGATTCTCCAGGAGCCTGTTCCAGTCGCTCGCGCCCACGTGTTCGCCAACCGGTGTCGACGGCGCAAGCGGTCGGTCGAAGCCGACGATCTCGCGCTGCTGTCGCACCTTCAGGCGGTCGAAGACCGGGTTCCCCGGTGCCGCCGTGGACCACTTCACTTCGGCAGCCGTGAAGTGGCGTTCGATCAGGTTCGTGAGATCCGCCCGTGCGCCCGCAAGGGCTGCATTGAAGCCCTCGCGCGCCAGCACGACCGTGCCGCGCAACGACCTTTCACGGCATGTCCGCTCCACGGCGGCGCGCAAGGTTGCGATGTCGTCGAGCGGCTCGAACCGGTAGAAGGTGGCGACGGTCGTCATCGGCCTCGACTGGCGGTCAAGCCAAACTGCCGTCACCGCCGCGGCAGGGCGGCGACATAGGCGCGTTGCCGAAGCGCTTCCGCCAGTCGTCCGCCGTGTAGGTATGGACCGCCAGGGCGTGCACGGGTCCGGCGAGTTCCTCGGCGAGGGCTTCGTTGACCCGCCGATGGCGGCCGATCAGGCGTTCACCCGTGAAACGTTCGGACACGATCACCACTTTGAAGTGGGTTTCCGAGCCGTCGGGCACGTTGTGATTGCCACTCTCGTTGACGACCTCCAGGTGTTCCGGGTCGAACTCAGCGGCGAGCTTTTCCTCGATGCGATCCTTGACCATCTCACCTCTCCTGAATTGGGCTCAGCATCTGACCAACACCACCGTGACATTGTCCGAACCGCCGGCGTCGTTGGCCGCATCCACCAGCGATTCGGCAGCCTCCCCCAAATCCGGTGTTCCAGCGAGGATTTCTTCGATCTCAGGGTCTTCCAGATGTTCCGTGAGACCGTCGCTGCACATCAGCAGTAGATCGCCCGAATCCACGTCCAGTTCCCTTACATCGGGTGCCAAGGTCGGCTCCGCCCCGATGGCGCGGGTGACGATGTGCCGGCTGCTGACCACCCGTGCCTCCTCCGCCGAGATCAAGCCAGCATCCACCCACTCCTGGGCGGCGCTGTGGTCTTTGGTGATGGCCGATAGCGTACCGAACCGGTACCGGTACGCCCGGGAGTCGCCGACGTGCGCGACGAAGCCCTTCGATCCGACCACGGCCGCGGCAACCAGAGTGGTCGCCATCCCGCGATACGCCGTGACCGCCTGGGCCAGGCCGAAGACCCGGGTATTGGCGACTTCCAGTGCGTATCGCAGATGACCCGCCGTGAGCCACTCCCGCTCTCTCACGCCGACCAGGTATTCCATCGCGGTCTCTACGGCCACTTCGGCCGCGATCCCACCGGCCCGGGGGCGGGCGACGCCGTCGGCCAGCAGCGCCAGACCGAGTTCCTCGCGGATGGCGAAGACGTCCTGGTTTTCGTCGCGCACCCGTCCCGTGTCCGTTGTGCCGGCAGCCTGCATGCCCTTAGTGTAGCGCGGCGTTCGGGGACGAGGCCCGCCCGCTCGGGCCATTTCGTTCACGCGTCCGAGTCCGACAGTCTGTAGAATCTGAACGCGTAGCAATGCGCAGCACGAGGCATGCACCCATGTTGGCTGTCATCTCGCCCGCCAAGTCTCTCGATTTCGAAACCCGGCCGGGCACGCGCAAGTCGTCGAAACCCGCTTTCGTCGACGACGCCGCGGTACTCATCAAGGATCTCGCCAAGCTGGCACCCGGCGACATCTCGGACCTGATGGGGATCAGCCAGAAGCTCGGCGAACTGAACTGCAACCGCTACAACGAGTGGCGTACCGACACCCGGGGTGCCAAGCAGGCGGCCTTGGCGTTCACCGGCGACGTGTACATGGGGCTGGGTGCGTGGGACTTCAGCGAACGCGAACTCACCTCGCTGCAGCGTCGCGTGCGAATTCTCTCGGGGCTCTACGGCGTGCTCAAACCGCTGGACAAGATCCACCCCTACCGCCTGGAGATGGGCACCGCGTTCGCCAACGCGCGCGGCGGTGATCTCTACGCGTTCTGGGGGGACCGCATCACCGACGCCCTGAATGCGGATCTCGCCGGGCGCCGCAACAAGACGCTGGTCAACCTCGCCTCCAACGAGTACTGGCACGCGGTGAACGCCGACAAGCTGGACGCGCGGGTACTGGACGCCAAGTTCCTCGACACGAAGAACGGACAAATCAAGTTCATCAGCTTCTTCGCCAAGAAGGCGCGGGGACTGATGGCTGCCTACATCGCGAGGAACCGCGTGGAGACCATCTTCGACAGCGAGGGCTACCGCTACGACGAGGAGCGCTCCAGCGCCGACGAACTGGTGTTCGTTCGTCCCGAACGCCACTGAAGTCGGGCTCCACCGTCAGCGTCCGACCCGGATCAGGTCGCCCAGCTGAGCCTTGCGCAGCTTCACCTGCCGGCGTCGGCTGGCGCGGATGTTGAGCAACTGCACGCCGAACGAGAACGCCATCGCGGAGTAGATGTAGCCCTTGGGCACGTGGATGTCCAAGCCCTCGGTGACCAGGGCGAAGCCGATCAGGACCAGGAACGCCAGTGCCAGGATCTTGATCGTCGGGTTGCCCTCCACGAACTCGCTCACCGGTCCCGCGGCGAAGATCATCACCGCCACCGCCGTGACGATGGCGGCGATCATCACCGGCAGGTTGTCCACCAGGCCCACGGCCGTGATGACCGAATCGAGCGAGAAGACGACATCGATCAGGGCGATCTGCACGAGCACCACGGCGAAGCCCGAGGTCACGCCGCCGTGGGCATGGTCCTCGTCGATCTCCAGCGAGTTGTGCACCTCGCGCGTGGCCTTGGCGATCAGGAACGCGCCGCCGATGAGCAGGATCAGGTCGCGTCCCGAAATGCCCTCGCCGAGGACCGTGAACAGGTCCGCCGTCAGACCCATCATCCACGTCAACGACAGCAAGAGGCCGATGCGCATCACCATCGCCAGCAGCAGGCCGATGAACCGCGCCTTCGGGCGCTGGTGTTCCGGCAGGTGCCCGGTGAGCACGCTGATGAAGACGATGTTGTCGATGCCGAGGACGATCTCCAGGGTCGCGAGCGTTGCGAACGCCATCCAGATCTCGGGGTTGGCCAAGTATTCCATTGGTTTGAGTCCACGCGGTCGTCAGTCCGATTGAGCGTTATTATCGGATGTCGATAAAGCAACTGGGAAAGGCAATGTCCACGCCAACCGACTCCACCGACGAAGCCATCGAGGCGGCCGTCTTCCGGCGCCTGGTCCAGCATCTCGATGAAAACAAGGACGTGCAGAACATCGACCTCATGAATCTCGCGGGGTTCTGCCGCAACTGCCTGTCGAAGTGGTACGTCGCCGCCGCGGAGGAATGCGGCTTGTCGGTGGACTACGAGAAGGCCCGGGAACGGGTCTACGGGATGCCCTACCGCGAGTGGAAGAACCGCTTCCAGAGCGAAGCCAGTGCTGAACAGTTGGCGGCACTGGGCAAGCGCTCGGATTGAGCGGCGTCTCGTCGCAGTTAGTTGCGGGGTTGGCCAGACGGCAGCGCTGCCCTTAGTCAACCTTGCGACCGTGTTTTTTAGGTCAACACGGGCGACCACAAGGGTCGCCCCTACGGGGGTCTAGCGATGAACGAGGTCTCAAGCGGGATGCTGCTGGTCATCATCCTGGCTCTCCTGCTCATGTCCGCCTACTTCGCGGCGACGGAGACGGCGATGATGGCGCTCAACCGCTATCGGCTGCGGCACCTCGTCAACGAAGGCCATCGAGGTGCGGGTCGCGCGCAGCGGCTGCTGGAGCGTCCGGACCGGCTGCTCGGTGTGATCCTCGTGGGCAACAATCTCGTCAACTTCATCGCCGCAGGCCTCGCCACCGTCGTCGCCACCCGCCTCCTCGGCGAAACGGCCGGTCCCGTCGCCGGGGCGATCATTCTGACCCTCTTCGTGCTCATTTTCGTGGAGGTGACGCCGAAAACCGTCGCGGCGCAGCGCCCGGAGCTGGTGGCTTTCTGGGCGTCGTTCATCCTGACGCCCCTGCTGAAGATCGCGAACCCTGCCGTGGTCTCGATCAACGCCGTCAGCAACTACATGGCGCGGCCCCTGATCGGGCAGGGGAAGGCGGAGTCCGAGAACCTGTCCGTCGCGGAGTTGAAGACCGTGCTCGCCGAACGCGCGGCGATTCCGCAGGAGCACCAGGACATGGTCCTCAGCGTCCTCGAACTCCAGGAGGTGACCATCGACCAGATCATGGTTCCGCTCGGCGACATCGAGGGGATCGACATCTCCCACGACAACGCCCGCATCGTGGAGGCGATCCAGACGTCACAGCACACCCGGCTGCCGGTCTTCCGGGACAGCATGGACGAGGTGCTGGGCATTCTGCACCTGCGCCGCTTCGCCCTGTTCAGGGATGAATTCACCAAGGCGGAGCTGGTCGGCGAGTCGGACGAACCGTATTTCGTTCCCGAAGCCACGTCGCTCAGCACGCAGTTATTGAACTTTCGCAAGGAGCAGCAGCGCTTCGCCCTGGTGGTCGACGAGTACGGCGAGGTCCGCGGTCTCGTCACCCTCGACGACATCCTCGAAGAGATCGTCGGGCAGTTCACCACGGACTTCGCCGCGGAGATCGGCACCATCGTGCCCGACCGCGACGGCAGCTTCGTGGTCGACGGCAAGACCCTGGTGCGAACGATCAACCGCGAACTGGGCTGGGAGCTGCCGACCGCGGGTTCGCGCACCATCAACGGCCTGATCATCGACCGCCTCGAGTTGATCCCGGACGGCAACGTGGGACTGCAGATCGGCCCCTACCTGATCGAGACGCAGCAGATCACCGAGAACGTCGTCCGGCACGCGAAGATTCGGGTTCGGAA
>JAGWBN010000231.1 GCA_021295875.1 Pseudomonadales bacterium
TGTAGTCGACCACGTCGTCGCGGCCGGTCAGCCAGCGGAAGGCGGCCAGCGGCACCATCGTCATGGTGGCGTAGGCGGCACTCATCGCGCGCCGGCAGCGGGAGCAGTGGCAGTTCACCATGCGCTCCGGTTCGCCGTCGAATTCGAAGCTGACGGCACCGCAGAGGCAACTTCCGCCGGTCGCGCCGGGCGTGTGCGCGGTGCGTGTCGGACGTTCCACGACCACCGCGTCGGGACCGAACTCGGGCGGCCAGGTGTCGTGTCGGGGCAGGTCGTCGACGATGGCGTGCCAGGGGGCCTTGGAGCCGACGAAGAAGTGCAGACTCGGTCGCGTCACGGGATCCTCGGCGATGTTGCCGAGGGGTATCAGGGCGAACGGACCTCCCTCGGGGCACGCCGGGGCGGCCGAGCCGCAGCGGGGACAGAATTCACGCCAGCCGCTCCCGGACGACCGGTAGTGGACGACATTCCCCTCGCCTTGGCGCCAATGGAAGTGCTCGGGCGTGGTGACGGCGAAGGAGGCGAACGCGGCGCCGTGGAACTTGCGGCACATGGAGCAGTGGCAGTGGGCGATCTGCTGGACCGGGCCGTCGATCGCGAAGCGGATGTCGCCGCACAGGCAGCTACCTGTGAGCACGGCTTCGTCAGACATTCGGAATGATGTCCCGGGCGACGCGTTCCAGGACGTCGAAGCGGGTGTCGTAGTTGGGCAGGATCATGACCTGGTGGAGGCCCGCACCGGCCAACGCCGCCAACCGGTCGATCAGTTCGTCGCGCTCGCCGATCATCGCCGTGGCGCGGAGGATGTCCGGAGTCAGGAACCGCTCCTCCTCGGGCAGCACCCAGCAGTTGTGGCCGCCGTGGATGCGCTGGTGGCGGCGTTCGGCCGGATAGGCCTCGATCATCGCCCGATAGTCGTCCCAGATACCGGCCAGGTAGCCGGTGGGTTTGCGGCCGAAGTTGCGGAACTGGTCGTAGGCGAAGTGCACGGCGGCCATCGCCATGGCACCGCACTCGGCCTTGACGCGTGGCGAATCGACCGCCTCGCCCGGGTCGAGCACGACCATCGTCGTCAGCGCGGTGGTGTAGTAGGCGTCGCGGTCGATCTCGCGGCCGGCGTTGGCGGCACCGTCCTCGATCCGTCGCCAGAGGTTCTCCATGACCGCCGGGTTGGGCGGCAGCGCGAGCACGGCGCCGTCGCCGTGCTTGCCGGCGAGGCCGAGGGACTTCGGACCGAACCCGGAGACGTACATCGGGATCGGATCGTCGAAGTTGACGAAGCCCTTGTCCGCCATGATGTGCCGGATGGGCAGCTCCCGGCCGCGGTGGTGGAAGACGGCTTCCTCGCCGCGCAGCAGCGGGCCGATGGTTCCCAGGTAGCGGTCGAACTCGGCGATCCGTTGCGGCGGCAGTCCCATGACCCGCATCGCCGTGTTGCCGGCACCGACGCCGAAGAAGGTTCGGCCCGGCGCCAGGGCGTTGATGGTCGCGATGCCCGAGGCGTTGTTGGGCGCTGGCCGGGTGCCGGTGATGGCGACTCCGGTGCCCAGGTGAATGCGACGGGTACGCGCCGCCGCGAGGGCGAGTCCGGCGTAGCAGTCGGACCAGAGCATCTGGCTGTCCGCAAGCCAGGCGTGGGAGTAGCCGAGTTCCTCGGCGCGGACCACGTAGTCGATGTCGTTGATGTGGGTGGCGACGCAGACGCCGATGTCCATGGCTACGGTCCTCGAGGGGCTGGGGTTGAACGTGTCAGTGGAGTCCGCGGAAGGCGACGACGGACGCCTTCGGCAAACCCGGATTGCCGAAGTAGGCGATGCTGTTGCCGTCGTCGCTCGAGAGCGCAAGAAGCGCCTCCCGGTCGCCGGAGAGATTGACCACCTCGTCGCACGCGAAACCTTCCTGCTCGAACAATTCGACCAGTTGGCTGCCGACGTCGTAGAGGTGCATCGGCGTTTGCGCGACTCCCGCGAGCCAACGGTCCTGGCAGGTGACGACGAAGGCCCGAATGTAGGCGGGCAATTCCCGTTCACTGGGACGGATGTCGAGCTTGCCGCCTTCGACCACGCCCGGGCCCACCTGGATCGCCGACTCGAACAGCCCCGGGTGGTAGTCGGCGCGGCCGATGATCCGCAGCATTCCCTCGCTGACGCCGAGAATGCGCGTATAGCCGTGGGGTGTGACTTCGCTCAGCACCTCGCCGTTCAGTTGCAGCAGCCCGAGGGGCGAGACGGGATCGAAGACCGAGACGAAGCCGCTGCCGACCACCAGGGTGTAGCCGCCGTCGACCAGGGCGTCCAGGGCGGTGGTCTCGACGCCGAGGATCACGGGTTCGAACCGGTCCTTGGGGACATGGGCGAGGAGCATCTGGCTCGACTCCCCGAGGCCGCCCACCTCGATGGCGGCGTGGCTCCCCTGCAAGGCCGCGTGCAGGCCCATGGCGTCGAATTGCTGGGTCTCGCGCACGGGTAGGGTGAGTACCCCGGAAGCCACAGGCGCCTCGAACCTGGGCGCTGGTTCCTCGCAGCCGCCGAGCGCTACGCCGGCGACTACGAGACCGAGCGCGACCTGGTGCGCCAAGACGCGCTGCATCACCGCGCAGGCCCGTTAGGTTCGGACTGGCAAGGTGCGATGGCGTGTCCCCGTGGCGGCGAAGATCGCGTTCGACAACGCCGGTGCCACGGGCGGCACCCCGGGCTCGCCGA
>JAGWBN010000232.1 GCA_021295875.1 Pseudomonadales bacterium
GATCCGGTCGACGGAGAACGCGCCTTTGGCGTGGTTGCTCTACGGTCGGGAGTCGGCCTCGGAGGAGGTGGACGCCGCAACCGTCGTCAAAATCGCGAAGACTACCGGGGAGATCCTGCCCGAGCCGTGGCGGGCGGGCCTCGACGATCTCGCGTCACGTTGTTCGGCGGACATCGGCATCGTCGACCTGGAGCTCGGCTACAAGTCGCCGCCGAGCGTGCGCCCGGCGGATGTACGGCCGGAACTCACGGTTCGCCGACTGGGCCGGGAACTGGCGAGGGTCCGCCAGATGAGCAGTTATTCGGCGCTCGCCCACAGCGCGGGAGTCGCCGAGTCGCCGAACGACCACGAGACGGTGGAACAGCCCGACCGGGACGAGGTGGATACGACGGAAGAGGCGGAAGAGACAACCGCGCAAGGCGAATCCGTGCGGGATGCCTTCACCTTTCCGGCGGGACGCCGGGCGGGCAACTGCCTGCACCGGATTTTCGAACGCCTCGACGGCGGGCAAGAGGAGTCCGTCGAAGACAGCTGCCGGGAGAGTCTGGCCAGATACCGAATCGACGCGCAGTGGGTGGATGTGGCGCGGTCGTTGGTGGCGAACACCCGGACGACGTTGCTTGTCGCGGCCAAGGGTCCGGGGGTCGGCAAAGGGTTCTGCCTTGAGCACGTCGAACGCGCCGTCCCGGAGATGGAGTTCCACCTCCCCTTGGAGGGACTCGACCGGGGCCGACTCGGCGAAGCCCTCGCCGAACATGGTTACGACAACCTCTTCGCCGGGTCTCGATCGAACATCGACGGGTACCTTCGCGGGTTCATCGATCTCGTCGCCGGCCACGACGGCGTCTGGTACGTGCTCGACTACAAGTCCAACTGGCTCGGCAATCGCCCCGATGATTACCGGCCGGGGGGAGTCTCGAAGGCGATGCGCGAGCACCGCTATCCGCTGCAGTACCTGCTCTACCTGACGGCACTGCACCGCTACCTGTCCTTGCGCCTGCCCGGCTACGACTACGACGAGCATGTCGGCGGCGCGTTCTACCTGTTCCTGCGCGGCATCGAGCCGGCGGCGGGGATGGACCGAGGCGTCTACTTCGATCGACCGGACCGTGCCTGCATCGAAGCCCTCGATGCGTGTTTCCGGGGGAGCGCGCCGAGATGAGCGGGCCGATGGAGCTGTTGCAGGAACTGCACGAGCAGGAACTGATCGCCGACATCGACTGGCACTTCGCGCGGTTCATCGGCAAGTTCGACGATGATCGGCCGGAAGTCGCCCTCGGTGCGGCACTCGCCAGCGTCCGCACCCGGGGAGGGCATGTCTGCCTGGACCTCGCGGCCTGCGCCGGGGCTTCCATCGCGGGGGTATTGGACATCGCGGCGACCGAGGGGCACGAGATTCCGTCGTATCCGCTGCCGTCCCTGGAGGCTTGGCGTGAGGCGTTGCTGGCAAGCCCCGTGGTCGCGGGCCCGGGTTGTTCAGATGCGCGGCCGTTGGTTCTCGACGAACGGGGAAGGCTCTACCTCGCCCGCTACCGCAACGCCGAAAGCCGCTTGACCGAGCGGCTGCATGCCATGGTGAAGGCCACCGAAAGCCCCGCCGATCTCGATGCCCTGCTGGACCGCCTGTTCGATGCCGGGGACAACGACCAACGCCGGGCGGCCAGGGCGGTGCTGGGGAGGCGCCTGTGCGTGGTGACGGGCGGACCGGGAACCGGCAAGACCCACCTCGCGGCCCGGCTGATCGCGCTGTTCCTGGATCTCGACTGCGCGAAACCGGACCGGATCGCCTTGGCGGCGCCGACCGGCAAAGCGGCGGCCCGGCTGCAGGAGTCGGTGACGGCGCAGCTCGACGATCTCGCGCCCAAGGTCGGCGCGGTCCGCGCCTACGAGGCCAGGGCGAGCACCGTGCATCGCCTCCTCTACCAGGCGCGCCGGGGCGAGCTGCCGGTGGATGCTGTGGTTCTCGACGAGGCCTCCATGGTCGACCTGACGTTGATGTCCCGACTGGTCGAGGCACTGCCGGAAGAAGCCCGACTGGTCGTGCTCGGCGATGCCCACCAGCTGGCATCGGTGCAGCCGGGCGCCGTCCTTGGCGACCTCTGTGCAGCGGCCGGGCGACCGGACTCGCCGCTCGCTGGCTGCGTCGTGGAATTGACCGAGAGTCACCGTTTCACCCAGGACGGCGGCATCGGCCGCCTCGCCCAGGCCATCGTTTCGGGCGATCATGCCCAGGCGTTGGCCGCACTCCGCGACCCCGATGACCCCCACACCGAGTCGCAGCCCCTGGCCGGGCCGCGGGCGTTCGAGAGCCTCGCCGCCAAACATGCCACCGAGTCTTGGCTGCCCTGCTTTCGAGACCCCGACAAGCCGTTTCCTGCGCTCAGGGTGTTGTGTTCCCATCGCCACGGGCCGTTCGGCAC
>JAGWBN010000233.1 GCA_021295875.1 Pseudomonadales bacterium
GGTGGCGGACTTCCTCGACCAGGATGCTTCACTCGTCAATCGGCGCGGCGGCACCTTCGACTGGGAGCCCCTGCTGTATGCCTGCTATTCGCGGCTCGAGGTGCCGGGCAGGTCGACGCTCGACGTGGCGCGGTTCCTCATCGACCGTGGCGCCGATCCCAACAGCCACTACCTATGGGGCGGCCAGTACCGGTTCACGGCACTGACCGGCGCGTTCGGCGAGGGCGAGATGGGCCCCGTCAACCAGCCGCCCCATGCCCGATGCGATGAACTCGCGAAGCTGCTGCTCGACGCCGGCGCCGATCCGAACGACGGCCAGGCGCTCTACAACACCATGTTCACGCCGGGCCACGACTGCCTCGCCATGCTCCTCGAATATGGCCTCGGCCCGCAGCACCGCTGCAACTGGCTTTTCGAGAAGAACGGCGTCTACGTCGACAACCCCGACCAGACCCTCGGCTACCAGTTGAATTGGGCGGTGCAAAAACACCACGTCGAACGGGCGAAGCTCTTGATCGACAGCGGCGCGGATCTCGGCGTTCGCACGGTGGAGGGCAAGACCCTGTACGAGGCCGCCTGGCGGGCGGGTCATCCGGACCTCGCCCGCTACTTGGCACAACGCGGTGCCGAGACCGTCGAGATCGACGCCGAAACCCGCCTCGTCGCGGCCTGCATGGCGGGCGACGCCGACACGGCGAAAGCGATGGTGGACGCCACCCCGAGACTGGTCCGGCGCGTGCAGAAGAAAAATCCCGACCTGGTCGTGGATGCCGCGGGTTCCAACCGGTTGGATGCGGTCGGGCTCATGGCGGACTTGGGCTTCAACCTCGACCGTGTGGACGCCGTCGCGCCGCTGCACCAAGCCGCCTTCCAAGGCCATCGGGAAATGGTCGAACTGCTGCTGCGAAAGGGCGCGGACCCCAACGTCAAGGACAAGCACCACGACGCCACGCCGCAACAGTGGGCCACCACCGGCGGCCACCCCGACATCTTCCCGTAACGGCGACGCTCGTCGTCGCCCGCGCTTCACCGCAGGCGCGACGCTTGTCGTCGACCACTAGTCGCCCCCGTCGTCCGTCAACGCCCCCGCGAGCAGATTCAGAAACAACCCAACGTCGGTCACGATCCCGGTGGATTCGACACTACCCCGATCCGCCAGCTTGGTGGCCACCGCCGGATTGATGTCGACGCACACGAGCCGTACGCCCGCCGGGGTCATGTTGCCCGTGCCGATGGCGTGCAGCATGGTGGACAGCATGAGGATCAGGTCGGCCCCCTCGATCAACCGGGCATAGGCCTCCTGGGCTTCGACAAGGTCCATCATCGTGTCCGGCAACGGCCCGTCGTCGCGGATCGAGCCGGCCAGCGCGAAGGGAACATCCGCCTTCACGCAGTCGTACATGACGCCGTCCGTGACGAGACCCCGCCCCACCGCGTCCGCGATGGATCCGGCGGCGCGCACCCGGTTGATGGTGTTCAGGTGGTGGCGATGGCCGCCCTGGACCCCCGTACCGCGGTTGAGATCGACGCCGAGAGAGGTGCCGAACAGGTTCGTCTCCATGTCGTGCACGGCGAGTGCGTTGCCCGCCAGCAGGGCCTGCACGTAGCCCTCGCGAACCAGGGCCGCGAGATGACGCCCCCCGCCCGTGTGGATCACCACCGGACCGGCGACGACGACGATGCGACCGTCACGGGCCCGGATTCGACGCATCTCCAGCGCCAGTTCCTCGATCTGCCCCTCGGCCCGGCGCTCCGTGGTGACCTCCGAGGACATGAACGCGAACTCGCCCTGCGCATGCGTCGGATCGGGAATCCTGACACGCACCCCCGCCTCGCCGCAGACGACCTTGTCGCCCCGCCGCAGGTCGCGCATCAGGGTGCACCGTGCCCTTGCCGGCTCGACGTCGTCGTCCACCACGATGGCGGCGTCCATGCGTTGCCGCGCCACCCGAACCCAACTCTCGCCAATCTCGCCGATCTCGCCGACGCGAACGTCGGTGGGATAGATCGTCGAACAGCAGAAGTCCTCGGGCGCGACCCCGTCGTGCTCCACCTCGACAAGCACGGCGGCATCGGGGGGCTCCGCGAGTCTCGCGCCGAACGGCTGAAGCCGGTCAACGGTCTCGTCGAGCCCGGCCTGGTCCGGCGCACTGACCACGAACCGCACGACGCTCGTCTGGTCGCTCCGTTCGCCGGCGCGAAACCGCTCCAGTCGGAAACTGCCGCCGGCGCGGTTCACGGCGTCGAACGCATGGGTCATCACGCCCTCGTCGAGCAGGTGGCCTTCCAACTCCACCATCTGTGAACGGATGGGCGACTCCACGGTGGGCCGTTGTCCGAAGTCGTCGGGCAAGTCCTGGTCGAGGAGGAGCGTCAGGCACTTCGCCGCCCCGCCCGCCTTGATGAACTCCGTGAGCGG
>JAGWBN010000030.1:0-26074 GCA_021295875.1 Pseudomonadales bacterium
TTCCTCCGGCACCACCGGCAGGCCCAAGTGCATCGTCCACGGCGCCGGCGGCACGCTGATCCAGCACGTCAAGGAGCACCAGCTCCACGTGGACCTGAAACCCGACGACACGCTGTTCTTCTTCACCACCTGCGGCTGGATGATGTGGAACTGGCTCGTCTCGGCGCTCGCCACCGGGTGCCGGGTCGTGCTCTACGACGGCTCGCCCTTCCATCCCGGACCCTCCGCCCTGCTCGATCTCGCCGAGCGGGAGGCCGTCAGCGTGCTCGGCGTCAGTGCGAAATACTTGTCGGCCATCGAGAAGGCCGGCGTCAGGCCGCGGGCGACCCACGACCTCGGTAGCTTGCGGTCGGTGCTGTCCACCGGCTCGCCGCTGACCCACGAGGGCTTCCGCTACGTCTACCGTGATTTCAAGCACGACATCTCGGGCGGTACGGACCTGATCTCCTGCTTCGCCCTAGGTTCCCCTTGGCTCCCCGTCTACGAAGGCGAGATTCAGGCCAAGGGGCTCGGCATGGCGGTCGACGTCTGTGACGATGCCGGCGCGCCGCTGCGGCACGGCAAGGGCGAGCTGGTGTGCACCCGGTCGTTCCCCAGCGCGCCGATCGGATTCTGGAACGACCTGGACCAGGCCCGGTACCGCGCCTCCTATTTCGACAAGTACCCAGGGGTGTGGGCCCACGGCGACTTCGCGGAGTTCACCGACAACGGCGGCATGGTCATCCACGGCCGATCCGACGCGGTCCTGAACCCCGGTGGGGTGCGCATCGGCACCGCCGAGATCTACCGCCAGGTGGAGACCGTGGACGAGGTGGTGGACGCCGTCGCCATCGGCCAGGAATGGGACGACGACACCCGCGTCGTGCTGTTCGTCGTGACCCGCGACGGCGTCGACCTCGACGACGCGCTGCGCGGGCGCATCAGGCGCCGCATCCGCGAGCACGCCAGTCCCCGCCACGTTCCCGCGGTGATCGCGGCGGTACCCGACGTGCCGCGCACGTTGAGCGGCAAGATCGCCGAACTCGCGGTGCGCGACGTGGTCCACGGGCGCGAGGTGACGAACACCACGGCGTTGGCGAATCCCGCGGTGCTGGAGTCGTTCAGGAACCGCGCAGAACTCGCGTAGGGGCTTTTCGCCGTTTCCACCGCCAAAAGACGAAGCCGTAGACGACGACGTTCACCGCGAGCGCGGCAAAACCCAGGGCGATTCGGACGCCCGGCGTCAGGACGCCTTCCTGGGCGATGTCCGGGTAGACGATGGGCATCAGATGGCGCGTGATGAAACCACCCGTCTCCGGCGAGCCGCCCCGTAGCCAGTCTTCCAGGTACGTCAGCGGACAGATCCAGTCGGCGAACTGCACAAAGGCGCCCCAGGCGACGGCCGGCAGATGGATCCACATGATCCGGGGCCAGCGCATGGCGAGCAGGCCGCCTGCCGCCACGAAGACGATGAAGGCGAAGTGCAGGAGGACGACGAGTTCGGCGACATTCATCCGGCGTCGGGGTCAGTCGAGGGTTGCGGCGGCGATCCGGTTGTCGATCTCTCGCGCCCAGATCTTCGGTCCGGTGATGTGCACCGACTCGCCCCGGCAGTCCACCGCCACGGTGACCGGCATGTCCCTGACCTCGAATTCGTGGATCGCCTCCATGCCGAGGTCCTCGAACGCTAGGCGCGTCGACCGGGTGATCGCCCTGGCGATGAGGTAGGCGGCGCCGCCCACGGCGATGAGCGACACGGCACCGTGGTCGCGGATGGCGTCGATCGCCAGCGGACCGCGCTCGGCCTTGCCGATCATGCCGGAGAGACCGGTGTGTTCGAGCATGGTGCGGGTGAACTTGTCCATGCGCGTTGCGGTCGTCGGCCCGGCGGGACCGATCACCTCGTCGCGTACCGGATCGACGGGGCCCACGTAGTAGATGAAGCGGTTGCGGAAATCCACCGGCAGGGGTTCGCCGCGGTCGATGAGATCCACCAGCCGCTTGTGGGCCGCGTCGCGTCCGGTGAGCAGACGGCCGGACAGCAGCAGGGTGTCTCCCGCGCGCCAGGCTGCCGTGTCGGCGCGAGTGACGGTGTCGAGATCGACGCGGCGGACCTCGTCGCCGGGCGCGTAGGCGACGTCGGGCCAGTCGGCGAGGTCAGGCGGGTCGAATGTCGCAGGGCCTGAACCGTCGAGCTCGAACCCCACGTGCCGGGTCGCGGTGCAGTTCGGGATCACCGCCACCGGCTTGTTCGCCGCGTGCGTGGGATGTTCCAGCACCTTGACGTCGAGCACCGTGGTCAGTCCCCCGAGGCCCTGGGCGCCGATGCCGAGCGCGTTCACCTTGTCGAAGAGTTCCAGGCGCAGTTCCTCGGCCCGGTTGGCGGCGCCCCGGTCGATCAGGTCGTGGATGTCGATGGGCCCCATCATGGCTTCCTTGGCGAGCAGCATGGCCTTTTCCGGCGAGCCGCCGATGCCGATCCCGAGGATTCCCGGCGGGCACCACCCCGCACCCATGGTCGGCACGGTGTCGAGAATCCAGTCCACCACCGAGTCGGAGGGATTCAGCATGGTGAACTTCGCCTTGGCCTCGCTGCCTCCGCCCTTGGCCGCGACCTCGACGCGCAGCTTGTCGCCCGGCACGATGCGGGTGTGAATGACGGCCGGCGTATTGTCCCGGGTGTTGACTCGCTCGCCGTCCGGATCCGCGACGATCGAGCCGCGCAGCACGTTGTCGGCATGGAGGTACGCCCGGCGTACGCCTTCGTTGACCATGTCGTCGACGCTTTCGCCACCTTCCCAGGAAGCCCAGGAAACCTCCATGCCGACCTCGAGGAAGACGATGACGATGCCGGTGTCCTGGCAGATCGGTCGCTTGCCCAGCGCGCACATCCGGGAGTTGGCGAGCACCTGGGCGAGCGCCGCCTTCGCCGCCGGGGACTCCTCGCGCTCGTAGGCCGCCGCCATGGCGCGGATGAAGTCCGGCGGGTGGTAGTACGAGATGTACTGCAGCGCATCGGCGACGCTCTGGGTCAGGTCGTCCGCTCTGATGACCGTCATCACCGCACTCCGGTTGGTCCTCTTGCCGAGATTCTACGCCCGTTGCGGCGCGCCAGGCGCAACGGAGCCCGAAAGCGCTGATCGGCGGCTCTCACCTCGCCCAACGAGCGCGTGTGCGACTCTTGCCCGTCGGCGTGTAGGACCGAAGTCGCGTGTGTCACGGATTGAGAGTCGAGTGTGTCACCGATTGAGACACTGTCCCGGATTCGGGTGCGAATCTTGCCCGTCGGCGTGTAGGACTCAAGTCGCGTGTGTCACGGATTGGGACTTTTGCCCGTCGGCGTGTAGGACGCAAGTCGCGTGTGTCACAGATTGGGTACACTCGATTCCGAGGGAGGGGTCGACATTGGCCGAAGACAGCGCCTACCGTGAGGGCGAACTCGTGCTGGCGACGGGTACGATCAAGTACCTCGAGCAGGGCGGCGGGACTCCGGTGGTCGTCCTGCACCACAGCTGGGGTAGCCCCGGATGGTTGCCGTTCCACGACCGCCTCGCCGAGAACCATCGGGTCGTCGTACCGGACATGCCCGGCTGGGGCGGCTCGGAACGACCTGCGTGGGCCCGCGACCCGCGCGACATCGCGATCATCATGACGCGCGTGGTCGCGGGGCTCGACCTCGAGGACGTCACCCTGGTCGGACTCGGTTTCGGCGGTTATGTGGCGGCCGAATTCGCGACCATGAACCCGTCGCGGCTGGCGAGCCTGGTACTGGTGGGCGCAGCCGGTCTGCAGCCCGGCGAAGGCGACATCCTCGACCAGATGATGCTCTCGCACCGCAAGTACATCGAGGACAGCTTCCGCGACGCCGAGACCTATGCCGGCTACGTCGGCGAGGAGCCGGCTGAGGACGTGCGTCTATTGTGGGACCTGTCGCGGGAGATGACGGCGCGGGTGACCTGGAAACCCTACATGTTCAACCGCCGCCTCGAACCCCTGTTGGGGGATATGCAGGTACCGACGTTGATCGTCTGGGGCAGCGAGGACAAGGTGGTTCCGATCGAGTGCGCGAGGCAGTTCGAGGCCGCGATTCCGAACGCCCGCGTGGAGGTCGTCGACGGCGCCGGACACGTCGTCGAGCTGGAGGAGCCCGACGCGCTCGCCGAACTCGTTTCGAGTGTATCGGGCGCCTAGGGGAGGATTGGAGAGACAGCATGTTCATCGGACACTTCACCGAACGTCCCTACCAGGATCCCAATTCCGGCTACTTCGGCGCCACCGGGCGCAGCCTCATGGACCTCGGCATGTCCAATGCCAGCTACGACCCCAGACTCGGTGCCGACCTCTACAACCGCTACCTCGACGAGCGCGTGTTCGCCGAAGAGATGGGCTTCGACGGCCTGATGCTGAACGAGCACCACTCGACGCCGTTCTGCATGGGCCAGGTGATGAACCTCGAGGCCGCGATCCTCGCGCGCATCACCAACCGCGCGAAGATCGTGCTGCTCGGCAACATCCTGCCCATCTGGGACGATCCCCTGTTCCTCGCCGAGGAACTCGCCGAGATCGACATGATCTCGCGTGGGCGGCTGGTCACCGGCTGGGTGCGGGGTACCGGCCGCGAGAGCGTCGCGCACAACGCCGTGCCGCCCTACAACTGGGAGCGCTTCCAGGAGGCGCACGACTTCATCGTCGAGGCCTGGACCAAGCCGGGGCCGTTTCGCTGGGAGGGCGAGCACTACCACTACCGCTATGTGAACCCGTGGTCGCGGCCCTACCAGGAACCGCATCCACCCATCTGGATCCCAGGCGTGATGAGCCGCAACACCGTCGCGTGGGCGGCCAAGCATCGCTACCCGTACCTGATGCTGGCCACCGAACTGCAGCCGACGCTGGAGTCGTTCCAGTACTACGACGAGGTCGCCGCCGAGGCGGGCTACGAGGCCGGCACCGAGCACCGCGGCTATCTCTTCAAGGTCCACGTCGACGAGACCGAGGAACTGGCCGAGGAAGCCGGCCGCAAGTACGTCCAGGGGCCGAGCAACCCGTTCCTGGAGGGCAACCAGGGCATCGTCCGGCCGTTCATCCAGAACCTCCCGGGACTTACCCAGCGCAACAACCTGCTGCCCACCATGCGCAGTTTCGCCGCCGCCGCCTCCAGGGGCCGCGCCAGCCAGCACCTCAAGGATGAGAAGAAGGCCGCGCCGCCACCGCCGCCCAAGGACACCTACGTCGATCAGACCGAAAAGCTGTCCATCATCTCCGGAACCCCGGACTCCGTGATCCCCAAGGTCCGGCATGTATTGGAGACCCTGCGGCCGGGGACGATCTTCTTCTGGGACGGCGACGGCGCCATGAGCCACGACGACCAGATGCGCAGCCTCAGGCTGATGGGCTCGGACGTCATTCCCGCCGTGCGCGAGATGGCCGACGAGCTCGATCTCAAGGGGCCGTTCGAGGTCGACCCTGCGGGAGAAGGCGAAGCATCCGCTGCGGCGGACGATGCACCCGAGAGCCCGGACGACCCCGCCGCCCAGGCGGCGGATTGAGGGTGGCCACCCAAGCGGTCCTCCTGGCAGACCCCGCGCACGGCGGACACCGCGTCGCCGCGTTGCAGCGGCAAGCTCGGCACGGTCTGACCAGGACCGGCGCCCAAGCGCTGGTCGCCGGGCTCGAACGCCAAGGCGTGGAGCGCGTCTTCTGCGTCCCCGGCGAGAGCTACCTGGGCGTTCTCGACGCCCTGCGCGACTCGTCGATCCAAACCGTCGTCGCACGCCACGAAGGTGCCGCCGCGATGATGGCGGAAGCCGACGCCAAGCTCACCGGCCGCCCCGGGATCGTCTTCGTCACTCGCGGACCGGGCGCAGCCAACGCGAGTTCCGGGGTTCACGTCGCCCAGCAGGACTCGACCCCGCTCATCCTGTTCGCCGGCCAGGTCGAGCGGGCCGCGCGGGGGCGCGACGCGTTCCAGGAAGTCGACTTTCAGGCGTTCTACGGCGGCATGGCCAAGTCGGTGACCGAAATCCGCGACGCCGAGCGCATTCCCAAGGTCGTGGTCCAGGCATTCCGTCGGGCGCTGGCCGACAGACCCGGGCCGGTCGTGGTCGCCCTACCCGAAGACATGCTCGGCGACCCCTGCGCGACAGCGGTGGGCGAGCGCGTCGAACTCGACGAGGCAGCGGTCGATGCCGCGTCGATGCAACGGTTCGATGCCTTGATGAACGCCGCGAGGCGGCCGCTGGCCGTCGTCGGCGGGTCGACCTGGGACGCGTCCGGTGTCGAGACGTTGCGGACGTTCTCGGAACGCGCGGGCGTACCCGTGACGTGCGTGTTCCGACGCCAGCAGCTATTCGACCACGGGCACCCCCACTACGCGGGCGATCTCGGCATCGGTCCCAATCCCGTGCTGCGGCGCGCCGTCGAGGAGACCGACCTGCTGCTCCTGCTCGGCACCCGTATGTCCGAGATCCCAAGTCAGTCCTACACCTTGCCCGTGCCCGGAACGCCGGTGGTCCACGTCCATCCCGACGCCGAAGAACCCGGCCGCGTGCATCCCACCGTGCTCGGCATCCACGCGCGTCCGGCCGCCTTCCTGGCCGCGACTCGTTCGACCGGCGACCGGTCCGAGTACGTCCGACGACTACATGCCAGCTATCTCGAGTGGTCGAGCGTGCCCCATCCGTCCCCCGGGGAGTTGACCATGGGACGGGTGATGCACGCTCTACGCGAACTCGACGACCCCGACACGATCGTCACCAACGGCGCCGGCAACTATTCGGCCTGGGTCCACCGCTTCCATCGTTTCCACCGTTTCGGATCCCAGCTCGCGCCCACGTCCGGATCCATGGGTTACGGTTTGCCTGCGGCGATCGCGGCGAAACTACGCCACCCGGATCGAACGGTGGTGTGCTTCGCGGGCGACGGCTGTTTCCAGATGACCGGCCAGGAACTCGCCACCGCCGTGCAGTACGCCGTGAACGTGATCGTCCTGGTCGTCGACAACGGCATGTACGGCACCATCCGCATGCACCAGGAGCGCACCTTTCCCGGCCGCGTCCACGCCACGTCGATCACGAATCCCGACTTCGCGGCGCTTGCCAGCGCATACGGCGCCTACGGTGAACGCGTCGAACACGATGCCGACTTCCCGGCCGCCTTGGAGCGGGCAAGAGACGCACGCGTACCCTCCCTGTTGCACCTAATCGTCGATCCGGAGGCAATCACTCCGGCGGCGACGCTGTCGGGTCTGGGCCCGTCGCGTCCTCCTCCATCGACTTGAGCACCGTCACCATGCGACCGCCCATGGGCATGCCGTAGTCCGACTTCACGGACACGTGCGGCGTGGATTGGGTCAGCCACATCTTCCCCGACGAACCGTCCTCGGCGTCGAACGTCAGCTGGTAGGTCTCGAACGTCCCTGCCGGCGTCTCCAGCGACGCCACGCTCTCCACAACGAACTGCATCAGCTGCACGTTCTGCATGGCCGGAACGAAAACGGGGACCGTGGCCGAGAATCCCGGTTCGAGCGGCATCGTCGCAAGTGCCGTTTCCAGGTGGCCGACGACGGGGGACGCCAATTCAAGGTCGATGTCCATGGCACCGCCGCCCGGCACCTCGGCCGTGCCACTGATCCGGCCTTCGCCGAAGTTCAAGGTGATCGTTGCGGGCCCCTGCTCGATGACGCGTTGCAGCGGCGAAAGGTCCCCCTTGCGCAGCAGGACCACGTCTGTGGCCGCTCCCGCCGGGGTGTCGACAATCGTCGCGATGCGCCAGACCGCGTCTTCCCCGTGGGTCGCCTCGGATCGGGAGACGACCGTGTCGACGGCCATCGACTGTCCACCCATCTCGATGGTCATCTCGTAGGTCAGCGTCGCCGGTTCGAGTCCCGATCCGTCGAGCGCGAGATCGGTGGGACCGCCCACCGCCTCCGGCATCGCCACGGTGTCGATGTCGACCCGAAGCGAGCGGAGCTTCTCGGCGACCTCGGGCGCCATGGCCCGCTGGTAGCGCCCGTCCAGATGGCGGGCGAGAAACCGTTCGATGGCGGCGAACATGGCCAGCCGGTTCTCGTGGCCGACGAACCCATGCCCCTCGTCCGGCGCCAACAGGTACTGCACCTGGCGGTCCAGTTCCCGCAGCGCGACGACGATCTGGTCGGACTCGGCCTGCTTCACTCTCGGGTCGTTGGCGCCCTGGATGATCAGCAACGGCGCCTCGATGTTCTCGGCATGGAAGAACGGCGACTGGGCTTCCAGGCGTTTGCGGTCCCCGGCGCATGAACATCTCCTTCACCGGCCCCCAGTACGGCGGGATGGAGTCCAGCAGGGTGATGATGTTGGACGGCCCGACGATGGACACACCCGCCGCGTAAAGCCGTGGCGTGAAGGTCACACCCGCCAGCGTGGCGTAGCCGCCGTAGGAGCCACCCATGATGGCGACCTGCTCGGGGTCCGCGATGCCCGCTTCGACGAGGTACTGCACGCCGTCGGTGATGTCGTGCTGCATGACGCCCGTGCCCCACTCGCCGTTGCCCTCGTTGAGGAAGCGCTTGCCGAAGCCGGCGGAGCCGCGGAAGTTCGGCAGCATCACCGCGTAGCCGCGGTTGGCGAGGAACTGCGCCAGGGAGTTGTAGCCCCAGGCGTCGCGCCCCCAGGGTCCGCCGTGCGGCAGGATGACGGTGGGCAGCCCCACGGCCTCGACGCCCTTCGGCACCACCAGGTAACCGGGAATCTCGCGTCCGTCCCGGGCCTCGTAGCGGATCGGGCGCATGTTCGCGAGTTGGTCGTTCGGCAGCTCCGGACGGAAGTCGTAGAGCTTTTCGAGGGTTTGCTCGGCGCGGCTGTAGAGATACACGGAACCGGGATTCACATCGCTCGACACCGAGACGACGGCCAACGCCTCGTCCTCGGTCCCCGAGCCGTAGCCGAGCTCACCGTCGGGAAGTTCGCCCCGGAGCCACTCGAGTTCGGCGGCCAGGGCGTCCGTGCGCGGATAGATGCGGACCCGGTCGCCGACGTAGATGGTGGCGGCCAGTTCCTCGGTGACGTCCGAGAACCAGGTGCCCGAAATGTCGACTTCGCCTTCCGGGTCGGATTCGATCACGACCGCCTCGCCGCTGGCGACGTCCACCAGTAGCAGGCGCGCAAGGTCCACGTCCTTGTTGCTGACGAAGTAGGCTCGCTCGCCGTCCTTGTGGAATCTCGCTGGAGTGCAGGTGTCGTCGGGGCCGCAATCGTAGAGCACGCGCCCCAATTCGCCGTCCTCGACCACCAGCGTCTCGTAGTCACCGTCCGGGCGCTGCCGGTACGCCAGGCGCACCGTGCCTTCGAGATCGGTGATCCATTCGGCGACGTTGGTGTCGTTCTCGATCAGGAGCTGGCGTTCGCCGCTGTCGATGTCCAACCGGTAGACATCGTGCAGGGCCGCGTCCCGATCGTTGATGCCGACGATGATCTTCGTCGGCGTGGCTTCCGGCACCGCGTAGATGAGCGCCCGGATGCCGTCGATGGGCGTGAGATCCCGCGCCGCCGGCACCCCCGTCGCCTCCTCCGCCTCGGCCCCCGGGTCGACGGCGTAGACGTGGTAGTCCTCGTCGCCTCCCTTGTCCTGGGAGTAGAGGACGTAGCGGCTGTCCTCGGTCCAGAAATGGCCACCGACCGGTCGCTGGCTGTCCGCGGTGATGGCACGCGCCGCCTCGAACGGCTCGTCCACGCCCTTGACCCAGATGTTCATCACCTCGCGGTACGGCTTGCGGAACGAGATCCATTTGCCGTCGGGTGACAACTGCGCCCCGGAGATCTCCGGATCGCCGAAGAAGACCTGGCGGTCGATCAGCGGCGGCAGCTTGGCAAGCCGGTCGGCCACCGGATCGCCCTCTTCGGCCGCATGGACGTCGACGGCGGCGACAAGTGAACAAACCGCCGCCACGATGGCCCAACGGCCGACGTGGTGTGTGGGTCGCATGGAGATGCTCCGGATGTCGATGACTGTTGGCGGAAGCTTACCGCGTTGAATCAAGCCCGACTGTATTGCATGGAACAGACGCGTCGTCTGTTGCCTGGCGATCAGCGCCGCCTTCCCGCCGGGAGATTCCGCGCAGCGAAATCTCGGGGCGACCGCGCGCCATTCGGGCCTGCGAAGAGCGTGTAGCAAGCACTCTCAGGGGTAGCGCACCTCACGCAACGACACCTTGTAGTTCTTCAGGAAAGCCTGGATTTCCTCGCTGGTTGGATTGTCCGGTAAAGGCGTGTGGGTACCGTCCGGATGAACGAGTACCGGGTGCCCGTCGAGTTCGACGACCCTAGAGATGCCTAGGCGGTTGCACTCCTCGACGAACTTCCGACCGCCCTCCTCGAGCACGGCCATGAACTCGACGGGATCGAGCTCCTCGAGGTACTTCTTGCCGGTTGCCGTCGCCATCGGTTTGTCCACGCCACCGCGCTGGCCGATCCGAACCGGGATGGTAGCACCCGCACGGCCCCACCGGTCGGGTGGGATCGTCATACCGAACAGCGGCCGCCGCCCAGTACGCAGAACCGAGAACAGTGCGGGTGGTTGAGCGCGACTTCGCCCAGGCTCGCAGCCAGGGAGGCGCCGAGGCGGAAGGCATCGGTGTAGGGCAGCAGGGTGCAGCTGGCAACCTCGGGTTCGGCGGCGCCCTTGCGCTTGATCACCATTCTCGACGTGGCGCACATCATGTCCTGCGGGCGAACGTCCAAGAGCGACCAGCAGGCCGTGGTGATCTCCGGCGTGTCGGCATTGGCGTCCATCTCCGGAAACAGCACGAGGCGCTTGGGGGACTCCGCGTCGACCCGAATGCCCTCGCGCTTGAACAGCGCGGCGAATCCTTCCCGCAGCGCGGCCTCCTCGTCGCCCCACCGCAGCCGTCCGGCGACGTCGACATTGAAGCCCTGGTCGCACAGCCAGCGCAGCCCGTGGACCGCCGGTTTCCAAGAGCGCGGCCCCCTCTCCTCCTCGTGGCGTTCACGTCGGTAGTGGTCGAGGGAGACGCGGAGCGTCAGGCGGGCGCCATGCCGGTCGTTGAGGGCGAGCAGTTCGTCGGCATGCTTCATCATCGGCCGCATGGCGTTGGTGAGCACGAGCACGTCGTAGTCCGCCTCCAGGCTGTCCGTCAGCATGGCGACGATGTCCGGGTTCATGAACGGTTCGCCACCGGTGAAGCCGATCTCGTCCGTACCGAGTCCGAGTACCGCGATCTCGTCGAGATAGCTCCGCACATCGGCCCGGGACAGGTACACCAGCCGGTCGTTGCGCGGACTCGACTCGATGTAGCAGTGCCCGCAGGCGAGGTTGCAGAGCGTGCCGGTGTTGAACCAGAGCGTACGCAGACGCTCGAGCGCGACGCGCGCACGCGGCACCCCTTCCGCGGTCCAGTCCGGATCGGCGAACTTGTCTGCGGCGGTCATCTCGCGGGCGATCAAAGGCGACATGGGCGGATCCCGTACGACTGCAGACCGATCAGCACAACCGCTACAGTAGCCAGTATGGCGAGCATCCACCAGCGCCCATCGCCGGACGGTGCCGATGTCGTGGTCATCGGTGGCGGGCCGGCCGGCAGCACCGCCGCGACGCTGCTGGCACAGGCGGGTCTGCGGGTGGTCCTTTTCGAACGTGAGCACTTCCCGCGAGCCCACGTCGGCGAATCCCTGTTGCCTGCGACCCTGGCCGTACTCGAGAACATCGGCTGTTTGGACGCCGTGGCCCGCGAAGGGTTCACCATCAAACACGGCGCGACCATGTGCTGGGGCCGCGACGGCGAACCCTGGAGCTGGTATTTCCACGAGACCAACAAGCGCTTTCCCCACGCCTACCAGGTGTGGCGAGGGCGTTTCGACCAGATCCTGCTCGGCCACAGCCGCGCGTCCGGCGCAAAGGTCTCGGAAGGAATCGGCGTCAAGGACGTCCTGTTCGATGGCGACCGGGTCACGGGTGTCGTCCTCGACAACGGCGAACAGGTCGCCGCCGACATGATCGTCGACGCCAGCGGCCAGGGATCCTTGCTCGCCCGCCGGAGCGGCTTGAAGACCTGGGACCCGCTGTTCCGCAACCTGGCGGTCTACGGCTACTTCCGGGACTGCCGACACCTCGATCCACCGGACGACGGCAACATCTTCATCGAGTCCTACGCCAACGGCTGGCTGTGGAAGATCCCTCTCCCCGGCGGCGTGTCGAGCATCGGTGCGGTGGTCGACCGGGATGTCGGGGCGAAGGCGATCCGGCGTTCCGGGGTGCGGGACTTTCTCAACGATCAGATCGCCGCCGCACCGCGCACCGCCGGTCTCGTCGACGGCGCCACCGCCATCGCCGCCGCGAAGGCCGTTCGCGACTGGTCCTATTCCGCGTCGGCCTTCTCGGGGCCCGGCTGGGTACTGCTCGGCGATGCCGCCTGCTTCGTCGACCCCCTGTTCTCCACGGGCGTGCATCTCGCCGTCACGGCAGGCCATATCGGCGCCGCGTATGTGGTCACGGCGCTGACCGATCCCGCACTGGCCGAGGAGGCCGCAACGACGTTCGAACGCCTGTATCGAACACAGTACGAGCACTTCCACGAACTGGCCAGGCTGTTCTACGCCGGCAACCGCAGCGTCGACTCCTATTTCTGGGAGGCCCGGCGAATCACCGGCGAGCAGCGGCCTCCCCGGGAAGCGTTCGTGCGTGCCGTGTCCGGCCAGGCGGCCGCCGGCTACGAACGATCGGTGCTCAGTCGCGGCGAGTTGCCCGACGACTTCGGCGCCATGCTCGCGGCGGTCCGGCCGGTAGCCGTCGCCGACGACGTGGGCGGCCTCAAGCCGAGTCTCGCGCCGGGACTGGAAGTCATTTCCACGGCGGTGCTCGGCGACAGTCGTTTCGAGCGCGGCCATGCGGTACGGGGTGCCAATCGCGTCGATCTGCCGGTGAGTCCGTTGGTCGCGCTCCTGGTTCGAGAGATCGAGCGCGGCAAGGGTAGGCGCAAGGTCTCCGGGCTTGCCCGCGACATTGCCGTCACGCAGGACGTACCCACGGAGCGTGTCCTGCCTCTCCTGTTGGAGTCCGTTCGACTGCTGCTGAGCGACCGGATTCTAATCGCCGACCACTAGAACCACGCCGTACAATGGTGTCTCCATCCGCATCGCCCGCCAGCTTGCCCGAACGCGCCGCCAGGATCCTGCAGGACATCGACGCCATCGACCCGGCGGCGTGGAACCGCTGCGCGAACCCGGCGAGTGCCGAGTACAACCCGTTTCTCGATCACCGTTTCCTCAGTGCCCTGGAGCAGAGCGGCAGCGTCTCGACGGACACCGGCTGGCAACCGTTCCATGTCGTACTGTCCGAGCCCGACGGTGGGCTCGACGACGCCATCGGCGTCGTCCCCATGTACTTGAAGGCCCACTCCCAGGGTGAATACGTGTTCGACTCGGGCTGGGCACAGGCCTTCTACCAGGCCGGGGGACGCTACTATCCGAAGCTGCAGGTCAGCGTGCCGTTCACGCCCGCCACCGGTCGTCGGCTGCTGGTGGCGGACGGCGAGGACACGGACGAAGTGGAGAACATGCTGCTTGGCGCCACGGTCCAGGTCGCCAAGCAGCTCGAGGTGAGTTCCGTCCACCTGACGTTCATGCCCGAGGCCCAATGGCGACGTGCCGGCGAGCTCGGCTGCCTGCAGCGTATCGACACCCAGTTCCACTGGCAGAACGACGGCTACGCCACCTTCGACGAGTTCACCGCGGCGCTGTCCTCGAAGAAGCGCAAGAACATCCGCCGGGAGCGCCGGGATGCGCTGGCGAACGGCATTGAGATCGAGTGGCTGACGGGCGACATCACGGAGGCCCAGTGGGACGCCTTCTACGCCTTCTACGTGGACACCGGCAGCCGCAAGTGGGGCACGCCCTATCTCACCCGCGAGTTCTTCAGCCGGATCGGCCAGACCATGGCGGACCAGGTCCTGCTCATCATGTGCAGGCGCGCCGGCCGCTATATCGCCGGGGCCATCAACTTCATCGGCGAAGACACGCTCTACGGGCGCAACTGGGGCTGTGTCGAGGACCACCGCTTCCTGCATTTCGAGGCCTGCTACTACCAGGCCATCGACTTCGCCATCGAGCGCGGTCTCAAGCGCGTGGAAGCGGGCGCCCAAGGCGGTCACAAGCTCGCCCGGGGCTACATGCCCCAACCGACCTACTCCGCCCACTGGATCCGGGATTCCCGGCTGCGTGACGCCGTCCACCGCTACCTGAAGGACGAGCGACGCTACGTCGAAGAGGACATCGCCTACGTGGAGCGCCGCCACTCCCCGTTCCGGGTGGCCATCACCGTTCCCCAACCCGATCCGTAACGCCCTTCGAACGCCGTCAACTCCCCGGTCCCGGCGATCACGAAATCGGTCGACGATGGTTTACATTACCGTCCATGGGTAGCCACTCCGTCAAGTCGGTCCTCCAAGGAACAGCAGATCCCGAGGTCGAGGTCAGGGGCTGGGTGAAGTCCCGGCGCACCTCCCGGGGCGGCTTCTCCTTCATCGCCATAAACGACGGCTCCTGTTTCGCCGACCTGCAGGTCGTGGCGGACCAGGCGCTTGCCAACTACGACGAGATCGTCGAGATCGGCGCCGGCTGCGCGGTGGTCGTGGCCGGCACGGTGGCCGAGTCCCCAGGCAAGGGGCAGGACCGGGAAGTCCAGGCGAGCGAGGTGCGCATCGTCGGCGGCGTCGAAGACCCGGAAACCTACCCCATCGCCAAGAAGCGCCACACCTTCGAATACCTGCGCACCGTGGCCCACCTGCGGCCGCGAACGAACACCTTCGGTGCCATCGCCCGAGTGCGCAACACCATCGCCCAGGCCGTGCACAGCTACTTCGACGCCAACGGCTTCGTCTGGGTGAACACACCCATCATCACGGCGAGCGACTGCGAGGGGGCTGGGGAATTGTTCCGCGTGACCACCATGGACACGAACACCACCGGCCAAGGCCAAGAGACGCGCAGCGCCGCTGGCGGAGCCAGCGCGGGGGGTCCGAGGGGGGGAAGTCCCCCCCTCGAACAGAAAGGCTTCTTCGGACGGGATACGTTCCTCACGGTCTCCGGCCAACTCAACGTCGAGCCCTACTGCCTGGCCATGAGCAAGGTCTACACCTTCGGGCCCACGTTCCGCGCCGAGAACTCGAACACCAGCCGGCACCTCGCCGAGTTCTGGATGATCGAGCCGGAGATCGCCTTCGCGGACCTCGCCGACCTCGCCGACCTGGCGGAGGACTTCCTGAAAAGCATCTTCAGCGAAGTGCTGCGCCGTCATCCCGACGACATGGCGTTCTTCCGCGACCGCATCGACGCCTCGGTGATCGAACGCCTGGAGAACGTCGTCGAGTCCGAGTTCCTGCGCCTCGACTACGGGGAAGCCGTGGACATCCTCAAGGCGTCCGGTGAAGGCTTCGAGTTTCCCGTCGAGTGGGGTCGCGACCTGCAGTCGGAGCACGAACGATTCCTCACCGAACAACACGCGGGCGGTCCCGTGGTCGTCGTCAACTACCCCAAGGACATCAAGGCGTTCTACATGCGGGCGAACGACGACGGTCGGACCGTCGCGGCCATGGACGTCCTGGTTCCGGGCGTCGGCGAGATCATCGGCGGCAGCCAGCGCGAGGAGCGTCTAGATGCCCTCGACGCGCGCATGACGGATGCCGTCAAGGAGGAACTCTGGTGGTACCGGGACCTGCGCCGCTACGGGTCCGTACCCCACGCCGGCTTCGGCCTCGGCCTTGAACGCCTCGTCCTCTACGTCACCGGCATGGACAACATCCGCGACGCGATTCCCTATCCCCGGGTGCCGAACAACGCCTCGTTCTGACGAGCCCCGAGCACAACGTCGGGCTCGCCAGCGCATCGCAAAACGCGCGATCAGCCATAGCTCACGTTCATGCCCGCGCGGACGTCGTTGTTGATGCCGTACTGCGGGATCGGATAGCGCAGGCCGTTGCGCGACAGCCGATCGAGGCCTTCGATGACCTTGGGAAGAAAGCCCGGCGGGATCGCCATCAGCAGTTCGTCCTCCATGACCCCGCCGTAGCGGCGTTCGGCGAAACACGGAATGGACAGACTCGGCTCGCCGGTGGCGAGTGCCCGCCCCCAGGAGTCCGCGCAAGCCGACTCGCCGACGCAGCCCCACTCGAGCTTGCGGTACCCCGTCCACTGCAGCCCGTTGATGAACAGGATCATCTGCGCGGGCGTTGCATAGATCAGCGCGATGTCCGGTGGGTTGAGCCGGCCGTTCGCCAGCGGGCTGACGGCCATGGCGACATGCTCGCCGAAGGGCGCGAGGTCCATGGCGTGCTGGTGCTTCGACGCCTCCTCCGCGTTCTCGTACCACACCCCCGCCATGTTCCCACCGGCGAGCCACTCCTCGCTGCGCGGTGCGAGTCCGATCACCGTGCGGCACTGATCGCCCACCAGGTCCTCGGCGGTGACACCCACCGTCCAGCCGTTGCGGCTCGCCTGGCCGACGACCTGGTCGGTGGTGTGGACGTCCTTCGGCCGGCGGATGCGCGGCACCGCCTCCATCTCGGCCACCGTCTTGAAGAGCTTCATGCCGATGGGCGTGGTGCGCAGACGCAGGTAGCGGTTCAGGCCGGCGACGAGATCCGCCCAGTCGATGTTCGTGAGATCCGTGGCGATGACGTCGGACATGGTTTTCCTCCTACCCTCGGTCCGCCCAATCTACTTCATCAAGCCTCGGCGAGCGACGCAACGCCAGGGCAACCCGCAGGGGTTCCTACCGGCGGCGCGACTGGCATATCATCGTCCGGTCATCGAGGGGAACCCAAGCCAAATGCCCATGATTCTCAACGAAGAGCAGAACATGCTGAAGGACACGGCAAAGGACTTCTGCACCAACAACGCGCCCATCGACCAACTGCGCAAGCTCCGCGACGGCGACAGCGCGGACGGTTTCGACCGCGCCACCTGGACACAGATGGCGGAACTCGGCTGGGCCGGCATTCCATTCCCGGAAGAGCACGGCGGGCTCGACTTCGGCTACAAGGGACTCGGCGTCGTCACCGAGGAGACCGGCCGCACGTTGGCGGCAAGCCCCCTCTACGCCACCGTCTGGCTCGGCGGGACACTCGTCAACATCGGCGGCAGCGACGCCCAGAAGGCGGAACTGCTGCCAAAGGTCACCGGCGGCGAACTGCTGCTCGCCCTGGCACTCGAGGAGTCCCACCGCCACGATCCCTATGGCATCGCCGCCACGGCCACCGCCTCGGATGGCGGCTACTCCATCTCGGGGTCCAAGAAGTTCGTCCTCGACGGCCATGTGGCCGACAAGCTCATCGTCGCGGCGCGGACCTCGGGCAGTGCCGGCGACCGCGACGGCATCTCCCTGTTCCTCGTCGACCGCGACGCCGACGGCGTCGCCGTGACGCGCACAAGAATGGTCGACAGCCGCAACGCCGCCAACATCGAGTTGAGCGACGTCAAGGTGGCTGCGGACGCCTTGCTCGGCGGTGAGGGCAAGGGCGCCGACGTGCTCGACCCGGCGCTGGACATCGCCCGCATCGGCATCTCGGCGGAGATGCTCGGCGCCACCGAGGAGTGTTTCGAGCGCACCGTGCAGTACCTCAAGGATCGCGAGCAGTTCGGCGTGCCCATCGGCTCCTTCCAGGCGTTGAAGCACCGCGCCGCCAACATGTTCTGCGAGATCGAACTGTCGAAGTCCTGCGTGCTCGAAGCGCTCACGGCGCTGGACGAGGCACGGGACCCCGGGGAGGTCGCCAAGCTCGCGAGTCTCACCAAGGCCAAGGTCGGCGAGACCTTCCACACCGTCTCGCGGGAAGGCATCCAGATGCACGGCGGCATCGGCATGACCGACGAATTCGACATCGGCTTCTACATCAAGCGCGCCGCCGTCACCGAGCAGACCTTCGGCGACGTGAACTTCCACCGCAACCGCTACGGGGAACTCGAAGGCTATTGAGTCCCGCAGGTACCCATCGTTGTCCGGGGCGGCGACGCTCGGCCTGAGCACCCACCCGGCCGCAGGATGAAGCCGGCTACCGGGTGATCGCGACCCTCCGGGGGCTTGAAGACCAGGAAATCGTTCCTACTCCGACCGCGCCCCGCTCGGTGGCGGCGGGTTCGCACAAGGCCCCGAGTGGTGGTGGAACAGTCGCAGCTCGCCATCTTCCTCGACGAAGCCGTTGGTGGCGACGCAGACCGAACCCGGCATCTCCTCGTAGCAGGTCACCATCACGAGTGATCCGACGGCGTTGGCGGTGGCGTTGTAGAAGTCGATGCCGGGTTGCTCGGGGTTGGTGAGTATTCTCCGCCAGCTCTCGACGATCTCGTCCCGGCGGGTGATCACGGGCCAGCCGGGGTGGACGCAGACCGTCGCATGGGCGTTGGCCCACAGCCGCTCCATCGCCTTGAAGTCCTTCTGCGCGAACGCCAGGTAGAACGTGTCGTTGGCAAAGAGCGCGTGATCCTGCCGGTTCATGCCAGAAGACGCGTCGCATAGGCGACCGTCCCCTTGGTCAGTGCCTGTCGGCGGCGGAAGTTCGCGCGCGCCTCACCCGGCGGTGTCCGCGAGGCTTGCCAAGAATTCAGGCGGTCGTACCAGGTACACAGCAGCATGCGCCCGTCGGGTGCGCTGCGATCCTGCTGGCAGAACAGCCCCTGCGGCTCCGCCGCGTAGACATCGGCAGTCTCGAAGTCCTTCCACGCCTCGAAGGACAGCGCCGCGATCTCGTCCACATCCTTGTGCTCCACATCGAAGAAACGGAACACGTAGAGGCCCTCGCGGGTGCGTGGCGCATCCTCGGTGGGGCGCACGGTGGGTTCGAGCAGCAGCGTGTCGGCGCGCGAAACCTCGTCCAGACCGGCGACCGCGTCCTGGACACCCGCGACGTCGCCGTAGGTGACCACGATCAACTCGTTCGAGCCGACCCCGAACAGGCCGTGGAACACACCCCAGACCGCTGCCGGCGCCAACACCGCGTCGCCGTCCGCGCGAAGTGCGCCGTGAGCCGCGGCGAAGTCGGGCGCATTGGTCCTCAGGCGGGTGAAGGCATAGGCCATTGGGATTCCTCGGCAAGTACGGATCGCGAGCCGGTCAGTATATGGCAAACTTCCCGCCCTTTGACCCCGAGGAGCCCGTAGGTGAACGGTGCCGAGAGCCTGATACGAACGTTCGTCGCCCACGGCGTGGACACCTGTTTCGCCAATCCCGGCACGTCGGAGATGCACCTCGTGCAGGCTCTCGACGCGGTGACGGAGAGCCGCGCGATCCTGTGCCTGTTCGAGGGTGTGTGCACCGGCGCGGCCGACGGCTACGGACGCATGCAGGGGGTGCCCGCGATGACCGTCCTACACTTGGGTGCAGGCCTCGGCAACGGCATCGCCAACCTGCACAACTGTCGGCGCGCGGCGACCCCACTCATCAACGTCGTTGGCGATCACGCCATCCATCACGTCGCCTACGACGCGCCGCTGACTTCCGATATCGAAGCGGTCGCCAAGCCCGTCTCCGCGTGGATCCGCACCTCGCGGACCAGTGAAGGTGCCGGCCTCGATGCCGCGGACGCCGTGCGCGCGGCCATGACGCCGAACCCGGACCCGCGCGGCGGCATCGCGACGTTGATCGTACCCGCGGACTGCGCCTGGGGACCCGGCCGGATCGCCGCCAAGTCGGCTGGATTCGACGCGGTCGTCGCCAAGCCACCGGTTCCCACCGACGTGGTCGAAGCGGCCGCACCGTGCATCGACGCGGACACGGTGCTGTTCGTGGACGGCAACGGCTTGAGCGAACGCGGCGTCCGCGCCGCGGGCCGCATCGCCACCAAGACCGGCTGCGCGGTCTACTCGCCGACCTTTCCAGCACGGGTCGAAGCCGGCCCCGACCTGCCATTGGTCAATCGGCTGCCCTACTTCCCCGAACAGGTCCTGCAACTGCTCGCCCCGGTCAGGAGGCTCATGCTGGTCGGTGCACAACGACCGGTCAGCTTCTTCGCCTACCGCAACCAGCCGAGCGATCTCGTGCCCGAAGGCTGCGAGGTGATCCACGTCGCGCACCGCCACGAGGACGTCGAAGGCGCGCTCGCAGACCTGGCCGAGGCACTGGATGCACCCCCCGCCGATCTCCCGCAGGGTTCGCGCCCGGAGGTACCGACGGGTCGTCTCAACGTGCGGGGAATCTCCGCGATCCTCGCCGCGCGTACGCCGGACAACTGCATCGTCGCCGGGGACTCCGGCGGTGGCGGCGCCGCCTACCCCGCCATGCAGCATTGTGTGAGGCACACCTGGCTGAACCTCACCGGCGGCTCCATCGGCCAGGGCGGGCCGGCGGCCGTAGGGGCGGCGGTGGCCTGTCCCGACCGGCCCGTGCTGGCGCTGCTTGGCGATGGCGGCGCGATGTACACGAACCAGTTCCTGTGGACGGCGGCCAGGGAGAACCTGGATGTCGTCACCGTCATCTTCTCGAACCGGCAGTACAACATCCTCGAAGTGGAGTATCGGCGTCTCGGCATCAACGACATCGGCGAGCGGGCGGCGAGCCTGTTCGACCTGTCCCGTCCCGACCTCGACTGGGTTGCCCTCGCCACGGCCCAGGGCGTGTCCGGATCGCGGGCGACCACCTGCGAGGAGTTCGACGCCAGCCTGACTGCCGCACTCGGCGCCGGCGGGCCGCATCTCATCGAAGCCGTGATCTGACGCTCACATCGGTTCGACAGCGTGCTCCGTGACACCGTCGCCCGACGCGATGCGACCCGACTCCAGCACCTGGGCGCGGATGCCGGCGCTGTGCGTGAACGCCTTCACCACCTCGGGTGGTCCGACGTCGTCGGTCGCCAGTCGGCTGCCCAGGTTCAGGCAGGGCTCGCAAAGTTCGAAACCCCGCAGAACCGCCTCGCCGAGCAGGTCGTTCAGCCGCACACCCCGGGTGACGACGTTGCGACCGGTTTCACCCGGCGATACATCCAGTCCGGTTACCCGGTTGAAGTCATCAACGGCTTCCGCCTCGATGATCGAGACGACGCCACGTCCGGCGTAGCGGTCGCCAACGAGACCCACGGCGGCCTGCAGTTCGGCGTCGGCGATGCGGGTCTTGGGCTCGCCGTGTCTGACGGAGACGTAGATGGCTTCGACAACGCCGTTCATGGGAACTCCATCGGTCGCGGCTCGGGATGAATTCCCTGACGCAACGAACCGTAACACGCCCCCCGGCACGCTTGCAGTAAACTCGCCTGTTCGCAACACCGACTTAAGGAAACGCTGCCCGAGGCCACTCTGCACGTGATGCAGGGAGGACGTCCCACGGCGGTCTCCACGGCGGACCTGTTCGGCGGCAAGAAGGTCGTCCTGTTCGCGGTTCCGGGCGCGTTCACGCCGACCTGCTCCGAAGAGCATCTGCCGGGTTTCGTCGTATACGCCGACAAGATCAGGGACAAGGGTGTGGACAGCATCGTCTGCGTCGCCGTCAACGACCCCTTCGTCATGGATGCCTGGGGGGCTGACCGGAACGCCGGCGAATTGGTCATGGCCGGCGACGGCAACGGCGACTTCACCAAGGCGATCGGCCTCGAAATGGACGGCGCCGGCTTCGGCCTCGGCACCCGCTCCCAGCGCTACGCCATGATCGTCGACGACGGCGTCGTCACGAAGCTCGCGGTGGAAGCCCCCGGAGCCTTCGAGGTGAGCAAGGCGGAAGCGATTCTCGAAGCGCTTTGATGCACCAAGGACTTTCCAACGAGCCGAGGCAGACGGTGACCTCGCCGTTGGCCATCCGGTTCTCGAACGCGGTCTTCGCCTATCGTTCGGGGCCGGCCGTTCTCGACATCGCCGACTTCCGCGTCGAGGCGGGCGAACGGGTCTTCCTGGAGGGTCCGAGCGGTAGCGGCAAGAGCACGTTGCTCGGGCTCGTCGGCGGCATTCTGATGCCCACGGGCGGCGTCGTCGAGGTCCTTGGGGAACAGCTCGCCGACCTTGGCCCTTCGCGGCGCGACCGGTTCCGGGCGGACCGGGTGGGCTTCGTCTTCCAGATGTTCAACCTGCTGCCGTACCTGTCGCTGGTGGACAACGTGCTGCTGCCCTGTCGCTTCTCGGTGGCACGCGCCGCCGCCGCCCGTTCGGATTCGGAGTCGGCGCCCGCGGAGGCGGTTCGGCTGCTTGAACGCCTCGGCCTCTCGGGCGAGGAGTTTCTCGAACGTTCCGTCACCGAACTCAGCATCGGCCAGCAGCAGCGCGTCGCCCTGGCGCGTGCCCTGATCGGTGGCCCGGCGCTGATCGTCGCCGACGAACCCACGTCCTCCCTCGACGCACCGACGCGCCTCAAGTTCGTCGATCTACTGCTCGAGGAATGCAGCCGCGCGGGAAGCACCGTGGTGTTCGTCAGCCACGATCCGTCACTCGCGTCGTCGTTCGAACGCAGCGTGCGAATGGAGGACATCAACGCCGCACCCCTCGAGGTCCGCGATGCGCCTTAGGATCCTCGTCTCCCTCGCGTGGAAGAGCCTGTTGAACCGCCGCTCGACCGCGGCGCTGACGGTGGTGTCGGTGGCGGTGAGCGTGGCGCTGTTGATCGGCGTCGATCGCATACGCACCGAGGCCAAGGCGAGTTTCATGAACACGATCTCGGGTGCCGACCTCGTCGTCGGGGCCCGCAGCGGCCCCCTCAATCTGCTGCTGTATTCGGTGTTCCGCATCGGCGACGCCACCAACAACATCGGCTGGGACAGCTACCAGGAGATCGCCGCCCGTCCCGAAGTCGCCTGGACCATCCCGATCTCGCTGGGCGATGCGCATCGGGGATTCCGCGTCCTGGGCACGGACCAGGGCTACTTCGAGCACTACCGGTTCGCCCGCGACCGTTCGCTCACGTTCGCCGCGGGCAAGTCGTTTGCCCACTTCGATGAAGCGGTGATCGGTGCCGACGTCGCCCAGGCATTGGGCTACACCGTCGACGACGAGATCATCGTCTCCCACGGCATCGGCGACGTCAGCTTCGTCACCCACGACGACGTGCCGTTCCGGGTGACCGGGATCCTCGACCGGACCGGGACGCCGGTGGACCGGACCGTGCACATCACCCTCGCCGGGATGGAGGCCATCCACGCCGAGGAAGCGCATGCGGAGCACGCGGACGGACATGCCGAACACGCCGACGACCACGACGCCGACGACCACGACGGGGACGACCACGACGCCGACGACCGCGACGCCGACGACCACGACGGGGACGACCACGACCGGGACGACCACGCCGGGGACGACCACGCCGCCGTCGACCACGACGGGGACGACCACGACGCCGTCGACCACGACGGGGACGACCACGACGCCGTCGACCACGACGCCGTCGACCACGACGGGGACGACCATGACGGGGACGATAGCGACGGGGGCGGCCATGCTGAAGACGACCACCACGGTCAAGACGTGGACGACGGCCACGACTCGGATGATCACTCGGAGGACCACGAGGGAGAGGACCACGAGGGGAACGATCGCAACGGGGACGATCACGAAGGACACGCGGACGATCATGCGCAGAGCACGGATGAGCATGACGATGGAACCGAAGTGGAACGCGACCACGACGACGAGGCGTTCCGGCCCGACGCGATCACCGCCTGCATCATCGGGCTGAAGTCCAAACCGCAGTTGTTCGGTCTGCAACGCTTCATCAACGAGTACCCGGCCGAACCGCTCATGGCCATCGTCCCGGGGGTCACGCTGCAGCAGTTGTGGGAACTCCTCGGCACCGCCGAAGCGGCGCTGTTCGCCGTCAGTGCCTTCGTCATCGCCGCAGGCCTGGTCGGCATGCTCACGACGTTGTTGACCAGCTTGGCGGAGCGGCGGCGCGAGATGGCGATCCTGCGCTCGGTGGGGGCGGGACCCGGGCTGGTCTTCGGGCTGCTACTCGCCGAAGCCGTGATCCTGGCCGCGGCGGCCGCCGCCCTGGGCGTCATCGCGGTGCATGCCGGCATGCTGGCCGCGCGGCCCATCGTGCTCGAGCGGCTGGGTTTCTATCTCGCCGCCGGCGCGCCCGGAATGTTCGATCTCGTCATCGTGCTCGCGGTCACCGCCGCCGCCGCCCTGATCGCCACGGTGCCGGCTTGGCAGGCCTACCGGTTCTCGCTGGCGGACGGACTCACGGTGCGCACGTGAGCACCGTCTTGCCGACACCTCCCTGGATACGACAAACTCGGCGTGTCCTGCACGGAGTCGCCCGACTGTGAGACCCCTCGCCGTGATCGCCGCCATCGCCCTCGCCTTCGGCACCCTCGCCCTCGCCTTCGGCGGGACCGCCCTCGCCTTCGGCGAGACCGCCGAGGACGAGGAAACGGTCAGGGAGTTGACCTGGGAGGATCTGCTTCCGGAGGACGAAGTCGCGCCGCCACCGGTGGTCGATCACTCCAAGCCCATCCTGTTCGACGATTTTCCGCTGACGACGATCGGCGGCGTCGTTCCCGAACTCAATGGCCAACGGGTCAAGTTGCCCGGCTTCGTGGTGCCCCTGGACGTGACCGGCAACAAGGTGGAGAGTCTGCTGCTCGTCCCCTACTTCGGCGCCTGCATCCACCAGCCACCCCCGCCGTCGAACCAGATCGTCTACGTGGAGTTCGAAGACCCGGTGGAGATCAAATCCATGTACGACCCCGTGTGGATAACGGGGCGCCTGGACCTCAAGGGCCACAGCGGCTCGCTAGCCACCGCCAGCTACTCCATGAAGGGCCAGAGCCTAGAGAAGTACCGGTACTGACCCGCGCGGTGCATTGCACGGACGGCGGGCAGCGGCCCAGAGGTGCTACGGGGTGAGGTTCTCGGCGCGGAGAATGGCCTTGCGCAGCGAAGCCATCGGCCTGAGCCAAGGGTTCATTACCTTGAGATTCTCCGGCAGGCTGGCCAACGCGCGCTGCGCCGTGTCGAGGTCCTCATAGACCCCCGCCAACAGCACGAACCACAGACCGCCGTCTTTCTCCACCTGGGCGCCGGACATCGGCGGCAGGCCATGGTCGACGACGAACGCCTCCAGGTCGGTCTGACTGCGTAGTGCCACGAGTTGGATCGCGTAGAACGCCTCCGGCAGATCGACCAGGGCGACGGGATCCTCAGGCTGATAGGCGAGCTGCTGGTAGAGAGGCACCGGCGGCTGTTCCGGTGCCGGTGAAAACGGTGGCGGTGGTGGTGGAACCGGTGCCACGTTCGGCAGACTCCGTTCCGATTGACCCCGTTGGGTGGCGACCGGCTGTGGAAAGCGACTCGGCTGGGGATTGGCGATCTGCTTCGGATCCTGAACGCAGTGCCAGCCGCCATCCTTCGACATCTCACAGAACCACTTTGCGGCTGTTACAGCGGCCCCGCCGATGAAGTCCGGGCGTTCGGGACTCGCGCAGCCGCCCGCCAAGGCCAACGCGAACACCCACTTGGTGGCCCGGGATGCGTCCATGGCGCGACTGTGATGCTTTCCCCGGTCCCTGTCAAAGCCCCACCGAGCACGTTCGCCGCAGCATCATCGTCGTTGATTCAGACCAACGCTTTGGTCATTATTGCGCGCTTTGAAGCTAGGGTGCCTCGCGAGTACGCGAGGCGGTTAAGGACGTCAGGTGCTGGCAACACTCGACAGCTACAACCGCGTGCCGCGCATTCTGCGGCTCAACCTCGCCGGCCAGCCCGTGGAGTGGGCCAGCTGGCAGGAGGCCGTGTGCCTGTACGCTAGGAACCTCGTGGTGTGGAAGCGGGGCGATGCGGTCCTGCGCCTGCGAGGCGGGCGATCGCGGATCGACGGCAACCGCACCACCGTGGACGTGCACAGCATCATCGCCTGCGGCGGCCACATCAGCCGACACGCCCGCGCCACGCCGCCGCTGACCAACCCGGCGCTGTTCGGTCGCGACCGTAACCTGTGCCTGTATTGCGGCGGCGTATTTCTGGACGTGGCGCTGACCCGGGACCACGTGGTGCCGAAGTCCCGGGGCGGCACGGACAACTGGGACAACGTCGTCGCCGCGTGCAAGCGTTGCAACCATCGCAAGGGCAACCGCCTGCCCCACGAGTGCGGCATGGAACTCCTGGCGCTGCCCTACGTGCCGAACATCGCCGAGTACCTGGCG
>JAGWBN010000030.1:26152-31358 GCA_021295875.1 Pseudomonadales bacterium
GCCGTCGCCCCTACGGCAGTGCGGCCAGAACGTGGGCCATGCAGGCCGTCACGCGTTTGCCGGTGGCGATGTCCAGGAACTCGTTGGGACCGTGGGCGTTCGACTTGGGTCCGAGAACACCGGTCACGGCGAACTGCACGTCGGCAAAGCGATCCCCGAGCATCTTCATGAACGGGATCGTGCCGCCGGTGCCCATGGTCTTGAACGGCGCTCCGAAATGCGCCCTCGATCCCCGGTCGAGGGCTGTCGCCAACCACGGAGCCGTATCCGGGGCCGACCATCCGGTCAGCGGATGATCCAGATCGAAGGCGACTTCCGCGCCGTGGGGCGGATCGGATTCGAGGATGTCCTTGATCCGGTCGGCGGCGGCTTCGGCATCGAGAGTCGGCGGTAGCCGGAAGACCAGTTTGGCGGCGGTGTACGGTCGCAGGGTATTGCCCGCATCGGCGATGTCGGGGGCACCGCCCAGGCCGACGACGGCGAGACTCGGCCGCCAGGTATTCGCCAGGATCAGCTCGGCGGGCGAAGCCTTACCCGGATGCGTACTCCCCGCCCACGGAAATCGGGCCGTGCCGAGATCGCCCAGGGTCCGGGCCACCGCTTCCGCCTGCCGATGCGCCGCCGCCGGAACCTGCACGTGGAGGACATCCACCAACTCGCCGGTGGCGGCGTTCTCGACCCGCTCGATCAAGCGTCTGAGCAGCCGGAAGCTCGACGGCACGATGCCGCCGGCGGCGCCGGAGTGGACGCCCTCGGTGAGCACCTCGACGGTGAGCGTCCCCGGCAGCATGCCGCGCAGCGAGGTGGTCAGCCACAGTTGGTCGTAGTTGCCGCACTCGGCGTCGAGGCAGATCACCAGGTCCGGCGTGCCGATGTCGTCCGCCAAGGCGTCCATGTAGGCCGGCAGGTCGTAGCTGCCACTCTCCTCGCAACCCTCGATCAACACCAAGCAGCGCGGATGGGGAATGCCCTGTTCCTGCAGCGCCGCGATGGCGGTCAGCGAACCGAACACGGCGTAGCCGTCGTCGGCGCCGCCCCGACCGTAGAGGCGTCCATCCCGGATCACCGGTTCCCACGGGGCGAGGCCCTCGGCCCAGCCTTCGAATTCCGGTTGCTTGTCGTAGTGCCCGTAGAGCAGGGCGTTGCCGGGTGCACTGCCCTCGATCTCGCACAACAGAACCGGCGTTCGACCCGGCAGCGTGAAGATCCGATGGGTCATGCCCCGAACGCCGAACGCCGCCACCCAGCCCTCGAGATGCTCGACGGCGGCTCGCATGTGGCCGAGGCGCCGCCAATCCGGTTCGAACGCCGGCGACTTGTTGGGTATGCGGATGTACTCCTCCAACGTCGGCACGATGCTGTCGTCCCAGACATCGTCGACGAACCGTCCCAGGCGTTCGGCATCCATGACTACGTCCGCCGCCATCGGGTGCCGTCCGACGTGTCTTCGAGTTGAATGCCCCTCGCCGCCAGGTCATCACGGATTTCGTCCGCACGGGCGAAGTCCCGGGCCGCCCGGGCGGCGTTGCGTTCCTCGATCATGCGCTCTACGGTCGCATCCTGCGCCATGCCCTGAAAGTGTTCCTGCGGCGACTTGGTGAGAATCCCAAGCAGCCACCCACCGGCCAGCAGGGCCGTCCGCAGCGCGCGCACGCTGTCGTCGTCTTCGGCACGGTGCAGATCCGCTGCCAGGGCATGCATGGCCGCCAGCGCCCGCGGCGTGTTGAGGTCGGCGCACAGGGCGTCCAGCACGTCTTCCGGGAAGGTGTCGGCGCCGGCGGTCGAGTAGCTGGCCGCCGTGTCGTTGCCGCCGTCGTCGGTGTCGCGAAGCGCCTGGTAGAGCGTATCGAGGCTCCGCTCGGCGTGGGTCAGGCTCTCCTCCCACTGCAGTTCCTGGCGGTAGTGGCCCGACAGGAGTGCGTAGCGGAGCGCTTCCCCGCCATGCCGATCGAGCAGGTCGCGGATCGTCACGACGTTGCCCACGCTCTTCGCCATCTTGGCGCCGCCGAAGGTGAGCATGCCGTTGTGCAGCCAGTAGCGCACGCTGGGCGTGCCGCCGTTGACGCAGCGGCTCTGCGCGCTCTCGTTCTCGTGATGCGGGAAGGCGAGGTCGCTGCCGCCACCGTGGATGTCGATCACCGGACCGAGATGGGTGCGGATCATCGCCGAGCACTCGATGTGCCAGCCGGGCCGGCCGCGCCCCCAGGGACTGTCCCACCCCGGCAGTTCCGGCGTCGACGGCTTCCACAGCACGAAGTCCTTGGGATCCTTCTTGTAGGGCGCGACCTCCACCCGGGCACCGTCGCGCATGTCCTCGAGGCTGCGTTTCGACAGCGTCCCGTAGAGCGGGTCGGAGGGAACGTGGAACAGCACGTGACCCTCGGCCTCGTAGGCGTGACCGATGTCGATCAGCTTCGCGATCATGGCGATGATCGGCTCGATGTGGCCCGTGGCACGGGGCTCGACATCGGGGGGCAGGACGCCGAGCTCGGCGACGTCCTCAAGGTACTTCGCCGCGTAGCGCGCCGTGTGTGCCGCGATGGATTCGCCGGACTCGAGCGCCGCGGCATTGATCTTGTCGTCCACGTCGGTGATGTTGCGCACGTACGTCACCTTGGCGTACGCGAGCCGCAGAAGCCGCACCAGGACGTCGAAGATCACCGCCGGGCGGCCGTTGCCGATGTGCTGGAGGTCGTACACGGTCGGGCCGCAGACGTAGACGCTGACCTCGCCGGGAACGAGCGGTTCGAAGCGTTCCCGCTGCCCGGACTGGGTGTTGTGAAGTGTGATTTCCATGCTGCCGAACTCGTTCCTTGCTGATGATGTGGAGGACAACGGGTGTCCACCGCCCTGTGTCAGCTAAGGGCAACAGCGAGTCGGCATTGGTTTGGTGCTGTGCATGGCGGCGCGGATCATAAGCACATGACGACCATTGTCAAACGACCGCCCGGGCCAATTGATCGGCCCGATAGCTTGATCGCACCAACGGCCCGGAAGCCACCTCGCTGAAACCCTCGGCCAAGGCCCACTCGCGGTATTCGTCGAACGCCTCGGGTCGAACCCAGCGCGCCACGGGCAGGTGGTGGCGGGTCGGCTGCAGATACTGGCCCAGCGTCAGCAGATCCACGCCGCGATTGCGCAGATCGATCATGGTCTCGCGGATCTCCGCGTCCCGCTCGCCGAGACCCAGCATCAGGCTGCTCTTGGTGACCACGTCGCGGGACGCGGCGTGTTCCAGGACGCCGAGCGTCTGCTCGTAGCCGGCGCGGGGGTCGCGCGCGACGTGGGTCAGCCGGCGGACGGTCTCGATGTTCTGCGCGAACACGTCCACACCCGATGCGACCACCGTGTCCACGGCGTTCACGTCTCCCTGGAAGTCCGGCGTCAGGGCCTCCACGGTGGTCTCGGGGCATCTCGCCTTGATGGCGCGGATGCACGCCGCGTAGTGGCCGGCGCCGCCGTCCGGCAGGTCGTCCCGGTCGACCGAGGTCAGCACCACGTAGCCGAGGCCCATGAGCGCCACCGACTCCGCCGCGTTGCGGGGTTCTTCCGTGTCGAGCCAGCCTCGCGGGTTGCCGGTGTCCACGGCGCAGAACCGGCACGCACGGGTGCAAACGGCGCCCATGAGCATGAGCGTCGCCGTGCCCGCGTTCCAGCACTCGCCGATATTCGGACAATGGGATTCTTCGCACACCGTGGCGAGGCGGTGCTCGTGGACGGTGCGACGTACGGCGGCATACCGACCGTCGTTGGCGATGCGTACGCGCAGCCAGGGCGGCTTGCGCAACGGCTTGCCCACGGCATCGACCTCGGTCACCTTGATGCCGTCCTTGATGGCGCTGAATCCCTGCGCCGTCCGGTATTTCACACCGCTCGCGGGCATGACGCGATTGTACGCCACGGGCGGCGGACAACCCGGTCAGACCGCGATGAGTGCATCAGGCATCGAACCGGGCCGCCAGCATCTCGCATTCGGCTTCCTCGACGCCCGCGCGCTCCGCGAATTGACGCCAACCGCAGAGGGCGTTGCGGATCTCTTCCGCACAGGTGCGCAGCCGCGGCCTGCTCAGTCCGAACAGCCTGCCGGCACGGCCCGCTTCGCTCGGTCTCGGCGGGCGCGGGTCGAATCCAAGACCCGCAGCATGGTATTCGCCCACCGCCACGCTCGGCACCAGGTCGTACGCCGGCGAAAGGCGATAGCCCTCGCCACGTTGGATCAGGCTGAAGTTGCGGGCGTGGTCGTCGGTGTTGGTGATGGCGCGATTGAACAGCGCCAGGCGGACGAGTTGCTCGACATCCGACTGGATGGAGACCGAGTAGCGGGCGAGAAGCTCGCCGATATCGTCATACCGGAACAGCAACCCCGAGTCGCGCTGGGTCGCCTCCTCCTTCTGCAGCGCGTTGACGGTTACCAGGTGATGACGGCCGCCAAGCGGGGCGATGTCGAAGCGTTCCAGGAGCAGGACGTCGCGACCGTCCGTCGCCTCGACGACCCTGCCCCGGGCCGCATCGAGGCCGGCCGCCCGCGCCATTTCCAAGCAGGCGAGTTCCACTCGGGCATGGTTGTAGGCGTCACCGGACAAGCGGTTGAACTTCGCCAGATAGTGGGTGGCCCCATCCGTGAGCAACGCCTTCGGTCTCGCCCCGCCGCTACCGCTTCCCGCTTGGGCGAGCTGGAGCAGTCCAAACGCCTCTGTGTCGGTCGGCCGAGATGCATCGACGCGCACGGCCGCGTGCTCCACCTCGACCAATTGCGCGAGCGGCGCTCCGTAGGTAAACGTCGGTTCCCGTCCGACGGTGGCGAACGACAGTGCTCCGATTCGGCTGACAGAGGGCTCGACGGTCAGGAGTTCGACGGCACTGTTGACGTTGAGCCGACGTGCATGGTGTTCGAGCACGAAGACGGCAAGCACGCGACGTCCCCAGGCATCAGGCAGGTGGTCGTCCAGGAATCCTGGCATGCCACCTTGGCACGGAAATCGCGTCTCGCCTGGCTCGAGTGGCAGCCGACGCGGATCGAACGCAAACGCAGCGGGATATTCCAGGAACTGTCGCGTGTAGCGAAAGTCCACCCGGCGAAGCACACCGGCGTCCTCCTCGAGTACACATTCCGCCGCGTGGAACACTCCGGTTCCGGGCGTGTCGATGTGGATGTCAAAGCGCGTCAGCGTCAAACAGGCTCTCCGCCGGGCGCAACAGCCCATCG
>JAGWBN010000030.1:31474-34072 GCA_021295875.1 Pseudomonadales bacterium
CGGCGTCTGCGCGCGGCGCGCAGCTTGTTGCCGAGTTCGGGAAGGACATCAATCACAGAAGTACCAAAATATCGGTATCTAGGCAGTAATTCCGATACTAATGACATAATATAGGTATTTCAACGGACTGGCTTTGCGCACCCCCCAAACGGGTCCGGCACCGCCCAAAGGCACACCCAAGGTACATCCAGCTCGTGGGGCGGCCTCCTCCACCCTCCTCCACCCTCCTCCACCCTCCTCCACAAGGGAGAAGAACGCCGCCCAGCGCTCGCGTTATCATCGGCGGTCATCGACCGGCTGAGGGGGAGGAGGCGTTGGTACCGGATGAACTGGAGACACTCGAAGTCCACGGGGACACGGCCGTGGGTTGGGACGAACACACGCCGATCAACGAGACCGTAGACGACGAGGGCAAGCCGTTTCCGGGTCGCCCGGGTTTCGGCGTACCGGATCCGCGCGCACCGGCCGCCCGGGTCTACGACCACCCCGACGTGGAGAAGCTGCGCGCCCATCTGAGAGCCAACAACGGCATTCGGGGACTCGAGATCTGCGACCCGGATGAAGTCGAACGGGCGGCGCGGATCTTCCGCCGGGACGGCTTCGTCGTGGTACGCGATCTCCTCGACGCCGAACACCTGGAGCTGTTTCGCCAGGGCAGTGCGCGGGCGCTACGCCAGCTTCTCGAAGTGCCTGCCCCCGGCAAGCGCAAGTACGTGACCGAGAGCGGTCGGCTCCCTCATCGCTACAGCTACGGCACGGCATCCGCCTCCCGGCAGATGCTCCACGAGGAGGAATGGGCGGCCATGGTCGACCTGCCCACCACGTCGCCGATCCTCGCCGAGATTTTCGGCTCCAAGGACTATCTCGTGCTCGGCGCCGGCGGCGACCTGTGCCTGCCCGGCGCCGTCGAGTACCAGCACCTGCACGTCGATGTGGGCGAGTCGAACCAAGTCTCCGCAGGGCGCCTGCAGGCGGCCAAGGACATCGGCATCGAGATCCAGACCGTGGAAGGCTCGGACGAACCGGACCTGGCCACGCGGCGGCGCATCGTCGACTTCTGCCCGGCGGTGGTGACCATCAACTTCGCCATGTGCGACCTCACCTGGGAGAACGGCCCCATCCGCCAGATCATCGGCTCCCACGCCTGGCAGATGCGCCCACCCCCACCGGCGGACGAGCCCGAATGGATGCGCCTGTCCACCCTTGTCGGCGCGCCTGCCGGTGCCGGCGTCATCCGCGACAACCGCGCCTGGCACGGCGCCACGCCGAACTTGAGCCGCGAGATCCGCTCGCTGCCGAACGTCGAATACGGCGCACCGTGGCTCGGCTCGAAGCACAAGCAAACGATGCCCCACGACATCTGGGAAACGCTCACGCCCCACGGCAAGCACCTTTGCCGACACATCAAGGCCGACCCCGGGGTCTGGCCGCCGGGCGCCGGCGTCATGCATCCGCTGGGCGGCGAGCGTCGTGCCGCCGCCAAGCGAATGGGCGGCACGGGTGAACGGCGGCACGGCAGTCCGGGCGGCTAGACGTTCCTCGCCATGGGCTTGCTCGACGACCGCGAGATCGCGAGTTTCGAGCGCGACGGCTACCTGATCCTTCGGGATTTCTTCGCTGCCGCCGAAGTCGTCGAACTGCGGGACGCGACCGCCGAGATCCTACGCGGCGCGAAACGGGGAAGCCGCGGCGTCGGCTTCGACCCGTGGACGACCGAACCCGGCGATGCGCTGAATCCCAACCGGGTCTACTACTGCAACGACATCTTCCTTCGGCACCCGCGCCTCGACGCCCACATGCGCAACCCGCGCCTGGCGACGGTGTTCTGCGAGCTCTACGACAACGACATCGACGCCTTCCAGTCGGCGACGGTGGTGAAGCCCGCTATGATGAACTTCGACTTCCAGGGCTGGCACCAGGACGCGCCCGACTACATCCCGCTGTCGAACTACAAGCTGTCGTCGGCACTGACCTACCTCGGCGAGATGGGTCCGGATACGGGTGGCACGTCGCTGGTTCCCGGCAGCCACCGCGACGGCCTGTTCGAGCGCGGCTACGTGGAGATGCCCGGCTGGCCGGTCAAGAAACGCATCATCGTGGGCTTCGAGCCGTACGAACCGCGCGTCGTGACGCCCGAGTTCCACCCCGGCGACGTGCTGATCTTCCACCCGTGCGTGATGCACCGGGCGAACTCGAACTACACCGACGAGAGCAAGATCGGCCTGATCAACGCCTACCGCTCGGTGGACTGCATCGACATCGAACAAAGGAGCACCTTCAAGGCGGACAACACTCCGATTACTCGCAACGGCGCTGTCGTCCCGGTAACTTGGACTACCACTGAGGAGACCGACCGATGACGCGATTGGATCCAGTACATCCGGGCGAAGTCTTGAAGCATGACTTCATGGAGCCCTTCTCCCTGTCTTCCACCGCCCTTGCCAAGGCCATCGGCGTGACGCCGGCCCGAGTCAACGAAATCGTCCGGCAGCGACGTGGCATCACACACGGCCCTTAGCCTAGCAGCCTGTCGGACTTCGCCGCGCCAGCGTCGAAGTCGGACGGGGTGGTAGGACGGTGGGGGCTGGGGCCGGACGC
>JAGWBN010000030.1:34316-34693 GCA_021295875.1 Pseudomonadales bacterium
AGTTCATGTACATCACGGCCCTCAACGCCACCGCCCACCAGACCGGCACCGACGACAGCCTCGAAGTCGTCGGTGGGAAAGGAAGATCGCTGGCACGGATGGCCAAGGCGGGCTTCAACGTTCCCAGCGGGTTCGTGATTACGGCGGCGGCCTACCGCGCATTCGTCGCGGCCAACAATCTCCAGGAAAAAATCGTATCGCTCGCCAAACCCGCCGTCGTCGACGGTCGGGTGTCCTTCGAGCAGGCGTCCCATGACATACAGGCACTGTTCGCCGAACACGATCCATCCGCCGAGACCACTGCGGAGATTAGCCAAGCCTACGGCCCACTGGACGACGCGCCCGTCGCCGTGCGCTCCTCCGCCAATGCCGAAGAC
>JAGWBN010000234.1:0-2372 GCA_021295875.1 Pseudomonadales bacterium
AAGCCGGTGCAGCTCTGCAATCAGGTTCGCGAAACGCTCCGGCCCGGTGGCATAGCGCCCCTCCACGCCGGCACGCCGTTCCACGCCGTCCAAATACGCCATCAAGCTCGTGTGGAGCATACCGGGGTCCTTGAAACTCCCAAGGCCGAAATCAAGGCGCACCACCGGATGGCGAACGGACCAGTCCCAGGTGTCATGTCGGGGCGACCCTTGCGGTCGCCCTTGTCAGGCCACCAACCTCTCGGTTCGCGAGAACGGGACGCAACAGGGCGTCCCCTACGGGTCTACGATCTATACCCGCGGACGCACCTCTTCCGTTTCGAACAACGCCGCAAGCTGCTCAGTCATCGCGCCACCCAGCTGCTCGGCGTCCGTGATCGTCACCGCCCGCCGGTAATGGTGTGTCACATCGTGGCCGATGCCAATGGCGATGAGTTCCACCGGCGAGTGGTTCTCGATCGTCTCGATGGCGTACTTCAGATGCTGTTCGAGGTAGCTGCTCGGGTTCACGAGCAGGGTCGAGTTGTCCACCGGCAGGCCGTCGGAGATCACCATCAGGACCTTGCGCTGCTCGTGGCGGATCACTAGCCGGTTGTGCGCCCAGATGAGCGCCTCGCCGTCGATGTTCTCCTTCAGGAGTTCCTCGCGCATCATCAGCCCGAGATTGCGCCTCGAATGCCGCCAAGGATCGTCGGCCGACTTGTAGACGATGTGCCGAAGGTCGTTCAGACGCCCGGGATTCGCGGGCTTGCCGGCGTTGATCCACTCCTCCCGGGACTGTCCGCCCCGCCATGCGCGCGTGGTGAAGCCGAGGATCTCGACCCGCACCGAGCAACGTTCGAGCGTTCTGCCGAGGATGTCGCCGCACACCGCCGCGATGGTGATGGACCGGCCGCGCATCGAACCCGAGCTGTCGATCAGCATGGTCACCACGGTGTCGCGGAACTCCGTCTGCTTCTCCTGCTTGAAGGCCAGCGGATTCATGGGATCGATGACCACCTGGGGAAGCCTCGAGGTGTCGAGGATGCCCTCGTCGAGGTCGAACTCCCAGGAACGGTTCTGTTTGGCGAGCAGGCGGCGCTGCAGGCGGTTGGCGAGTTTCGACGTGGCGTGCTGCAGCGAGAGCAGCTGCTGGTCCAGGAGCTGGCGCAGGCGTAGGAGTTCGTCCGACTCGCAGAGGTCCTCGGCCTTGACCACCTCGTCGAACTCGTCGGTGTAGGCCGCATAGTCCTTGTCCATGCGGATCCGGCCCAGCTCGTCGGGGCTGAAGTTCGGCGCATCCTCCGGCTCGGCCTCGGCGCCCAGTTCCGAGAGGTCCATATCGGCGTCCATCTCGACCATGGTCGCCTCGCCTTCGCCGTCCTCGTCGCCGAGGGAGTCCTCGTCGAGAGCGACATCCTCCGGCGCGTACTCCGCCTCCGGCTCGGCGGCGTCCTCCATGGACTCGACTTCCTGGTCGGAGTCGTTGTACTCGGGCTGATCGTCGAGGTCGGCGGCGAATCCCAGGTCCTGGAGAATCGAACGGCAGCGACCGGCAAACTCCTTCTGGTCGAGCACGTAGTCGGCGAGTTCCTCGATGTGCGACCCGGCCCGTTCCTCCACGAAATCCCGCCAGAAGCGCACGACATTCTCCGCCGACGGCGGCAGTTCGCGGCCGGTGAGGCGCTGACGCACGATCAGGCCAACCGCGACCGAGAGCGGTGCTTCCGTCTCCGCGGTGACGGTGTCGAATGCCGCCTGCTTGCAGACGGCTTCAAGGGACGCTTCGAGGTTCTTGGCGACGCCTTCCATGCGCAGCGAACCGATGGAGGCTACCCGCGCGTCCTCCACCCACTCGAACATCTCCTGGGCCGGTCCGGCGCGGGGCTGGCTGCGGCGGTGCACGGACTCGTCGTGATAGCGGAACTTGAGCGCGAACTCGTCGCCGATGCCGCGCAGCGCGTTCAGCTCCTCCTCGCTGCAGCCCAGGTTCGGCAGCGGCACGTGGACGTTGTTGCCGCGCACGCCCGCCGCCCCCTTGCCGAACGTGACGTCGAGTTCGTCGTTCTCGGCGATCGCCCGCAGCGCTGCGCTGGTCGCCCGCTTGTAGACCTCCAGCGTCTCTTCGGCGTCGCTCATCAGACCTTCAGCGTGATACCGCGCGTCGCGTCGCCCAGATCCTCGCCCATGCAGCGTTGGTAGTACTCGGCCACGATGGGGCGTTCCAGCTCGTCGCACTTGTTGAGAAACGACAAGCGGAAGCCGAAGCCCACGTCGTGGAAGATGTCCGCGTTCTCAGCCCAGTGCAGCACCGTACGCGGCGACATGACCACCGACACGTCGCCGTTGACGAAGCCCTTGCGGGTGAGATCCGCCACCGCGACCATGTTGGA
>JAGWBN010000234.1:2642-3050 GCA_021295875.1 Pseudomonadales bacterium
GCCGGCCGGCGTCGTACTCGTCGAACACCAGCGCCGTCGGATGCTGCAGCGCCCAGGGCAGGATGCCTTCCTTGAACGAGGTGATCTGCTGGCCGTCCTCGATGACGATGGCGTCCTTGCCCACCAGGTCGATCCGGCTGATGTGGCTGTCCAGGTTGACGCGGATGCACGGCCAGTTGAGCCGCGCCGACACCTGCTCGATGTGCGTCGACTTGCCCGTGCCGTGGTACCCCTGGATCATCACCCGCTTGTTGTGCGCGAACCCGGCCAGGATCGCCATGGTGGTGTCCGGGTCGAACTGGTAGTCGTCGTCGATGTCGGGCACGTACTCGGTGCGGGTGGCGAACGCCGGCACCCGCATGTCTTGATCGAGCCCGAAGTTCTCCCGCACACTGACGGTGGTGTCCG
>JAGWBN010000235.1:0-3056 GCA_021295875.1 Pseudomonadales bacterium
CGCCGACGATGGCGACGTAGTCCGGCGCTTGGCCGTCCTGCGCGTACTGCAGGTTCGCCGCAAAGGCGAACAGCGCCGCCAGCGTCGCCGCAATGCTCCAGCCCTGCCAGAAGCGAATGGAACTAAAGATGCCGCCGTTGTCGTCGTCCAAGGTTCTAATCCTCACCACCGCCCATCGGGAAAGCGCGAAACATACCGGGAAGTGGTTTCGGAGTGAAGCGCCAATCCGCCTAGGGAAGCTCTGAACAAGAGCTTCCCTAGTGCGGCACAAGGATGTGCCGCCAAATTCGGTGGCGTAAGCCACTGAATTTGTGAGCAAAACAAAACCGCGCTTTTGTTTTGCTCCTGATCAAGGCCACGGACGGGCTTGATCAGCATACCTAGCCGTCGGTCAGGCGGCCCTCCTCGTCGCGGAATTCTGGCCCGTTGACGCGCACGCGGCCGTCGCCGAATTTGGCGTCGCGGTTGCGCAGCGTTTCCCGCAGGCCGATCTTCGCCACCGATTCCCGGAAGCCGAACGCGGCACGGGCGTTGTGGCCGCGCACGTCGTTCTCCGCCGCCATGCGCTGCAACGTGCGCGCACCCATGAGCTCGAGGCCCATGTTGATGATGCGCTTGTTGGTCGACAGCAGGTCGGGGTCGATCTTGCACAGCCGGTCGGCGAGTTGCTCGACCTCGTATTCCAGGTGCTCCTTCGGCACCGCCTTCAGCACCAGGCCGATCTGTTGCGCTTCGGCACCGGTGATGCTGTCGCCGGTGAGCATGAGCCGTTTCGCCCACTGCGGGCCCACGTTGTACAGCCACATGTTGTTCGGCAGCGCGCCGAGATCACGGGCGGGCGGAAAGCCGAACAGGGCGTCGTCGGCGCAGATGATCATGTCGCAGAGCAACGCCACGTCCGTGCCGCCAGCCAGGCAGTAGCCGTGGACCTGGGCGATGACCGGTTTGTGCATGTCGAACAGCGCCATGCGGTAGCGCTGGGCGCGTTCCAACTGCCAGGCATCGTCGTCGATGCTGCGCCCGCCCCGGTAGTTGTTGTCCGACGACTGGACCCTGGAGACGGGGATGTTGCCGTCGGCACCGGTCAGGTCGTAACCCGCCGAGAACGCCCGTCCCGCACCGCGCAGGATCACGCAGTGGACGTCGGTGTTGTTGTCGGCCTCCCACAACGCCTCGTTGAGCTCCGACTGGAGCTTGAGCGACAAGGCGTTCAGTTTCTCCGGCCGGTTCAGCGTTATGCGCGCCCGGCCGTCCGCCACCTCGTAGTCGATGCTGTCGAAATCACTCATTTGTCATCCCCCTGTATGGTCAAACCGGTGGCCGACCCGAAGGCCCACCGACGCGGCGAATTCGGCGGCCGGCACCTTCCCCTGGCCCGGTGGCCGGACGCGCATGACCTTGATCGATCCGTTGCCCGTGGCGACTACGAAGCCGTCGTCGGCGATCCCGGTAACGGTTCCAACTTCGCCTGCGCCCCCGTCGACCTTGCGCGAGTCGAAGATCTGCAGGGCGCCTCCCTCGTAGCTCGTCCAGGCACCCGGTTGTGGATTGGCACCCCGGATCAGGTTGTAGACCGTGTCCGCCGGCTCGCCCCAGTCGATCTCGACCTGTTCCTCCCGGCACCAGCCTTCGTAGCTGCCGAGTTCCGACGGGTCGACCTCGGCCTCGAGACCCGCCAGTTCCCATTGCGGCGTCTTCGGTGCGGTCCCGGCACGAACCAGGTCCACGGCTTCGATCATGGCGTCCACGCCCATGGGGAACAGGTGGTCGAAGTAGACACTGCCGAGGGTGTCGTCCGGGCCGATGTCGACCTCCTTCTGCAGCAGCACCGGGCCGGTGTCGAGACCGTTGTCCGGCCAGAAGATGCTGAGCCCCGTCTTCGTCTCGCCGAAGATGATCGGCCAGTTGATGGAACTAGGCCCCTTGTGCATCGGCAACAGCGACGGGTGGTACTGGATGGTGCCGTGGGTCGGAATGTCGAGTGCCTCCTCCGGCACGAACAGCGTCACGTAGGCCATCACGCCGAGGTCGGGTTCGAGTTCGCGAATCTGCTCCCACACGGCTTCGCGGCGGAACGACGTCGGCTGGAACAGCGGAATGCCGTGCTCCACCGCACCCTCCTTCAAGGGGTCCGGTCGACCACTTTCGCGGTCGGCCTGGTCGGGCGCGGTGAATACGCCCACCACGTTCTCGCCGCGTTCCAGCAAGGTGTCGAGCACGGCGCGGCCGAACGCCTGCTGTCCGTTGACCATGATTCGCATGTACGTTCCCCAGGCCTTGGAATCCCGAAAGCGTACCTTGAGAACGCGACGGCTGGCTAATCGCCCGGCGAGTACCCGGGCGACGGGAACGCGCCGCGGGCTTCCTCGGTCCGTCTCCGATCCTGGCAGCCCGATGAACGACACGGCGACCGGCAGGTGATCGACCAGGGCCCAGGGCAGGGCAACGCTTGGATACCCGGCCACCGCCGCGATCGTCGAGCTGCTGACGTGTCCCCGCTCGGATTCGCCGATCTTCCACGCCGGCCCGTTGGTGGCGGCGATCAGCGCCCGTAGCTCGTGGGTTCGGAACATCTGGTCGACGGCTTGGCGCATCGTGCCGACGCTGTCCGCGAGGGCCGCCGCGTAGGCGGGACAGTCGAGACCTTCGGTCGCCTGGGCGGCCACGAAGTGCTCCTGGCCGAACAAGGACATGACGTCGTCCGCATGGGATTCGTTGTAGGCGATGAGACTCGCCAGATCATGGAATCCCGTGTCGTGACTCGCCAGGTAGCGATTGAGCCCGTCCTTGAACTCGTGCAGCAGCAACTGGTACTCGGCGTCGTAGAAACCATCGGGCATCTCGATGAACAGCTCATCCACGACATCGGCGCCGAGATCCGCCAACGTGTCGACAGCCTCCGCGAACGCGACTTCGACGCCGGCGTGTGCTTTCGCCCCTTCGCGCAATACGCCAACCCGCACGTTCTCGAGGCCCGGCCGGCTCTGGGCCGACGTCGACGACCCGGCCAACACGTCGAGCAGCAGCGCGGCATCCCGGACGTTGCCCGCCAATGG
>JAGWBN010000235.1:3136-3450 GCA_021295875.1 Pseudomonadales bacterium
ACGATCGAACCGTCGGTCTCGGTGCCGACGGCAAGCGGTGCGAGTCGGGCAGCCACAGCCACGGCGGAACCGCTGGAAGAACCCGACGGGCTTCGATCGAGCGAGTATGGATTCCGGGTCTGACCGCCCAGGCTGCTCCAACCGCTGATCGACCGCGTCGAGCGGAAGTTCGCCCATTCGCTCAGATTCGTCTTGCCGAGCAGGACCGCGCCGGCCGCCCGCAGGCGGGCGACCAACGGGGCGTCGCGTATCGCCCGGTGGTTCGCCAAGGCGAGCGATCCCGCGCTGGTCGCCATGTCGTCGCCCGTATCGAT
>JAGWBN010000031.1:0-464 GCA_021295875.1 Pseudomonadales bacterium
TCGCGCGGCACTCTCGGAGATGATCGTCCCCTACGGCGACACCGATCCGATGCACCGCTGGAAGCACGTTCTCGACGCGGGCGAAGCGAGCATCGGCAACTGCGCGAACTCGCTGATGCTCGGTTGCGACTGCCTCGGCGAGATCCGCTACCTCGACCACGTCGCGGTCAAGCCCGACGGCACGGCGCGGCGGGTGAAGAACGCCATCTGCCTGCACGAGGAGGATCGGGGCATTCTCTGGAAACACCACGACGGCCATTCCCAGACCACCGAGGTGCGGCGCTCACGCCGGCTCGTCGTGAGTTCCTTCCACACCGTCGGCAACTACGAGTACGGCTTCTACTGGCACCTGTATCTCGACGGTTCGATCGAGATGGAGGTCAAGCTCACCGGCATCGTCGGCGTCTCCGCGGTTCGCGACGGCGAAGAACGCGCCGAATTCGCACCCCTGGTCGCACCCAATC
>JAGWBN010000031.1:539-13039 GCA_021295875.1 Pseudomonadales bacterium
CCGCGGACGAGTCCAATCCGGACGGCACCGCGTTTTGCATCCGCTCGCGTCTGCTCGACACCGAGAAGCGGGCGCGGCGAAATGTGGACGCGTCACGGTCCCGGTCGTGGAAGGTGGTGAACCCGGAGCGCAGGAACCGCCTGGGCAATCCGGTGGGCTATCGGCTGCTGCCCGGCGCCACCCCCGCACTGCTGGCTGCGGAGAACTCGAAGGTCGCCGCACGCGCGGCCTTCGCACGCCACAACCTGTGGGTGACGCCCTACCACGCCGACGAACTCTGTGCGGCAGGCGATCATCCCAACCTGAACCCCGGCGGCGACGGCCTGCCCGCGTGGACCGCGCAAGACCGCTCCGTCGAGGCAACCGACATCGTGCTCTGGCACACCGTGGGATCGACCCACCTGCCGCGACCGGAGGACTGGCCGGTGATGCCGGTGGAGACCTGCGGATTCCTGCTTCAGCCGGTGGGTTTCTTCGACCGCAATCCGGCGCTCGACCTGCCGCCGCACTGATCGCAGGGTCTCCGCGACCTTGAAGATCCCGACGCTCGTCGAAGTCCGCCCCGTCAGTCGTGGCGGGGCACGACACGCCCGCCCTCATTGACCCAGAGGTCGCCCCACCAAATCGGCAGGGCCTTGTCCTCGTGCCAGTCGGGGTCGGACGAGTATTGGTTCACCCAGTTCACCACGAGACCACGCCGGACGCCGGATTCGCGCATCAGCCGGGCGACCTCGCGGGGCGACCCGTCGGTCGACAGCATGAACTCGCTGCATTCGGCCGGCGACAACTGCCCGAACAGTTCCCGAACCGCAGCCCTTTCCCAGTCTTCGATGTCGGAGATGTCGTGAACAAGATCGGTAAAGCGCTGGGGCGTCGGGCAGCGCATGCCCGCCATGTAGGCGTCTACGACCGCGTGGACATCGCGCGGGCGACGGAGCCGTTCCCGCAACGTATCCGGCATGAGGTGCCCCATACGGCGGTTCGCGATAGGGGAGTCGAACGTGTGGTCCGCGCAGACATCGTAGAGCGGAATGTGGCGTATACGAATCTCGTCCTCAGCGATCATGCCCGTCGCTCCGGTGGGCTACCCTTGCCCTCGGAGGCCCTCGGAGGCCCTCGGAGGCCCTCGGAGAGCGGGGGCGCATATTCCAAGTTGCTATCCAGCATCTTGGAGACGTGGTGCCACAAGTCGGCGGCGATGTGGCCCTGTTCGGGGTTGGTCAGCGCTGGAGAATCGGAGCCGGCGCCACCTTGCGCAAGATCGCGGTAGGCTCTGATTGCGCCCCGCTTCATGTCATCGGACATGATGGCCCACGCGTAGGCGAGGTCGTCGGGGGCCAACGTGCGAGCGACGGCGAAATCGTAGGCATCCCGTTCGGTTGTGAGGCGATTGATACCCAGACGGTTGAACATTTTTTTGGCCAGGATGTCTCTAGTGCCGCTCAATATGACGCCGGTTACGTGTTCAACCTCCTCGCAGGGGTCGTCGTGGAAACTCTGGGTGCGGACAAACGAAACCGGCGTGCCGCCAATGCGGAATTGGATGTGGTCCGTTCCGTTCAGCAGAACGCCGTCTTTGGAAATCACCCCGTCGCGAACCAACCGGTGCAGGTCCATTCTGATGTCGTCGAAGTCCTTGTGGAACAGCACGCTCGAGGGTGCATCGCCTGGCGAGAAGAAGAAGCCCAGATCGGTGCTTGACCGATGGTGCCAGCGTGCTTCGAGCGCCGTGCCGCCCCCTAGTCGCAAATGGCCGACGTCGATCCACATCGACAGCACGTCGACGGCGGCGCCCACTGCCGTTGCGGGGCCGGGATGGAGTTTCAATCTGGCCGGTGTGGGTCGCATGCCACTGCCGATTATAGGTCGGTCCCCACCGCAGCCTCCGGGTCGTCGGGCTGATTTTTTCGGGCTGCCCCGCCGGCAGGGTTGTGATAGCTTTTCGGCGGGCGAACAGGGAACGTGAACCACTGATGCAGCGTCGGCGAAAATCCCATGGCGGTGCGCCACCTTCTTCCCGGAGGAGGCGCAAGGACAGCGGCAGCGTGTCGCCGGGGTCATTCATCGCCGGCGTTGCGGTCGGCGGTGCAACCGTACTTCTGTTCGTCTACTTGACAGGGATGGATTCGGGGTCCGTCGAGGTCGTCGCCGAGCCGGCCGTGACCGAACCGGACCCCGAGCCGGAAATCGACATTTCATTCTTCCAGGTCCTTCCCGAACAGCAGGTCAAGACCGGCAACGAGGGCGTCGAACCCGCAGGTCGGACTGCGGATCTCGGTCCCCAGGAGTACATGGTGCAGGCGGGCTCGTTTCCGCGGCGTCCGGATGCCGACAAGCTGCGCGCTCAACTCATGCTCGAAGGCATGGATGTGGGCATCGCCGCAAGTCCCCAGCAAGGGGGCGGCATCCGCCACCGGGTGCTGGTCGGACCGTTCGACAACCAGGCCGATGCCCAGGAGACGCGCAGCGCCCTCAGCGAACGGGATATCCAGGCGACGATCCTGTCCCGACCGTTGGCCAGGAAGCCGTTCGAGGCGCAACCGTAGCCCTCCAGGCGGCTTCTGGCGGGTCGTGGTCGCCCGGCTTGACAAACCACGGTAGCGTTGGCGGAACGGCGGCGGCGCGCCGGCCACGCGCGGCCAACTCCGGCTACAGCTTGAATCCCACGGCCAACGCGTAGCTCGAATCCGTTTTCTTCTGACCGGGTGCCGGTGCGGACTCGTGCTGCACGTCCATGCGCAGGGCAGCAAGCCAGCGGCTGTTTACGTGGAACCGTACCCCGGTGTCCGAGTCCCAGACGGATCCCCGGTCGTCGTCGAGAATGCGCAGGAGCTGGTTGTTGTGGAACAGCTCGAGGCGTTCGACGACGAGCCAGTGCCGATACTGCAGGCCCCACCGGAGGGCGGGATTGCTGCCCGACGCATCGCCCGCTCCCGACGCCGCGACCCCCGCACCCCCCGCGCCCAAGTCCACCTTGTCGAACACCTGGCTGATGCCCGCATCGGTGGTCAGCGCGCCGCGTGCCGAGTCCCAGACCGTATGGCCGAAGCCGGCACCGGCGGTGGCGCGTTGGTCGATGTTCTTGATCGGGTCTTGGAAGTACTCGAAGTTGGCCACCGCGTACCAGGAGTCGCCGTATTTCCAGCGCAGATCGTAGTCGACGTCCACCTGGTCCTTGGTCGCCACCGATGCCTCGCCGAATTGCGGCGTCGCCTGCGCCCTGTGCATCGACAGTCCGAGGACGTTGTCGAAGCGCGTGCCCACACGCTTGACGCCGGCGACGAAGTTCAGGTCACGGGTTTCGGTGTTGCCCGTCGCCACCACCATGCCCAGGTCGGCCCGGACTTCCCAACCCACGCCGGAAGGGTCTGGCCCGGTCCGGGCTTGGACGTTCTCCTCGGCCGACGCTTCCGCAACTACCTCGATGCGGGCGACCCGCGCACGCGGCGCGGTCACGATCCCGATGTGCGGAACATCGATGGCGACAACGCCGGGCGCCGCCTCGACCAGCGCGCCGGTGAGGCGGTCGCCGTTGACGAAGTGGACGATGTCGGCGGTCGCGACCACGGCCCAAAACGACAGGAAGAGAGTTGCCAAGCGTGCAATGCGACGGATCATCGGGAATCCTGACTCCGAGTTGTCTTTCGTCGCTGACTGTAGCCGTTGTCCGCGCGTTGGTCACGCCGACGCAGGCGACCATCGCCCGCGACCTGTGCCTGCGTCGTCCGCGCCGCTCTTGCCGAGAGTGCCGAGAGTGCCGCTCTTGCCGAGAGTGCCGAGAGTGCCGCTCTTGCCGAGAGTGCCGAGAGTGCCGAGAGGTGCCGACAGCGACTCCTGGTTGAATTTCACCCGGTCACTCCCCACTATCGCTTTCCCGCCCCTCGGTATTCGGATCTTGGACCAGTTCAAAGGCACGACCATCGTTTCCGTCCGCCGCGGCGCCGAAGTCGTGCTCGGCGGCGACGGCCAGGTATCCATCGGCAACACCGTCATGAAGAGCAACGCGGTCAAGGTGCGGCGTCTGCACGATGATTCGGTGCTGGCCGGATTCGCCGGCGGCACGGCGGACGCGTTCACCCTGTTCGAACGTTTCGAGGGGGCGCTGGACAAGTATCACGGCAACCTCGTCCGCGCGGCGGTGGAACTCGCCAAGGACTGGCGTTCCGACCGCGTGCTGCGTCGGCTCGAAGCGCTGCTCGCCGTGGCCGACCGAAAGGCGTCGCTGATCGTGACGGGCAACGGCGACGTCATCGAGCCGGAAGGCGGCTTGATCGCCATCGGCTCCGGCGGGCCGTACGCGCAGGCCGCCGCCCGCGCGCTGATGAACGAGACGGAGCTGTCGGTTCGCGACATCGTCGAAAAGAGCCTCGCCATCGCCGCCGAAATCTGCATCTACACCAACCACCAAGTGACCATCGAGACGCTATGACCCTGATGACGCCGCGCGAGATCGTCCACGAACTCGACAAACACATCATCGGCCAGGACGACGCCAAGCGCGCGGTGGCGATCGCCATGCGCAACCGCTGGCGGCGCATGCAGCTCGACGAGGAACTGCGCGAGGAAGTCACCCCCAAGAACATCCTCATGATCGGCCCCACCGGCGTCGGCAAGACCGAGATCGCCCGCCGCCTGGCCAAGCTCGCCAACGCGCCCTTCATCAAGGTCGAGGCGACCAAGTTCACCGAGGTCGGCTACGTCGGTCGCGACGTGGAGTCGATCGTCCGCGACCTGGCCGACGTCGCGGTCAAGATGCTGCGCGAGCAGGCCATCGACCGGGTCCAGCCGCGTGCCGAGGACGCCGCCGAGGATCGAATCCTCGATGTCCTCCTACCGACCCCGCGTAACATGCCGAGCGGCGACCCCGACCCCGATGCCGGTAGCGAGAGCGCTCGTACGGAACGCACGGGTAGCGCCCGACAGATGCTCCGCAAACGGCTGCGCGAAGGCGAACTCGACGACCGCGAGGTGACCATCGAGGCCGACGGCTCGCCCATCGGTGTGGAGATCATGGCGCCGCCTGGAATGGAGGAGTTCACCGGCCATCTGCAGAGCTTGTTCTCGAACATGCCCACCGGCAAGAAGCGCACCATGCGTCTCAAGGTGCGCGATGCCATGCGCCGCGTCCAGGAGGAGGAAGCGCTGAAGCTCGTCAACGAGGACGAACTCAAGGCCCAGGCCATCGATGCCGTGGAGCAGACCGGCATCGTCTTTCTCGACGAGATCGACAAGGTTGCCAAGCGCGGCGAAGGGGTCGGCGCCGACGTCTCCCGGGAAGGCGTGCAGCGCGACCTGCTGCCGCTGATCGAAGGCTCCACCGTCAATACGAAGTACGGCATGGTGCGCACCGACCACGTCCTGTTCATCGCCTCCGGCGCCTTCCACTTCGCCAAGCCCTCCGATCTCATACCGGAGCTGCAGGGACGCTTGCCCATCCGGGTGGAACTGGCGGCCCTGACACCGGCCGATTTCCGGCGCATCCTGTCGGAGCCCGACGCATCGCTCACCGAACAGTACAAGGCGCTACTCGCCACCGAGGGCGTGAACGTCGAGTTCGACGATGCCGCGCTCGACCGCATCGCCGAGATCTCCTGCGAAGTGAATGAGCACACCGAGAACATCGGCGCCCGACGCCTGCACACGGTCATGGAACGTCTGCTCGACGAGGTCTCGTTCGAGGCCAGCGATGCCCAGGGCGCCACCCGGATCGACGCCACGTACGTGGACGACCACCTGGCGGACATCGCGCGCAACCAGGACCTCTCGCGCTACATCCTGTAGACGGCTGAACGCCCGGCAGATCGGCATGCAACCCACCGGCATCACCTACCACAAGACCGCCAAGACCCTCGAACTCACCTATCCGGGAGGATCGTCCGCGACCATCGCGGCGGAACTGCTGCGCGTCTACTCCCCATCGGCGGAAGTCCGCGGCCACAGCGAAGCCGAGCGGGTGCTGCAGACCGGCAAGAAGCACGTCGGCATCGTCAAGCTGGAGGCCGTCGGCAACTACGCCATTCGCATCGTCTTCGACGACGACCACGATACCGGGATCTACTCGTGGAGCTTCCTGCGCGAACTCGCCGACAACCAGGCGGACTATTGGCAGCGCTACCTGGACGAACTGCGCGACAAGAACGCCTCGCGCCTGCCCGTGATCCCGGTAGGCCAGTGGACGCCGCGGACGGACTGACCGCAGCCTCCCGGATAGCCCATCGCACCGAGCGGACGTCACGCCTACACTTGGAGCGTGGACAAAACCGTTGACTTCGGTTCCGAACGCGTAACGCCGGGAGACAAGATCCGGCGTGTCGACGGCGTGTTCGACGTGGTGGTCACCCGCTATGACATGATGAACGACATCATGTCCCTCGGCACGCACCGGCTGTTCAAGCGCGCCGCCGTGGAGATGGCCCGTCTGCGCCCGGGGCACCGGGTGCTCGACCTCGCCGGCGGAACCGGCGACATCGCCAACCTGGCCGCCCGGCGACTCGGCGCCGACGGTTCGGTCGTGCTGGCGGACATGAACCGGGCGATGCTCGACCACGGACGCGACCGGCTCCTCGACGGCGGGGCCGCGAATGTCGCCTTCGTGCAGGCCCAGGCCGAGGCGCTGCCCTTCCCCGACGCCGCGTTCGACGCGGTTCTGGTGGCCTTCGGGGTGCGCAATTTCACCGACAAGGAGGCCGGTCTCGCCGAGATGCGCCGCGTCCTGCGCGATGGCGGCACGGTCGTCGTGCTGGAGTTCGCGCGGGTGGTCAATCCGCTTCTCGCGCGCGCCTACGACGCGTTCCGCTCCACCTGGCCGGCCATCGGCGCCGCGGTGGTCGGCACGGCGTCGCCCTACCGTTACCTAGTCGAGTCCATCGACCGGCACCCCGACCAGGGCGCTTTCCGACTGATGATGGAGGACGCGGGTTTCGGCGAGGTGGAGGTGCACAACCTCGCCGCCGGCGCAGCCGCGATCCATCGGGGGATCCGATGAAGGCCGCGGACTCCCTGGCCGAGATGGGCAGACTGGCGCTGACCGCCGCCATCGCGGCTAGCTCCCGGGCTCGTCGGTGCAGCGAACGGCTGGCCGGGCGAAGCATCGCCATCGAGACCCTCGACATGCGCTTCGTGTTGAACTTCGAGCCGGGCACCGTGGGCGTGACCGCGGGTGAACCGGACGCCGACCCGCCGGCCGATGCCACCGTGCGCGGCTCCCCCGCCGCCCTCGCCGAGGCCATGGCGCGGGGTTCCTCGCCCGATGCCGGCGACTCGGCGGCGGTCTTCGGCGACACCGCCCTGTTCGACGACTTCCGGGATTCGTTCCGGCCGCACCTGGACCTCGGCCCCGCCGGCTTCCTGGCCGAGGACTTCGGCGATGCCCTGCGTCTCGGCGCCAAGGCCGCCGAGTCCGCCATCGAAGGCCTCGTGAACGCCATCCAGAGAGGCGGAGGAAAACAGCGATGACCCGCATCGGGCGCATCGCGAAGATCCTCACCACGGTGCTGCGTCACCGTCTGGACCGCAACATCGGTCGCTTCGCGGGCCACCACTGGTGGTACCGGTTTTCCCCTCTGCGCCTGCTCCCGGCACCGCGGCAACCCGATGCCGTGCGCCTGCGCGAGGCCGTGGAGGATCTCGGTCCGATCTTCATCAAGTTCGGCCAGATTCTGTCCACGCGCCGCGACCTCCTGCCGGCGGACTACGCAGACGAACTGGCGAAGCTGCAGGACCAGGTGCCGCCGTTCCCCGGCGATGCCGCCATTGCCCGCGTCGAGGCGAGCCTCGACGGCACCATCGGCGAGCTGTTCGCCAGCTTCGATCCGGCACCCATCGCCTCGGCCTCTCTCGCCCAGGTCCACGGCGCCACCATGGCGGACGGCGACGAGGTGGCGGTCAAGGTGATCCGTCCCGGCATCGAGCGCGTGATCCAGAAGGACCTGGTGTTGATCCACACCATGGCGGCGTTGTTGGAGCGATTATCGCGGGAAGCCCGGAGGCTGCATCTGAAGGCCGTGGTGCGGGACTACGAACGCACCATCTTCGACGAGCTGGACCTCCTCAAGGAAGCCGCCAACACGGCCACGCTACGGCGCAACTTCGCAGGCTCCGAACTGCTCTACGCGCCCAAGGTGTACTGGGAGCGGTGCGCCGAGTCGGTGCTCGTCCTGGAACGCGTTCGGGCCACGCCCATCTCGGACATCGCCGCCCTTCAACGTGCCGGAACCGACATGAAGAAGCTGGCGGAAAGAGGGGTCGAGACCTTCTTCACGCAGGTGTTCAAGCACAACTTCTTCCACGCCGACATGCATCCCGGCAACATCTTCATCGACATCACGAACCCCGCCGAGCCCAGCTACATCGCCATCGACTGCGCGATCATCGGCACCCTGACCGAGGAGGATCAGACCTATCTCGCGCGCAACGTCCTGGCGTTTTTCAACCGCGACTACGGCCGCATCGCCCGCCTGCACATCGAGTCCGGCTGGATTCCGGAAAACACCGATGCCAAGGAGTTCGAAGACGTCGTCCGCCAGCTCTGCGAACCCCTGTTCCAGCGTCCGCTCAAGGACATCTCCTTCGGCCACTTCCTCATCGCACTGTTCCAGACGGCACGGCGGTTCAACATGGAGGTGCAGCCGCAACTCGTGCTGCTGCAGAAGACCCTGCTCAATATCGAGGGCCTTGGACGGCAGCTCTACCCCGACCTCGACCTGTGGAACACCGCCAAACCCTTCATGGAAGCGTGGATGCGGGAACGCTTCGGTCCGACCGCGCTGCTGCGCAATCTCGTTGAACATGCACCGACCATCGCCCGCGAGTTGCCACGCCTGCTGCCGCAGTTGCCGGAACTCCTCGCCAACGCCGCCAACAAGCTCGGCGACCTGGACCGGTTGGCCAACACCCAGCGCCAAGCCATGGACCGGCTCACCAGAGCCATCGACGCCCAGCATCGCCGTGCCCGCTGGCGTCGGGCCGCAGGCGGCGGCTTGATCCTCGCCAGCATCGCCCTGTTGTGGCGTCCACTGGTCGACGCCATGGCAACCGGCGACTCGGTGTCCGTGACCGTTGGCGTCGCCGCCGCGCTCACGGGTTCGGTGCTGGTCTTGAGGTAGCCGCGTCGGGTACGGGCAGTTCAATCGCGCCCGCCCAAACCCAGCTTCGGGGCAGGAATACGAGAGTACTCTCGATCACGCCGTCAGGCGCGCCGGACCTGGCCGGTCTGCCGTAGGCGTTGGCGCCTGGCGCGGCGCTCCTCGCCGACACGGTACAGCCTCTCCCGGTCTTCCTCGCGAATCCTGTAGTAGCCATCACGCCAGGACTCGTCGTCGCTCCAGCTGTACGGCATGGTCACCACCGTTCCCGGTTCGGTCGCGGTTTCGAAGAGATCCACCGCAGCGGTGGTGATCGCGGCCTGCATGTCCCGGTCGAAGGGCTTGCCGCAGGGGTTGCCCAGGGGAAAGTCGGTGAACGCGAACCGGGGCACGCCGCAGTAGGTGACGATGTCCCGGGCCGCACCGAGAACGACCGTCGGCACGCCGTTGGTTTCGAGGTGCCGGGCTACCAGACTCACGGTCTGGTGACAGACCGGTCACAGCGGCACGAGCAGGGCGATGTCCGCGCCGTCCTCCCGGCAGCGCGTCAGGATTTCCGGTGCGTCGGCATCCCTGGTGCGGCGCTGGCTGTATTCCGTCGGCACGCAGTGGAAGCGCTCGGCCAGGGCACCGATTCGTCCCCCTCGGAGCAGCGTGTGCAGCGCATCGATGGGGAAGTACGACTCGCGATCCTCGAGGTGGGTCGCGGTCCGGTCCCAGGCCAGGTCTTCGCCGTACAGCCGCTTCGGTGGTTCCGACGCGGAGCCCGACGCCACGTAGCGCGGCTCGCTCTCGTCCCGGTCGTGCAGGGCCATGGTCGTGACCAGCGCCAGGGTGGACTCCGCCACCGGCTTCGCCAACGGCGCGAACGGCACGTCGTCGAAATGCGCCCACGCGTAGGGCTTGTCGAAGCCTTGGGCTTCGTAATAGCGCCGCGTGCGCTCCATGTAGCCGATGGGTCGTCCAGCCATGGGAGCGGATGTTAGCCGACCTGCAACCCGTGGCGCCCGTTTGGGTACAATGCTGCGCTTTCCGTCACCCACCGAGAGATTCCGAGAGGTAAGCCATGCCGTCCCTGTCCGCCGGTAAACGACTGAAGAGCGCCGTATGCGCGACGGAGATCATGGTGATCGCCGCACCCGATGGCGATGTGCAGCTGCGCTGCGGCGGCGCGCCCATGGTGGAGGACGGCGAGGTGAACGGTGGCGACGTGGACCCCGGCCATGCGGACGGCACCGCCATCGGCAAACGCTACGTCAATGCCGACGGCTCGCTCGAGGTGCTGTGCGTGAAGGCGGGCGATGGCTCGCTGGCCCTTGGCGATACCGCCCTCACCGTCAAAGACGCCAAGAAGCTGCCGAAAACCGACTAGAACGCCCCATCTCCCGCCTCGCCTGCGGAGCCTTCCGTGAACACCATGATGCTGCTAGAGATGGCGACCTCCGGGTTCGGCCATCGGGTGGCATTCACCGACCCCGGCGACGGCACCTCGATCACCTACCAGGAACTCTACGACGCCGCCGGCGCCGCCGCCCACCACATCCGCGAGTCCGGTGCCTCCCGCGTCGCCTTGTTGGACGTCAGCAACATCGCCGTGCCCATCGCGCTGTTCGCGAGCGGCTGGGCGAACGTTCCCTACGTGCCCATCAACTACCGCCTCAGCGCCGCCGAGATCGACGCCCTGCTGGCTCGGGTTCAACCCGCGTACCTGGTCACCGACGACGACCGCCTGCCCAACTTCCAGGGCCGCGACGGCGTCCAAGCCGTTTCCCGGCGTTCCTTCCTGGACCTCTCCCGCGGCGGCGGCGCCGCGGGCGAGCAGCGTTCCATGGATCCCGACGAGGTCGGCGTGCTGCTCTTCACCAGCGGCACCACGGGGATCCCCAAGGCCGCCGTGCTGCGCCACAAACATCTGGTCTCGTACATCGTGAGTTCGGTGGAGTTCATGTCCGCCGAGGAGGACGAAGCCGCGCTGGTGTGCGTGCCGCCCTACCACATAGCCGGGATCGCCGCCGCCTTGAGCTCGGTGTACGCCGGTCGTCGCGTGGTCCAGCTCGCCAACTTCAGCGCCGACGCCTGGATCGAAACCGCCCGCCACGAACGCATCTCCACCGCCTTCGTGGTGCCGACCATGCTGTCGCGGATCGTCGACGCCCTGGAGGGCGAGAAGACCGCCGACATGGGGCACCTGCAGTCCTTGTCCTACGGCGGCGGAAAGATGCCGCTGGCGGTGATCGAAAAGGCCATGGCGCTGTTTCCGGACACGGACTTCACCAACGCCTACGGACTCACGGAGACCAGCTCCACGATTACCGTGCTCGGTCCGGACGAACACCGCGCCGCCGCGGCAAGCGAGGATCCCGACGCCCGCCGGCGACTGGTCTCGGTGGGCATTCCACTGCCCGGAATCGAACTCGAGATCCGCGACGAGGACGGCAAGGTGCTGGGCCCGGGCGAGCGGGGGGAGATCCACGTCCGCGGCGAGCAGGTGTCCGGCGAATACGAGGACCGCGGCAGCCTGGTGGACGCCGATGGCTGGTTCCCCACCCGTGACGCGGGCTCCAAGGACGACGACGGCTTCCTGTTCCTCGACGGCCGCGCCGACGACGTGATCGTGCGCGGCGGCGAGAACATGTCACCCGGCGAGATCGAAGACGTGCTGGTCGCCCACGACGCGGTGACCGACGCCGCGGTGGTGGGTGTGCCCAGCGAGGAATGGGGCGAGGCGGTGGTGAGCGCGGTGGTCGCGAAGAGCGACACGCCGGCCAACGAGGCACTGGCCCAGGAACTGAAGGACTGGGTGAAGGATCACATGCGTTCTTCCCGCGTCCCGGAAGTCATCGAGTTCTGGAGCGAACTTCCCTACAACGAGACTGGCAAGCTGCTGCGCCGGGTGGTCAAGGAGAGGCTGACCTCACCCAGGGAGAACGTGCATGAGACGATGCCGCTGCTGATGGCCAGCGACATCGAGCGGTCCCGTGCGTTCTACTGCGATCAACTCGGATTCACCCTCGCCAACCGTTACGACCCGGACGGCAAGCTGTCCTGGTGCATGCTCGCCATGGAAGGCGCGCGGATCATGCTCGAACAGGCCGACCCCGACCGGTTGGCGGGCCTGGCGCGCAACCGAAGCGACATCGCGCTGTACTTCCTGTGCGAGGACGTGGATGCCCTCCACGAGCGTTTCGTGACCAACGGCGTCGACCTGCAACCGCCCTTCGTGGCCTTCTACGGCATGAAGCAGCTCGAGGTCCGCGACCCGGACGGACGGGTCCTGTGCTTCGAGAATCCAGTCGAAGGAGACTCGTAGGACGGCCGCGTGCCCTGCACGGGCGCGCTAGATTCCTTGAGCGGCGCTGATGTTTACACGCAGGTTGCATTTCGAACAACGCTTGGAATCGCTCTTGGACGGCTCCC
>JAGWBN010000031.1:13073-24135 GCA_021295875.1 Pseudomonadales bacterium
AATGTTAACGGTCAGGTTGCATTTCACTGACGGGCGCTACGAGTCGCTCTTGGACGGCTCCCGAAGGGAGACGCGCTAGGCATCGACGCCGTCGATCAAGCCCCAGTCGAGGGCCGTGGGAACGTCGATCCTAGTGCCGGTCAACGCCATGAACGCCAACCGGCGCCGACCGATCCGACGCAGGATGCTGGTGGTGCCGCCGGCGCCGGGGATCAACCCCATACCCACCTCGGGGAGGACGAAGAACGCGTCCGGACGAGCCACGACCCGTTCGGCGAACGCCGGCAACTCGATGCCGGCGCCGATGCAGGCGCCATGCAGCCTCGCCTCCACGCGGTCCCGCAGGCAGTCGATCATCGCTCCGGCGTTGCGCGCCATCCGCGAGGCGTGGGCGAGCCCCGCGTCCGTGGCCTCGCCGAACTCGTCGAGGTCACCCCCGGCACTGAAGCATGCGCCGGCGCCGTCCAACACGATGCGCCGAATCGATGCGTCCGCCATGGCGACATCCAGCGCTTCGCACAAGCCGTCGCGAAGGCTTGCGGAATAGGCATTTCGCTTGTGCGGCCGGTTGAGGGTGATGCGCAGGGTGCCATTCCGACGCTCAAGCAGCACGGCGGGCGCGTCCGGCTCGGCTCGCGGCGGCCGGTCCGGCCGGTTCGCGAGCCAGGCCTGGAATTCGGACCCGTGTTGCAGGGTCGAGTAGGCGAGCGACTCGGCGAAGCCTGAATCGACGTTGCCGACCCGCTCGTTGTGCCGCAGGAGGCGCACGAGAACCGCGGCGGCAACGGGATTGCGGTCGACCGCGTCCGTGACGCTCGCCACCTCGTCCGCGCCCACGACAACGTCGATGATCGAGGGGATCCGGTCATCCGCCGGCGGTGACCCTTTGAAGACGCCCACCACGGGGCAATTCGGTTGGGCGTGGAAAGACGGGGACGGCGCCCCGTCCAGGCGAACCGCGACCCATGTCGTGCCGGCTGCGGTCGACAGGGATTCGTACCCCTGAGTCGAACCCAGGCGCACGGCGAGTTGCTGGAGCGTCATCGGTTCCATGGCACCCGCCCATCCTCCAACACACGGTGGATTGTACTCAGTCCGGCAGCCCCAGGAGGGCCCTATGGTAAGCTCGCCGCCGATTCAAGGAGGGCTGGTTCAGTGAGAACGCTCACTTGGTACATCAAGACGTTGGCCGCACCCCTGGTGGCTACCGCGGGTGCCGGCGCGTTCGCCGCCAACCTGGCCATTGGCATCGACAACATCACCGAAGACGGGGGCGTGTTGCGCATCGCCGTCTACGAGGCGGCGAACTGGCTGGACGAAGACCCCGCCAAGGTCATCGCGGGTATGGCTTACGATCTCGCCGACCGCGAAGGCGACGAGCCGGTGGTCGTGAACTTCGACCTCGAACCCGGCGAGTACGCCGCCGTGGTCTACCACGACGTGAACGCAAACCACGTGTTCGACAAGAACTTCCTCGGCATCCCCAAGGAACCGTACGCGTTCAGCCGAGGCTTCAGGAAAATGCGGCGACCCGATTTCGAAGACTGCAAGTTCGTCGTCGGCGAAGACGGGGCGGCGATCACCCTTGCCCTGAGGGGCTGATGCCCGACGGCACCGGCGAGCACACTCCCGTCGACCGCCGACCGGCTTTATTGATCGTCAACGCCGAAGTCGAAGGCGTCGCCGATGTCGATGTCCGTTGCCGCGACGGCAGGGTCGTCGACGTCGGCCGCGGTCTCGACGCCGCACCTGGGGAGCACGTTCTGGATGCCTGCGGCGGTGCGCTGCTGCCGGGCCTCAACGACCACCACATCCACCTGTTCGCCCTGGCCGCCGCGCGGCGGTCGGTGAAGTGCGGGCCACCCGACGTGACGACGTTCGCCGAACTCCAGGCGGCGTTGGAGGCCGCGCCCGGCGAAGACTGGATTCGGGGTGTCGGCTACCACGAGTCGGTCGCCGGCCTGCTCGACAGCCGATCACTCGACGCGCTGCGCGGTGACCGTCCCGTGCGCATCCAGCACCGCTCGGGGAAGATGTGGTTCGTCAACTCGCTGGCGGCCAGACGGCTCGGCATCGACACCCCGAACGGGCAGTTGTTCAGGCTCGACGGGCTGTTGCGGAAGCGACTGGCGGAAGACGAGGATCTCGGTCGGTCGGTCGAGGAAACATCACGGCTACTGGCGGGGTACGGCATCGCCGGCATTACGGACGCCACCTACACCAACGACTCGACCACCGAGGCCATCTATCGACAACTGAACCTTTGCCAACAGGTGAACCTGATGGGCGACGAGTCGCTGCCTAGCGGCACCGTCAAGATCATGCTGGACGACGCCGCGTTGCCCGATGTCGACCACCTGCAGGAACGGATCGCCAAGGCCCACGCCCGCAAGCGCAGGGTGGCGTTCCACTGCGTGACGCGGACCGAGTTGGTGTTCGCGTTGACGGCACTGCGCGCCGCCGGCACCCTAGCCGGCGATCGCATCGAACACGCCGCCGTCACGGATGCGGCGACGATGGGGCTCCTGCAGGAAGTCTCTGGAGAAGCCGGTCATGTCACGGTCGTCACGCAGCCGAACTTCATCGCCGAACGGGGCGATCGGTATCTGCGCGATGTTCCCCCGGAAGACCATGCCAGCCTCTATCGGTGCCGGGGATTTCTCGAAGCCGGTCTGCCCCTGGGCGGTGGCACGGACGCGCCCTACGGCGATCCCGATCCGTGGGCGGCCATGCGGGCCGCGGTCGAGCGCCAGACGCCGGATGGACAGGTGGTCGGCGCAGACGAAAAACTGACCCCGGAACAGGCGCTGGCGTTGTTCCTGGCGCCACTGGACGACCCCGGGGGTGCCCCCCGAAGGGTGGAAATCGGCGCGGCGGCGGACTTTTGCGTGCTGACCCGCCCCTGGAACGGCGCTCGATCCGCGTTGGCGGCGAATCTCGTTGCAGAGTGCGTCAAGGCTTAGGCAATCTGAGTACCGAGCAGTGGCAACGGAAGTGAACATGCCCAAGGATCATCCTGGGCCCGCCTACCGACCGTGCGTCCTGGCCTGCGGACTGGCGATTTTCCTCGCGAGCGCAGCGAACGAGCGGACGCTCGCCAGCGACCTTCCTTCCCCATTGGCAGCCGAGTCGCCCATCAGCGCGACCACCACCGCATTCATGCCTTTCAGGGCCGGTGTCACCAAGGGTGGCGACGCCTATGTCAACATCCCGGTCAATCTGGGCCGGATGCCGTCAGGACTGAATCCCGGTCTGACGCTGAACTATCTCGGTCGCGGTGACCTCGCACGGCACACACGCCATGAAGCGGCTGACAGCCTGGGGTACGGCTGGTTTGTGGGTGGCACGTCGAAGATCAGTTGGTGTCCCAAGGATGCGAAACCCCGTTCACCCGAGCTGAAGCTCGATGGGTCGGACCCACTGTGCGTGGCCAACCGCCGGATGGTGTTGGCGCGGGGTGAGCATCTCCAACCCGGCGCGGAGTACCGAACGCTGCTGGAGAGGTTTGAACGCGTTGTCGTCAGGGGCGGCCCGGGCCTGACCGAGATCTGGTTCGAGTTGAATCGGCCCGATGGCCTGGTCGTGGAGTTCGGCCGAACGTCGGACGCTCGCCACCTGGTCAGTACCGACCCCGACGGTGGTGGCCGGGATGACATCCCCATGGCGTGGTCGTTCAACCGTTTTGCCGACGAGCGGGGCGACGAGGTACGTGCCGAGTATTTCGAAGATGAGACGGCCGGAACATGGGAACTGAAGCGCCTCGTCTTCGGCTTCGGGCAGTGTGAAGTGCGAATGCGCTATGCGCCTCGCGGCGATGTCTCGACGGCGTCCCTCGGCAACTACCGAAGCACGCGTCGGCTTCGCCTGCACCGTATCGAGGCGTACGTCAACGGCAAGAAGATGCGTGAATACCGGCTTGAGAGCGAGCGAACGCCGTCCGGCTGGGAACGGCTGACCCGCATCCAGTTGTGCCTGTTCGTCGGCGATGGCGTGGCGAGCTGCCTCGCACCCATCGTCGTGGGCTGGATCGAACCGCGCGTCGATCTGCCGTCCGTGAAGAACATCGTCGACCGAGTCGCGAGTCCGGCGCAAACGGTTCAGTTCAGCTATGGCATGTTGTCCGCAGACGGACCGCACGACTTCCTCTTCGGTGCCGACGAAAGTCCGTTCGGCGCGTTCTCGCCCTCGCCGCACGTACGCCCGGACGCGGTCGGCGAGGACGGATTCTCGAAGGCGGTGGTCACGGACTTCGTACAAACGGGGTCCGATGCGGCACCCGTGCACCAGCGCTACGGCTACCAGGGCCGGTTCTGGCACAGCAGCAACAACTGGGGTGCTGTCGGCTTCGCCGCCATCCGCAAAACCGACGTGGCATCCGGACTAACGACCTACACCCAGTACCGACTCGACTTCCCCCACTACGGACGACCAAGCGCCGTCATCGTATACGACGGTCCGTTCCATGAAGACGCCCAGCCTCTGGAACGGTCCTTCGTGGCCTACGACGCCCAACCCATCACCCACGGGATGGCGCGCGTCCTTCGCCCGTATGCACTGAGCAACACGAAGTTCTTCAGCGAGAACGGCGTCCTACGCGGCGTCCTGCAGGAGACGGTCGAAGAGGCGACGCTGTCGGAGAGGGGCATCGAGACCGTCACCCTACTGTCCGAATGGGGGACGTCGGCGACGCCCGTTCCCAGTGACACCTGGGGTGCGACGCGCTTCCGCCTCGACGACGTGCTGCAAAGCCGGCGGCGGGAAGAGACGCCGGGGAGCAGCTACTGACTTGGGCGTGGCGGGCCCTACCACTTCCAGTCCAGCATCAACCACAGCTTGGTGATGTCGCTGGCGTGTTCGTCGGCCGAGTACTGTGCCGTCTTGAACAGCAGGGACAGGTTGTCGCGGACTGGATAGGTGATGGCGAGACCCAACTCGGAGCCGTAGTCCGCACCGCCTTCGTCGGCCTGGAAGTTGTGGAAGACACCGGTCACGGTGGCACCGCCGACCTTGCCCGCGGCGCTGAACCAGACGTCGCGGACGCCGGCGGCGGGGGTCGCGAGGAAGCGGTCGGTCCAGCCTTGGAACTTGTGCAGGGTGGCGACGGGCGTGCGGAATCCGGCCGCACCGTCATCGCTGCCGAGGACCTCCAGGGCCCCGGTCAGCGTAACCGCGCCGACCTGGGCGACGCCCTGCACCGCGTAGTAGAGCGCGTCGTAGGACATGGGGTTGTCGGCGTAGTCGCTCTGCCGGGCGAGCGTGGCATTGACGGTCAACGGGTCGAACTTGCCCTGATAGTCGACGCCGTAGGTCGCGTTGGCGTTCGGCGGGCCGTTGGCGTTGGACAGGTCGAGCAGGTACGCGAAACCCGCCAGCGCATGCCCTTCCGAGGGTGTCATCGAGGCCCGGAAGGCGTGCGAATTGCCGTACCAGTCGCCCGGCTGCGCACCGTCGCCGGGTCCGAAGATGCGGTTGATGTTGTGGATGTAGCTGTAGTCCAGATCGACTTCTCCAGCCTTGCCCTGGATGCGGATGCCGTCGTAGGTCTGCTCGTTCTGACGGTAGGCGACGCCGCCGAGGATGCGCTGACCGCCGTGGTTGATGCGTTGCCGGCCCACTGTGACCGTGGTGTCGCCGTTGGCGTACTTGACGAACGCCTGGTTGAGATCGAAGCCGTCGGGGTCCGCGACGACAGGGTACTCGGTGCGCCCGTTGGTCGTGGAGTTGAAGTCCTCGATGCCGAGGATCAGCGAATAGTCGGACTCGATGCCGAACGTGAAGTTGTCGGTCTCGGCCGAATTCCAGGTCAGTCGCGCCCGGGCCGTCGACGCCAACGCGTCCTTGTCGAAGCCGTCCTGCGTAACGCGTTCGAGGCGATAACGGAACCCCAGGGAGGTCTCGCCGTCGGCGACAGCCTGCTTCAAGTCGACCGCCGATGCCGACGGCCCGAAAGCCACCGTCGTCGTCGCCAGGAAAACGACCAAGCCCAATCTGGTGGAATGGAAACCCCGCCGGCCGTCGATCTTCGCAATCCTTGCCATGTCGACCCGCTCCTGATACGCGGCGCGATGGCGCATTTTAGCAGCCTGGTGGACTTCGCCGCGCTAGGGTCGGGTTGCATTCACTCACGGGCGCTACGAGTCGCTCTTGGACGGCTCGCGTACTCGCGAGACGCGCTAGGAATGTTCCGATCAAGCCATCCTTGGCTTGATCAGAAACGCAAAAACAAGAGCGCGGTCTTTTTGTTGCGTACAAATTCAATTCCTTGCGTCATTGAATTTGGCGGCACATCCCTGTGCCGCGCTAGGGAAGGTCTTATCAGACCTTCCCTAGTGTCCCGGCTTTGGGCGCTATCATCATGTTCTTGGCGTTCGGAGAACACAAACGTGCCATCGAAACGCGGCGCCTTGGACACCCTGCGGGTTCTGGACCTGACCGACGAACGCGCCATCTACGGGGGACCTGGGAGCGGAAGTGATTCGGCCCGAGCCGCCCGGCGGCGATCCCCTGCGTCGGCGCGGACCCGAATGCGACGATGCCTCCGCGGAAACCGGCGAGCGATCGCTGTGGTACGCGTTCTTCGCTTCGAGCCGCCGCCGCGTCTCCCTCGATCCACAAGCCCAGCACGGACGCGAGCTGCTGCGCCGCCTGGTGGACCGTACCGACGTCGTCCTTGCCTGCGCGGGAGGCTTCGGCGTGCAGGCGGCCTGCCTCGACGAGGCCCGCGCCGAGAGACCGGAGCTCGTGGTGATCGACATCTCGTCGTTCGGCCCGGAGGGTCCGTGGCGGGACTACCTGGCGCCCGACCTGGTCGCCGGGGCGCTCGGCGGCGCCGTCGCCACCACGGGCGATGCCGATACGCCGCCGCTCAAGACCTTCGGCGAACTGAACTTCATCCTGTCCGGTGCCTACGCGGCCATCGCGGCGCTGGCGGCACTCCACCGGGTGCGCGACGGCGGCGCGGGTCAGCGCGTTCACGTGCCGGTGCACGAATGCATCGCGTCGTGCCTGGAGCACGTCTTCATGTGGTACTGGTACCACGACCGCATGCCCAACGCGGGCGGACCCGTGCTGGAGCGGCGCGGCAGCCTGCACTGGTCCAATGCCTATGTGGTCATGCCGGCCGACGGCGGCGCGATCATGGTCACGCCGACGCCGAGCTTCGACAACCAGCTCGTCTGGCTGATCGAGAAGGATGCCCAGGAAGACCTGCTCGACCCCAAGTACCAGGAACCCCAAAACCGCCGCGACACCATCCGCCGGTTCATGGAGGTGCTGCGCAACTGGGTCGCGACACGCGACGTGGAGGAGCTGTTCTTCGAGGCCCAGGATCACCACGCCCCCTACGGTTGGGTGCTGTCGGTGGACAAGGTGGCCGAGAACCCGCAGCTCGACGCCCGCGACTGGTGGACGACCTACAAGGTCGGGGGCGGTACTCGCGGGCCCGGTGCGCCCTACCGTTTCAGCGACACGCCCTGGCACCTGCATGACCATGGCGATGTGGATGGGGACATCGACGCTTTGCCGGCGGACCGCGAAGCCGGTAGCGAGGCGCCCGAAACCAACGAGGGGGCCGGAGGCAACCGTCCCCTCGCCGGTCTGCGAGTTCTCGACTTCACCCATGTCCTGGCAGGACCGTTCGCCACCCGCCTGCTCGCCGACATGGGTGCCGACGTCGTCAAGGTGAACTCATCCGTACGCACCGGGCCGAACGCCCCGGACGGCGTGTACTACGTCAACTGGAACCGCAACAAGCGGGCGCTCGCCCTCGACCTGACCCACGACGAAAGCCGTGCGATCTGCAGGCGCCTGTGCGAGACAACGGACGTCGTGATCGACAACTTCTCGGTGGGCGTACTGGACCGCTGGGGTGTGGGCTACGAAGCGGTCAGTCCGTCGAACCCCAAAGTCGTCTACGTGCAGATGTCCGGCATGGGCGACGGCGGACCGTGGTCGAAGTTCGTCACCTACGCGCCGACGATCCACGCCCTCGCCGGCCTCACCCACCTGACCGGCGTTCCGGGCCGCCAGGACATCGGCATCGGATTCTCGTACAACGACCATTGCGCCGGCCTGCACGGCGCGTTCGCCATCCTCGCGGCCCTGCACGCCCGCCGTCGCACCGGGCGCGGCCAGCGCATCGACCTGTCGCAGTTCGAGGTGGGCGCCGGTCTGGCGGGTCCGACCCTGCTCGACTACTTCGCCAACGGGCACGCGGCGCAACCCACGGGCAACCGCCTGCCCTACGACCTCGCCGCGCCCCACGGTTGCTATCCGTGCGCTTCCGAGGCCGAAACCGAACTCGTGGCCGACGAGCGCTGGGTGGCGATCGCCTGCATGACCGACGACCAGTGGCTGGCACTGCGCCGGGTCATGGGCGACCCGGCGTGGGCTGCCGATCCTGGACTCTCCACGGTGGAGGGTCGCGCCGCGCTGTCCGACCTCGACGCCAAGATCCGTGATTGGACAAGCGGGCACACCGCCGTCGACGTGATGGAGCGCTGCCAAGCCGCCGGCGTGCCCGCCGGCGTCGTCCAGACCGGGGCCGACCTGGCCGAGTCCGATCCCCAGCTTCGACGGTCCCGCTTCCAGGTGGCGATCGACGACCTTCATCCGGTCGCCGGCCAGACCTACGCGGACCGGTTGCCACTGTATTTCGAAGACACCCCCTGCGACGAGTACCTGCGCACCCGCCGTGTCGGCGAAGACAACGTCGCCGTGCTCGCGGACTGGCTCGGGATGTCCGCAGCGGAGGTCCGCCGCGCCGAGGAGGACGGCTATCTCGCGTAGGGCGGGGCTTGTCCTCGCCCGTCTCCACGGAAGCAGGGCAGCCGAAGGGATCGAGCAACGAAAGTGCGGTAGCGAAGACGGGCGACCACGAGGGTCGCCCTACGCGCGACGTACGGACACGAAGAGGCGCTTGCCCAGCAACGCCAGGGCGCCCTCGACCTGGTCGACGTGGGACCGGTGGTGGAGATCGACGAGGCGTCGCACGGACCCCTCCACCGTGCCGAGCTGTTTGGCCAGCGCGACGTTCGACAGCTTCCGCCGATGCATCTCTTGGTACAGAGCGACCTTGGCCGCGACGAGCAGCGGCGGCGGCACGAGGGGCCGGCCCAGCGCATTCGACGGTCGCGGGATGGCCCGGCGTTCCCTGACGTAGCCCGCCAGCGCCGCGACCAGGCATGCAACAGCGGCGTCCATCTCCTCGCCGGCGGCGCACTGGGCCAAGGCTTCCGGGAGGTCGGGAAACGTCACGTCGATACCGCGCCGGCGGCGCGTCGAGTCGATGGGGTAGGCGATCGTCATGGCAGGTTCCGCAGGTACTGTGACGTACGAGTTTGCCGTCACAGACGTGTCCGGCGTGTCCGTCAGTGGCTGTCCGCCGTGTGCGATTGTTCGCTTTTTGGTGTGCGACATCTCGCAAAGATCGGTGCGCCAATCGACGCGGGTCGTGTCGGTCGCGTCTATTTCGAGAGTGCGTCGAGTTCCGCGATGACTTCGACGTCGTGTTCGCCGAGCTTCGGCGCCGGGCGGGAAATCGCCCACGGGCTCGACGTCAGCGCGTAGGGTGCGCCCGGATACACCACCGTCCGGTCGAGGTCGTCGTGGCGCACCGGCACCTGAAAGCCCCGGGCCTTGAAATGCGAATCCTCGAACGCCTCCTCGGGAGCGTTGACGACGCCCACGGCGAGCCCGACGCGCTGACAGCCGACGAAGAAATCCTGCGCCGAGACCCGTGAGGCGATCAGCTTCAAGGCGTCCCGGCCCGCCCCGAAGATCGCCGTGATCTCATCGTCGCGACCGATCCTCGCCAAGTCGAAGGGGCCTTGCCAACGCGCACCCATCTCCAGGAAGACGGCCTCGGGCAGTTCGGCGTCCAGACCGAGCTCCTTCAGCCACTTGTCCAAGGCGGCGAACTCGTGCGGACGTCGCGGCGGTACGCCGGTGTTCACATACCGACCGTCGGCACAGCGTTGCTGCGTCTCCCGCGACGGCGTGACCGACGCGTGGCGTCCCGTCTGCCGCTGCACGGTCCTTCGCGCCACGAGCCAGGTGACCGTCGCGGCTTCGGTGGTGACGTTGTTGGCGGCGGTCATGCTGACGTCGACGAACTGACCCGTGCCGCCGGTTTCCCGGTGCAGCAGGACCGTCAACACCGACAGGACCGCGAAGTGCGAGGCGGTGTGGTAGCCCTGCCGGGGACCGCGGATCGGCGGCAGGGAGTGATCGTCGTAGCCGCAACTCCACGGCGGTCCGGAGGCGGCCATGATGGTGAGGTCCGTATACGGGAGGTCGCTCTTGGGGTCGTTGCGTCCGTAGGGGGTCACAGCGACGTGCACGAGGTCCGGCCGTATGCGCCTCAGATCGGGGTAGTCGACACCGAGCGCGCCGAGCCGTTCGCGCGGTTCGGCCTCCAGGAGCACGTCGGCGGTGCCGATCAGGGCGCGAAACCGCTCGCGGCCCTGGTCCTCGTCGAGATCGATCACCACGCCGCGCTTGCTGGTGTGGTAGTGCCACCAGTAGAGGCTACGGTCCTCACCGGGTCGGTCGTCGACGAAGGGCGGGTACCGACGCGAAGGGTCGCCTCCCGGCGGCTCGACCAGAATGACGTCGGCACCCATGTCGCCGAGGAGCTTACCCGCCAGGGCGATGGGTTCGCGGGCGAGTTCGACGACACGGATTCCGCTAAGCACCCCCGTTGGGCCGGCCTGATCGTCGACGGAGTCCCTTGGTGCGGCGGTCATACGACACCCTCCTCGTGCAGACTCGCGACCTCGTCGGCGGTGTAGCCGAGCAGGTTCGTCAAGACCTGCTCGGTGTGCTCGCCGAGGCACGGTCCGCCACGGTCGATGTGCCAGTCCGTCGCCGAGAAGTGCACCGGCTGCCCATCGACCCGCACTTCGCCCATTTCCGCGTGGCCAACGGTGGGCCACAACCCGAATGCGCCGGTGCTGGCGTCGAGATCGATGCGCTCCTCCGGCTTCATCACCGCCGCGACGGGCACCCCCGCATCCCGGAGGACCGACTCCACCTCGAACTTGCCGCGTGCCGCCGTCCACGA
>JAGWBN010000031.1:24209-26711 GCA_021295875.1 Pseudomonadales bacterium
GCACAGTCGCTCCCAGTCGTCCTGGTCGCGGCAGGCGATGGCCACCCAGTCGTCGTCGCCCCGGCAGGGATAGATGCCGTGGGGTGCCATTGGCGGCCACTGGGAACGGTTTGCGTGCGGCGCCCCTGCGCGTCGGGTGGGACGCCCATTGACGGTCCAGTCGAGGAGCGCCGGGCCGTGCAGCGACAGCGCCGACTCGGTGCATGCCAGGTCCACCCACTGACCCTCGCCCGTGCGCTGGCGATGGATGAGCGCCAACAGGATGGCCATGGCCATGTAGTAGGCGCCGGTGTGATCCATGTACGAATAGCCCCAGCCGGCGGGCTCGCGGCCCGGCAGGCCCGAGGTGAAGGTGAGACCCGAGACCGCCTGCACGATGGGACCCCAGGTCTTGAAGTCGCTGTAGGGACCGGTGTGGCCGAAACCGCAGTTCGACACGTAGACGATGTCCGGCTTGATCGTCTTAAGCCGCTCGTAGCCGAAACCCCAGCGCTCCAAGACGCCCTTGGCGAAGTTCTCGCTGACGACGTCGGAGACCTCGATCAACTGTTCGAGAATCCGCTTCGCCTTGTCCGTGCGCAGGTTCAGCGTCATGCCGAACTTGCCGGCATTGTGGTTGTTGAACGCCCCGCCCAGGTTGATGCCCCGGCGCTCGTCGACGAACGGCGGCGTGCCGCGCAGGATGTCCCAGCGTCCCTGGCGCACGGGGTCCTCGATGCGGATCACCTCGGCGCCGAACGACGCCAGCCACTTGGTCGCCCCGGCACCGGCGAGTTGTCCGGTGAAGTCGCAGATTCGAAACGACGACAGCGCGTCGGCCATGGCCTCCCCCCAAAGTCCGAATAGCGCAACGGACGCCCTGACATCGCCCCGTTACGCGAACGACCGAGTGTAGTCCGTTCAACCCGCGATTTTGACTCCCAACGAGAGCGGAACCACACCACCCACTACCACCCACACCACCCGACGTTCCGTGACTGCACCCGGCCAGGTTGCTACGATGGTCGTTTTTTCGGCCGGACCTGCCATGACTCGGAACAACGACCCCGCCTCACGCGCCGTATCGCCCACCGACGGACCCGTGGCGGTCACCGGATCGAGTGGCTACATCGGCTCGTGGATCGTTCAAGACCTGGTGGCGCAAGGCTACGAGGTTCGCGCCTGCGTACGGGACACCTCCAAGCCCGAGAAGGTCGACCACCTGCTCGCCCTCAACGATGCCGGGCTGCGCGGGCACACGGAACTCCACGCCGGGGACATCTTCGAGCCGGGCAGCTACGACGACGCCTTCGCCGGCTGTTCCACGGTCATTCACGCCGGCGCCGCGGTCGGCTACAACCGGGAGACGCCGCAGCAGGTCTACGACGGCTGCTTCACCGAGGTCCAGCATGTCCTCGACTCGGCGCGCAAATCCGACGCGCTCAAGCGCTTCGTATTCACCAGTTCCTTCGCTGCGGTCGGCCACCCCCGCCCGGAGGGCTACGTGTTCACCGAAAAGGACTGGTGCGGCGACAACGTGGACGGCTACCGGGGCGCCTGGACCGAGGACAACATCCCGAAGAACCGCGATATCGCCTACGCCATGGCCAAGGCGCGCGCCGAAAAGATGCTCTACCAGACCGCCGCCGAAGACGGCACCTTCGACGCCATGTCGATCCTGCCGCTGCACGTCATCGGCCCGCTCATGTGCGTCAACCACGACCAGGGCTGGAGCTGGCAGAACTGCATCCGCTACATGCTGATGGGCAAGCCGTACAAGAAGTCCCGCGGCGGTCGGATGCTGTGGAACAACGTCGATGTCCGCGACGTCGCCCGCGCCCACCGGCTGTGCGCCGAGAGCACGGTGGCCCGCAACGGCTCGCGCTACATCCTCTCCGCCAGCGACCGCTCCGGGGAGTTGTTCACCTGGGAGCTGCAGGCCAGGCTCGCCGAACTCTTTCCCCAGCTGGCGGAGGTCGGTGGCGAGGAGATGGCGGACGGCGCCCCGGCGCAGAAGACCTACGACTCGCCGCGGTCCTACTGCCTGCTGGCGAAGCAGGAACTCGGGCTTGCCACGTACCCCATCGACAACACCTTGAGGGCGACGGGCGATTCCTACTTCAAGCTCGGGCTACTGCCGGGGTGATGAACCGCCCGGCGGAGCTGAGGACACCCGAGACACCGACGCCCAGTTCCGCGGACGCCGAAGCGGCGGCGTATCTCACCCGCAACACCATCGTCCAGCTTGCCGACGGCCTGTTCGGACAGACCGGGTTTCGACTGGTCGCGGCACCGACCTTTCTGCCGGCCTATCTTTTCCTACTCTCGGGTTCGGACTTCGTCGTCGGCCTGGCGCGGTCGCTGCAGGGCGTCGGCACGGTCGCCTCGCCACTGATCGGCGCGTCGCTCATCGGCCATCGAAAGCGCTTTCTCGGCGTCACCCTCGCGGCGAGCGGCCTCATGCGCTTGCAGATCCTCGGTCTCGCGGTCTCCGGGTTCCTGTTCGGCACCGTTCACGATGGC
>JAGWBN010000031.1:26737-27312 GCA_021295875.1 Pseudomonadales bacterium
CTGTTTCTCGCGCTCATGGGCTTCTTCCAGGGCATCGCCCAGGTGACCATGAACGCCCTCAGGGCAAAGGTGATCCCCATCAACCGGCGCGGCATCGTCAGCGGTGCCAGGCACTTCCTGGCCGGACTGTCGTCCGCCGCCGTGTCCTACGTCGCCGGGGCGTACATCATCGACGCCAACGTCCTCGGCAACGGCTACGCGTCGGTCTTCCTGCTGGCGTTCGGGGTCACGGCCATCGGCCTGTTCGCCCTTGCCCTGACCCGCGAACCCACCGCCACGAGCCTGCGTCCCCGCGCCTCGACGATGGAGACCCTGAGGGACGTCGGACCGATCCTGCGCGAACAACCCGCCTTCCGCCGGTTCTTCTACGCCCGTGCCTTCGGATCCTGCGGGCGCATGGCGCTGCCCTTCTACGTGCTGTTCGCGGGTACCCGGATGGAGGTGACGGGCGCCACTCTCGGCCTACTCACCACGGTCTGGATGCTGACGTCGAGCACCACCAACCTGGTCTGGGGCTATATGGCGGACCGTCAGGGCTACAAGATCGTCATGGTCGCCACCCTGGCGTGCTGGAC
>JAGWBN010000031.1:27395-29273 GCA_021295875.1 Pseudomonadales bacterium
TGGAGTTCGGCCGCCTCGAGGACATTCCGATCCGTCTCGCGGCGTCCGGTTCCGCCGTCAACCTGGTTGCCGTCGTCGGACCGTTCCTCGGCGGGCTGGTGGTCGCGGCAACCGGCTACGTGTCCCTGATCGTGACGACCATTGTGCTACAGGTGATCGCCCTGGTGATCATCATCGTCGCGGTACCCGAACCGCGTCGGGCGCATCGGCAAAGGGCGTAATTCGGCGACCGCGTTTTCCGTGTTATTTTCCAATGCGCTCCGATGCGCTCAAGGGGGGAGCAAAAAACATGGCAGATGACCAACGACCGGTGTTCGCGATCGGCCACATGAGGATGTCGGTCGAGGACGTCGGCAAGGCGTACGCCTTTTTCGTCCGCCACGGCATGCGCGGGATTCTTGAACGAGATGGCTTCGCCATTCTCGAGCTGCGCGGTGGTACGCACCTCATTCTCAACGAAGCCGAAACGACTATCGAGGCTGGCGAGCGTGCACCCTTCGATCTGATGGTGGACGACATCGACGAAGCTCACCGCCGGTTCGTCGCGGACGGCGTCGAGGCGACCGCCATCGAACGGGGCAATATCCACGACTCCTTCTCGGTAAGTGGACCGTCGGGCTACTCCATCCCCATCAACTCGTCGCACGTCGCCGGCATCGTTTGATGGCCGACCCTCTCTTCGACGGCCTTCGGGTCGTCGACGCGGCGACCGTTATAGCCGCCCCGGCCGCCGCCATGATGCTCGCCGACTTCGGTGCCGACGTCGTCAAGGTCGAGCGGCCGGGCCAGGGGGACATGCTGCGTTCGCTGTCGCGAACGGCGCCGCCGCGGGAGCCGGGCAACGGCTGGTTTTGGCAGATGGAATCGCGCAACAAGCGCAGCCTCACGCTGGACTTGAAGACCGAACGCGGCATGGAGGTCATCCGGCGCCTGGTAGCGCAATGCGACGTGTTCATCACCAACCAACCGTACGACTCGAGGGAAGCCATGGCGCTGACCTACGAGGACCTCAAGCCGCTCAATCCGCGCATGATCTATGCCTCGCTCACCGCCTACGGCGAACACGGCGCGGAACGCAACCGCAAGAGTTTCGACCAACTCGCCTACTGGGCGCGCAGCGGGCTGATGGACCTGATGCGCGAAGCCGGGACGACGCCGACCCAGGGCCTGCCGGGCATGGGCGATCACCCCACCGGGGTGGCGCTGTACGCCGGCATCGTCACCGCCCTGCTGCGCCGCGAACAGACCGGCGAGGGCGGCATGGTGCACACCTCGCTACTCGCCAACGGCCTGTGGTCGGTGTCCGGAGTCGCCGGCACGGTCATGGCGGGGGGCGATCTGTCGAACTTCCGCGCGAACCGCGTGGAGTCGGCGATGATGCGTGTCTACGAGGCGCGGGACGGGCGCTGGCTGCAGCTCAACATGGTGCGCAACGACGAGCTGCTGGCGCGCCTGTTCACGGCCATGGAGGCCGAGCCTCTCCTCACCGACGAACGCTTCGCGACGCGGCGGGACATGTGGGAAAACCGCGTCGAACTCGGCGATGCCATCCAGGAGGTGATCGCCACGCGCACGTCCGACGACTGGCTCGCGCGTTTCGAGGCCCTGGACGTGCCCGTCAACCGCATCGCCTTCGTCGAGGAGGCGGGAACCGACGAGCAGATTCGCGTCAATGGCATGGCCGTGACACCCCAGGACGACGCAGCCGAACAGCCGCCGGTCATCACCCACCCGATCAAGATCACGAGCGCGCCACCCGTGCCGCCCCGGCGAGCTCCGCGACTCGGTGAGCACTCGGCGGAGATTCTCGCGGAACTCGGCTACGACGCCGAGGCGATCCGCGCCATGGCGGATGACGGCGTGATCTGAATCCGCGCC
>JAGWBN010000031.1:29534-34560 GCA_021295875.1 Pseudomonadales bacterium
AGCTGGCCCACGCTGATCGGCACGTCCACCGCCTCTGGATGGTCGCTGAACATCCATTCGTTGGTGTCTTCGATGTCGTAGCCGCCGCCCTCGTGGGCGGGAACCAAGTGTTCGTGCAGATCCATCCGCCGTCGGTGGCTGCCCGGAATCACCCGCAGGCAGCCGTTGCCGACACTCGTGTCGGTCAGGTACCAGTTGAGAAAGACCTGCTGCGGCCAGGGCGACAGGCTGATCGGATCGTCCCAGCGCGCCCAGTCCTGGTGCCAGTAGAGTGCCGGAGCTCCGACCGGCTTGGAGATGATCTGGAAGGTGCCGCCGGACCGGAAGTCGGCCAGTCCCAGGGATGCCAGGATGTTCTCCGGGTGCTCGATCAGGAAGTCCACCATGCCGTCCCGGGGCAACTCGGAGTTTCGTTTCGAGACGTTCCGCACACCGCTCACGTGGATGTCGGAACCCTGGTATTTCCACTTGGCCGAGTGTCTCGTCGTGCGCAGCCACTCGTCCGACCAGGCCCGAAGTGCCTCCAGCTTGCCGGCGGGCAGCCCGCCGTCGACGATGCAGTAGCCGTCGTCGAGAAGCTGCCGACGCGCAAGCCCGTCGTCGTCCCGCATGGTCGCGATGCCCTGGTGTCCAGCGCGCAAATGTACCAAGCGGGTGCCGCGCCGGGTAGGGCGCGCCGGATGGATAGCGCGCCCGGATAGGGACACCCACCTTTCGACCGACTACCATGCCGCCCCCTGCAAGGATCCCAAGGGCGGCAAATTGGACCTCCACCTCGACGGCAAACGTGCCCGGGTGACGGGAGGCACCCGCGGCATCGGTCGAGCCGTCGTCGAGGCCCCGGCCGACGAAGGTTGCCGGGTCTCGTTCTGTGCGCGCACGGCGGACGCCGTCCAGACCGCCGAGATGGAATTGCGGCAACGGGGCCGCACCGCGTTCGGCACGCCGGTGGACGTCACCGACGACACGGCCGTGGCGGATTGGGCCGAGGCGTGCGCGGCACGCATGGGTGGCATCGACATCGTGAACCGATGAAACGGGCCATCATCGGTTTCCACCGCGATCCCCGGGACGACTGGGTCGCGGACCTCGACTGCGCCCACGGCCAGCATGTCCGCCACAAACCACCGTTCCAGAATCGGTCCTGGGTGGTGACCGAAGACGGCCGCAACGGGATGTTGGGCACCGAGCTCGACTGCGTGCTGTGCGACCGGATGGAGTGGCCTGCAGACGCCCGCGCCTATCGAACCCGCGAGTTCGACGACGCCACCCTGCCGGCCGGGCTCGTTCGGGACCATGCGACCGCGCACGGCGTCTGGGCGCGAATCCATGTTCGCCAGGGCGTCCTCGACTACCACGTCGGCGAGCCGATCAACCGAACCCTGCGCCTTGCGGCTGGATCGGTGGGCATCGTGGTCCCGCAAGTACGACACCGCATCGAGCCGATGGGTCGCGTCCGACTCCGCATCGAGTTCGCGCGCAGGACGCGGGTATCATCTTCCGAATCAGCCAAGGAGTAACGAATGAAACTCGGCGTGGTATTCCCGCACAACGAGATCGGCGTCGATCCGGTCGCCATCCGCGATTACGCCCAAGGCGCCGAAGCCCTGGGCGCGGACCACATTCTCACCTACGACCATGTTCTCGGCGCCGATCCCGACCGGCCGGGCGGCTGGAGCGGGCCCTACGACAAGGACGTCGCCTTCCACGAGCCCTTCACGCTGTTCTCGTTCATGGCGGCCGCCACCACCACCATCGGGTTCTGCTCCTGCGTGCTGATCCTGCCCCAGCGCCAAACCGCACTGGTCGCCAAGCAGGCGGCCGAACTGGCGATCCTGTCCGGGAACCGCTTCCGGCTCGGCATCGGCACTGGCTGGAACGAGGTCGAGTACGAGGCGCTCACCGTGCCGTTCGCACGGCGGGGCGCCCGGCAGGCCGAGCAGGTCGATCTCCTGCGACGGCTGTGGACCGAGGACACCGTCGACTACCGGGGCGAGTTCCACACCGTCACCAAGGCCAGCATTCTGCCGCGGCCGACAGAGCCGGTGCCCATCTGGTTCGGCGGCGGCCATCCGGCGCTGCTCAAGCGCTGCGGCCGACTCGGCGACGGCTGGGTGCCCATCGGCACACCCAACGAGAAGTCCCGGCAAGCGCTGGCCACGATCCGCACCGCCCGCGAGGCTGCGGGTCTACCCTGGGATGGGTTCGGCATCCAGGCGCAGGCACAGACCCGGGGCGGCGATCCCGAGCGCTGGAAGGCGCACCACGACCGCTGGCAGGACCTCGGCAGCACGCATCTCGCCGTCGTGACCCACTACGTCGGCCACGGCAGCGACGTGGATGCGCACCTCAAGTCGGCGGAAGCGTATTTCCGGGCCGTTCGGGGTGCCAGCGCCGCAGAAGCGTAGAAGGCGACCTCGTACGGGCGCGATGTGGTCGCGGCAGGGCCTACGCTGTGCCTTGATCGAACAGGGGCGGCGATAAGCCGCCGCCAGGAGACGCCATCTCCCCTACGGAGCGACCATCTCCACCGCGCTTGCCGCCAACCAACCGCGGGTGCCGTCCTCGAGCGCGACGCGGGCCCAGGTGTCGCGCCATTCGACGACGGTCACCTCGGTGCCGGCCGGCAGTGGATTGGCGAAGGTGGGCGACGCGCCGGTGCTGTCGGCGGAACGCAGCGTCGTGCCATCGACGAGCACGACACCCTCGTCCGCCGCGTCGTCCGCCACCAGTGCGGAACCCGTGGCCACCACCCAGACGACGAGGAACGCCGCCGCGCTACCGCGCAATCCACGCGGGCGGCGACGCCACGGCGCCAGGGCGAGCAGGCCTATGGCGAACGCCGCTGCGCCGATCAAGTGCAGTTGCGCCACCGTGAACCGCTCGCGCCAGAACAGCAGCGAATCCAGGGCGCCCGCGCTCGCGGGGCGCGGCAGCCAGATGGGTAGGCGGTCGCGCAACCAGGCGAGATTGGCGCGTGCGCGTTCGTTGCCGGGGTCGCTGTCGAGGGCACGGCGGTAGGCGAGCACCGCACGGCCGGCGTCCTGCCCGCCGAGGGCCGCGTTGCCCCAATCGACCTGCAGTTCCGGCGCCCTGGTGTTGACGGCCGCCAGCGACCGGAAGGCGCCTTCCGACGCGGCGAACTGGCGCACACGACGCAGACGATCAGGTTCTTCGAGCGCGGACCGATAGAGCTCACGCGCATGTTGGACCTCGTCGTCGACGTCGTCCGGTGCCGCAAGGCCCGCGGGCGCGACGAGAATCGCCACAACCAACAGCGGTACCACCGCCGCCGGTGTCGGCGCCTTGCCGCCGACCCAGCGCCGTGCGATTCGGCGGAGCTCGTCGGCCACCTCTCCGGCCACTCCCTGATCGCCCGCAGCCGGGTCGAAGGCGCGGGTTTCGAGCCGTTCGAGCAGGTCGACGGTTTCGCTAGGATCGTTGTCCGTGAGCCCCGCCAGGCGTCGCATCGCCGCGGCGATGGCCGGTGCCGTCTGCCGTGCCGGCTCGTCGCTGGCGAGCGTCTGCTCCAGGGTCCGGAGGACTTGGCGGACCGCGCGGCCGCGCGACCGCCGGTCATCGCTCCTGGCGAGCCATAGGAGTAGCAGGACCACGCCCAGCGGCGCGCCATAGAGCGCAACGAGGGTCGGCGCGAGGTTGTTGGTTCCCCAAGGGGTGGCCAGGGTTCGTCCAGCGTCGCTTAGGGACATGTCCGCACCCACCAGGGTGGCGATGCCAGGCGAGCGTGCCGTTTCCGAACCGCTTCGCCGTTCTCCGTCGGCATCCATACCGGCCGCCGTCACCGCCGGGGCGGCGACCACGTCGTCGACGCCGACGACTTCGCCCGCACCCACCGACAGCGCCACCGGCCGACTGGTGACCGTGCGGTACTCGCCCGCCGTCGGATCGAAGTAGGAGAACTCGATGGACGGAATCTCGCGCACCTCCGCGCTCTTTACCCGCACGGTGACCACGAACCGCTTGCTGTTGGTGTCCGCGTCGATCTCGCCGGCGATGCCGCCTTCCGGGACACTGAAATGCACCACCGGGAGACCGCCCGGGCCACCCAAAGGCGGGAGGCTCAAGCCGGTCAACGGGCCATCGCCCCGTAGGCGGATCGTGAGTTCCACCGGTTCGCCCACCGTCACCACCGTCCGGCTCGCCTGCACGTCTATGGAGAAGCCGCCGCCGATGGCGTTGACGAACGTCGCGGGACGGCCAGCCACGGGCAGCGGGCGAACCGTGAGCCGCATCCGCTCGCCCTCGGCGCGGTAGAGCTCGTAGCGCGGGCGACTGAAACCCCAGCGGTCCCGCCCCGCTCCCGTCTGCAACTGCGCGACCACCCGTACCGGTGCCAGATCCACGCTGCCGGCGCGATTCAGGGTCACCCGTGCAGGAAACGTGAACCGCGTGTATTCCCGGCCCCCCTCGGTGACGGTCGTCTGCGCCAAGGGCAGGTCGATCTGGCGGGTGCCGGCGTGACTCCCGGCACTCTCGCCCGCCGCCACCTCGGCACCATCGAGGTCGAACAGCGGCACGGCGAACTGGTAGTTCCGAGCATCCCGGGAAAGCAGCCAATCCACCGCCACGTCGAAGGTTTCGCCCACCCACACCGCTCGTTCGGGCAGGCGCAGGCGGACGATCATGTCGCTGGTGTCCGGTACATCCGATGCCTCGAACGACCCTCCCCGGACGCTGGCCGAGACGCCCCCCTGCTCGACGCGCAACGCCGGCACGGTGTAGCGCCCCGCCGCCGGTGCCAACACGCGCCAGCGATATACGAACGTCACCTCGCGCCAGTCGGAGCGGCGGCCGTTGATGATTTCGATGCGCGACGACACGCTGGGGCTGACGCCGAGATAGGTGACCTCGCAGCCGTCGATGACGAGTTCCGGCGGCGCCGGAGTCGGTTCCTCCTCGAAGCCCTTTGCCGACAGCGTCAGGGTGAAGGGCATGTTGGCGTGAAGGGCCTCCGACTCCACCGACAGCGACAGCTCCGCCGCCGTCGCCATCGAGCCGACAAGAA